>DATGNS010000058.1:0-2739 GCA_035306625.1 Pseudomonas sp. | reverse complement strand
CGACGGTTCATGTCCATCACGCATCTCCTGCTCAGGCTTGCCGGTGCCCGCGATCGTGCCGGTGCCGCAGGCTGTGCCGGCAGGCGCGGCGCTTGGCGGCCGTCGCCTTGGTTAAACAGTAGCCAATGCCCACGGGTTCGCAATTCCGCCGCGCATTGGGGCTCGCCACCCGGCTCGCAAAGCAGGCGGCATCCCCCCTACACTTCGCCTTCATTCACCGGGAAAGGTCGACGCGATGCGGGTAGAAGGCTTCTTTGAGAACGTGGGCGAAGCGCTGGGCACCCTGCTGCGCTGGATCATCGATGCCCTGTACGGTCTGTTCGCCGCCATCGCCGAGGCCGGTCGCGGCTTCCTCAACGGCCTGGCCGGCGCGCTGGGCATGGACGCCTCGCTGATCAGCCTGGCGGCGCTGGTGGTCGGACTGCTGATCCTGGTGTCCGCGGTGCGTGCGCTGCTGCGTCGCGCCTTCATTTCCGGCGTGCTGCTGCTGTTGCTGGGGCTGTGGCTGCTGAGCCTGTTCATTCATTGAACGGCTGATTGGGCAGCGTTCCCCGGTTCGAGTAAACTGCGCCGTCTTTTACACCGATAAACGATCAGTCTGATGCCCAAGACGTTCCACGAGATTCCCCGCCAGCGTCCCGCCACGCCCCTGCTCGACCGGGCCGCGACGCCCGCAGAGCTGCGCCGCCTGAGCGAAGCGGAACTGGAACAGCTGGCCGATGAGCTGCGCCAGGAGCTGCTCTACTGCGTTGGCCAGACCGGCGGTCACTTCGGCGCCGGCCTCGGCGTCATCGAGCTGACCATCGCCCTGCACTACGTGTTCGACACGCCGGAGGACCGCCTGGTCTGGGACGTGGGTCATCAGGCGTACCCTCACAAGATCCTCACCGGCCGCCGCGACCGCATGCACACCCTGCGGCAGAAGCACGGCCTGGCCGCCTTCCCGCGCCGCAGCGAGAGCGAATACGACACCTTCGGCGTCGGCCACTCCAGCACCAGCATCGGCGCGGCGCTGGGCATGGCCATCGCCAACCGCCTGCGGGGCGACAAGCGCAAGGCCATCGCGGTGATCGGCGATGGCGCGCTGACCGCCGGCATGGCCTTCGAGGCGCTCAACCACGCCCCGGAAACAGGCGCCGACATGCTGGTGGTGCTCAACGACAACGACATGTCGATTTCCCGCAACGTCGGCGGCATGTCCAACTACCTGGCCAAGATCCTCTCCAGCCGCACCTACGCCTCCATGCGCGAGGGCAGCAAGAAGATCCTCTCGCGCCTGCCCGGGGCCTGGGAAATCGCCCGCCGCACCGAGGAATACGCCAAGGGCATGCTGGTGCCCGGCACCCTGTTCGAGGAGCTGGGCTGGAACTACATCGGCCCCATCGACGGCCACGACCTGCCGACCCTGGTGGCCACCCTGCGCAACATGCGCGACCTGTCCGGCCCGCAGTTCCTGCACGTGGTCACCAAGAAGGGCAAGGGCTTCGCCCCGGCCGAGCTGGACCCCATCACCTGGCACGCCATCAACAAGCTGGAGGACGCGTCCAAGGCGCCGAAACCGGCATCCGGCCCGCGCTACTCCAACGTGTTCGGCCAGTGGCTGTGCGACATGGCCGCGCAGGATTCGCGCCTGATGGGCATCACCCCGGCCATGAAGGAAGGCTCCGACCTGGTGGCGTTCAGCGAACGCTTCCCGGACCGCTACTTCGACGTGGCCATCGCCGAACAGCATGCCGTCACCCTGGCCGCCGGCATGGCCTGCGAGGGCGCCAAACCGGTGGTGGCCATCTATTCCACCTTCCTGCAGCGCGCCTATGACCAGCTGATCCACGACGTGGCGGTGCAGGACCTGGATGTGCTGTTCGCCATCGACCGCGCCGGCCTGGTCGGCGAGGATGGCCCGACCCACGCGGGCAGCTTCGACCTTTCCTACCTGCGCTGCATCCCCGGCATGGTCGTCATGACCCCCAGCGACGAGAACGAGCTGCGGCGCATGCTGACCACCGGCTTCCTGTACAACGGCCCGGCGGCGGTGCGCTACCCGCGCGGCACCGGCCCGAACGCCCCGCTGGAGCCGGGCCTGCAGCCGCTGGAGATCGGCAAGGGCGTGGTGCGTCGCCAGGGCCAGCGTGTCGCCCTGCTGGTGTTCGGCGTGCAACTGGCCGAAGCCCTCAAGGTGGGCGATACCCTGGATGCCACCGTGGTGGACATGCGCTTCGTCAAGCCGCTGGACCAGGACCTGGTGCGCCAGCTGGCCGCCGAGCACGAGCTGCTGGTGACCATCGAGGAAAACAGCATCATGGGCGGCGCCGGCAGCGCGGTCAGCGAGTTCCTCGCCAGCGAGGCCATCGTCAAGCCGCTGCTGCACCTGGGCCTGCCCGACCGCTATGTCGAGCACGCCAAGCCCGGCGAGATGCTGGCCGAGTGCGGGCTGGACGAGGCGGGGATCGAAGCGGCGGTGCGCAAGCGCCTGGACAGACTGTAGGACCGACAACCTGTTCTGTCCGCCGCACGCAGCTTCGGCCATTGGCGGACGGGAAAGCGCTGTCCGCCCTACGCCCCTGGCGCCCTGACGCTTGTCCCGCCCGGCTTCCGGAAGTAAGGTGCCGGCGTTCCCCTTTTTCATTCCCTTCGCACCGGCTCGCCCGGTGCTATCGAGCGCCTTGATGTATTCCCTGCCCAATTTCAACCTCTCCACCCCCGACACCGCCATCCTCCCGGCCCTGCGCCACAAGATCG
>DATGNS010000057.1:0-5797 GCA_035306625.1 Pseudomonas sp. | reverse complement strand
CGGCGGTAGAGGCTCAACTCCGCCGCCAGCCTGGCGTCTTCAGCGCCGCGGTCAACTTTGCCGCCGACTCTGCCATGGTGCGCTGGAACGATACCCGCACGTCCTTCGCCGAGTTACAGCACGCCGTCGAGAGGCTTGGCTACCGACTGTGCCCTCCAGATGACGCAGATAACACAGCCGAGAACGCCGACCGGATTCGCAAGCCCCTGCAGTGGCGCCTCGCCGTGGCGGTGTTCTTCGGCATGTGGAGCATGATGCCGGCACTGCTGATCTACCTGGCGCCGCTGGGCGTTGTCGAGCCCGCCGCCACCTGGCCACTGAGCATCGCCAGCGGCACGCTGGCCATACCGGTACTGCTCTACTCGGGAATGCACTTCTATCGCGTCGGGTGGCGAACCCTGCGCGTCGGCGCACCCGGCCTTGATACCCTGATCAGCGTGGCAGTAGTGGCGGCCTGCCTGGTTTCGGCGTGGCATCTGATGAACGGCTCGGCGGAGGTCTACTTCGATGCGGCGGTGATGCTGATCACCTTTCAGCTCGTGGCCCGCCTGATCGATAGCGGCGTGCGCCGACGAGCCTCGGCGATCATTCGCGGCTACCTGACCCATGCGCCCGAGCGCGTGCGTACGTGGCAGAACAATGAATGGCAGGAGGTGGCTGCCACAGAAGTGGCAGTGGGGCAGCACATCCGCCTCGAGGACGGCGAGTCGCTGGCTCTGGATGGGCATGTGATTGACGGGAACGGCGATGTGGACATGTCGATCCTCACCGGGGAGCACGTCCCGCGGCGCGCGGCCCGGGGTGAAACGCTCGAGGCCGGTTGTCGTCTCGTCGCCGGCAGGCTGGAACTTCGCGTCACCGCCCGCGTCGGTGAGCGGCGCATCGATAGTATCGCTCGCTCGGTGCGTGCTCTGCTCAGCCACAAGACCACCATGCAACGCCTCGCCGACCGCCTCGCCCGGCTGCTGCTGCCACTCATCATCGTGGCATCAGGCCTGGCCATGCTGCTGGGCGTCGTCCAGGGGCTGCCGGCCGATGAGATCGTGATCCACGGGCTGGCAGTGCTGATCATCGCCTGTCCCTGCGCCCTGAGCCTGGCGATTCCACTGGTCATCGTGCTGGGCCAGGCCCGCATGGTGATGCTGGGCATCCTGTTCCGTGACCCAGCTGCCCTGGAAAGCGCCGCCTCGGTCAGCGTGATCGTCTTCGACAAGACCGGCACGCTGACCTCCGACACCCCTCATCTGTCGCACATGGTGCCCTCAGCTGGCGTGACGCCCAGGGACCTCCTGCAACTGGCGGCCGATGCGCTGTATGACATCCCTCATCCGATCGCCGCAGGTCTCAGATCCGCAGCGGCTCCTTCTGCCCACGCGACACGCGGCCGACGTGACAACTATCCCGGCCAGGGGGTGTGCTGGACACAGGGTGTCGAGCGCACCCTCGCCGGGCGCCGAACCTGGCTCATCGAACGGGGCATCGCGGTACCCCCTTGCGACGACACCGGCATGGAGCTCCATGTGGCAAGCAGCGGCCGATACGCCGGCCGACTCCTGTTTCGCGAGACGTTACAGCCGGACGCCCTCTCCACGGTGCGTCGGCTGCAGCAATCCGGCTACGCGCTCTACCTGCTCAGTGGTGATACGCCTCGCGCCTGCCAGCAAGTGGCCGAGACACTGGGCATTCCCCATGACCGCATCCTGGCGAATCGCTCACCGGAAGAAAAATCGCGCTTCGTTGCAGCGCTCGAGCGCCATCATGTCGCCGCCTTCGTCGGCGATGGCCTGAATGATGGGCTGGCACTGGCCCGTGCACGCCTGGGCATCGCCGTCGGCAGCGCAACCTCGGCGGCCAGCCAGGCCGGCGCCGTCTACTTGCCGGATGGGCTGGCACGCATACCGCAGACCCTGCAACTGGCCAGGCGGGCACGCCGCCTGATGCAACACAACCTGTATTGGGCCATCGGCTACAACGCCATGGCCATCCCCTTGGCCATCGCCGGCTGGGTGGCTCCCGGGGTCGCCGCCCTGGCGATGACGCTCAGCAGCCTGTGCGTGCTGGCGAACAGCCTGCGCATCCGCAGCGGAAAACTCGACAACCGACACACCGTGCTGAACAGCATGCAGGGCAAGCAGGAATGAGACTTCATGCCAGCGCTGACGACATTGGATGCGTCATCTACGTTGATAGAGACCGTTCAGCCACACGGCTGATCATCAGTTTCATCACCACTCTCACCGACAACCTTGAGGTCGTGTTCATGACGGATATCTCCATGCCCAAAGCCACTCGCGCCCACGCCGAAAAACGCCACCGACTGGCACCATTGCCCGACGATGCCTTTCACCAATTCAGCGAAGCCGTATTCGCCGATGGCGCCCTCGACGGGGCCACTAAACAACTCATCGCGGTAGCGGTCGCTCATGTCACCCAGTGCCCCTGGTGCATTGAAGGCCATGTCAAGGCGGCACGCCGAGCTGGCGCGACGGGCGAACAGATCATGGAAGCCATCTGGGTGGCTGCCGAGATGCGAGCAGGTGCTGCCTTTGCGCATTCGATAAAGGCGTTGGATCTGATTGAGTAGACAGAGCCAACAACTCACCCTTTAGCCGTTGAGCTTAGTGGTCGCCTCGGCAAACCTGATGAATTGTCGGTTGTATAATTCGTGCTGGGAGACATGGCTCCAGGCTTTTCAACCTGGCTCAAGGTGAGACTCACTTCAGCCCCAGCCGCCTGGCCAACTTGTGCAGGTTGCTGGGATCCAGCTCCAGGCGCCGAGCCGCCGCCGCCCAATTCCCGCCGCAGGCGGCGAGGGCGTCGCGGATGGCCTGCCGCTGGGCCCATTCCACCCGCTCGCGCAGGCTGGATGCACCGACTGCCCCGGCGTGCTCCGACGCTGCCGGCGTGCCGACGCTCATCTCCTCGGGGACCGGCAGATCGAGCCAGCCCGGCTCCAGGGTGATGATCTCGTCGCGCCTCGCGCCCTGACTCAGGGCCTTGATGGCGGCCCGGCTGATCACGTGTTCCAGTTCCCGCACGTTGCCGGGCCAGGCGTAGCGCGACAGCGCCTGCTCGGACTCGGGCGAGAGACGCAGGCTGCGCACCCCGAGCCGGGTGCGGTTGATCTCCAGGAAATGGCCGGCCAGCACCAGCACGTCGCTGCCGCGTTCGCGCAGGGGGGGGATCGCTACCGGATAGACCGACAGCCGGTGGTAGAGATCGGCGCGGAAGCTACCCTCACGCACCGCTTCGCCCAGATGCCGGTTGGTAGCGGCGATGATGCGCACGTCGACGCGCCGCGGAACGTCCTCCCCCAGCCGCTGAATCTCACCCTCCTGCAGGGCGCGCAACAGCTTGGCCTGGACCGTCAACGACAGTTCGCCCACCTCGTCGAGCAGCAGGGTACCACCGTCAGCCGCCTCGAAGCGCCCGGCGCGCGCGGCGGTGGCGCCGGAGAAGGCCCCCTTCACATGACCGAACAGCTCGCTCTCGGCCAGGGACTCCGGCAGGGCGGCGCAGTTGACTTGCACCAGCGGTGCGGCGTGGCGGGCGGAGCGACGATGGAGACGGCGTGCAAAGAGCTCCTTGCCCACCCCGGTCTCGCCGCTGAGCAGCACCGGCAGGTCCGATGCGGCCACCACATCGAGCTCACGCAGCAGCCGCTGGAGTTCCGCGCTGTGGCCAAGGATATCGCGCGCCTCGGGGGCCGCCAGCGGCAGGCCGCTCTCCTGCTGGGACATGCGCAGGGCCCGCAGGTCACGCTCCAGGCGGCTGACCCGCACCGCCGCCTCGACCAGCAGCGCATAGCGCTCCAGGGCCGCCCGGTCGGTGGCATCGAAGGTCCCCGCTTCGAGCGCATCCAGGGTCAGAGCTCCCCAGGGTTCGCCCTCCACGTGCAGGCTGATACCCATGCAGTCGTGGACATGCAGCGGCTGTCCGGGCTGCTGCTCCACCAGCCCATCATAGGGATCGGGCAGGGCGGCATCGGGCGGGAAGAGGGTCGTGCGCCGACTGGTGAGGATAGTGGCCAGGCGTGGATGCTGGGCCACCTCGAAGCGCCGTCCCAGCGCCTCGCGCACCAGGCCGTCCACGGCCAGCGGAACCAGGGCGCCCTCCTCCAGGCGCAGCAGGCAGACGGCGCCGCAGCGAAAACCTTCGCGCAGGGTCCGCACCAGGCGCTGCAGGCGCACCGCGGTGGGCAGGTCGGCGACCAGGTCAGCCAGCAGGGTCTCGTCGAGCATGGTGATATTCACCTTGAAGGGTTCAATCTACCCTAAACGATCCGGGTATTTTTCACCAGAATGGCCTCGATACCCAGCAAAACAGGCCGTCAGGAACTGGCATGCCACTTGCTTGTGATGAGGTACCACCCTTTTCTGCCATCATCCGACCAAGGAGCTCCTGCCATGAGCCTGATCGAACAGACCGTCGGCCGCACCGCCCTGACCCTGCCCGGCGCCACCCGGGTGTTCCGCGACCACAATATCGACTTCTGCTGCGGCGGCCGCATCAGCCTGCGCGAGGCCGCCGAGCGCGTCGGCCTGGCCCCAGAGGCGCTGGTGGACGCGCTCGAGGCGCTGCCCGCCGGCGCAAGCGACGAACGCGACTGGCAGTCCGCCAGCAACGACGAGCTCATCGACCATATCCTGACCCGCTACCACGATGTCCACCGTCAGCAGCTGCCCGAACTGGTGCGCATGGCGCGTCGCGTCGAGCAGGTCCACGGCGAGCGTGACACCTGCCCCACCGGCCTGGCCGACCTGCTCACCACGATCTACCAGGAGATGGAGAGCCATATGCAGAAGGAGGAGCAGATCCTCTTTCCGATGCTGCGCCGGGGCATGGGCGCCCAGGCCCAGGGACCCATCGCGGTAATGCGCCACGAGCACGACGACCACGGCGAACACCTCGAACAGCTGGCGGCGCTGACCGACGACATCACTCCGCCCAAGGGCGCCTGCACCACTTGGCGTGCCCTCTATACCGGGCTGCGCGAGTTCCGCGACGACCTGATGCAGCACATCCATCTGGAGAACAACCTGCTGTTCGAACGCGCCGGCTGAATCCCGTTCGGCGCCCAATCGTGACGCACCGTCGCCCGACGGTGCGTCAGGGAGGCCACCATGAAAGCCATCATTCTGGAACGCCTGCATGCCGACCACCATCGCTACGCGGCGCTGCTCTGCATCCTCGACCGCCAGCTGCATATCGCCGCCTGCGAGGAGGCCCCCGACTATCGACTGCTGGCCAGGCTCTGCCACTACCTGACCCACCAGCCCGAGGAGTGGCACCATCCGGTGGAGGAGGCCCTCTTCGCCCGCCTCGCCGGCTGCCATGCACAGAGCGCCGAGCTGCTCGCGGTGCTCTCCGAGGAGCACCGGCGGATCACTCGCGATGGAAACGAGCTCGAGGCGACCTTCCGCCGCCAGGCGAATGAGACGCCCGAGGCTGAGCTCGATCCCGGCCAACTCAACCTGGCTCGCGGCTTCAGTGAGCTCTATCACCATCACCTGCACAGCGAGAACCGGCATATCTACCCGCTGATCGAGCGCTGCCTGCAGGCCGCTGAACTGGATGAGCTGGCGCCCTCTCCTTCGCTGGCCAGTCCCTCCGAGGGCAGCCCCAGCTTCCAGCTGCTGTACCGGCAGATCGCTGACCACCGCACGGGACTGCGTCTGGGCCACGGCGAGCAGGCCGACTTTTGTCCGCTCTGCGACGCCAGAGCCGACTATGCCTCCTTATGACCCGCGTCAAAAGGCCAGGCGGGATAGTCGACTAGCATGGTCGGGATTCCCAC
>DATGNS010000056.1:0-10494 GCA_035306625.1 Pseudomonas sp. | reverse complement strand
GTGGAGCGCAGCGAGCTGCCGGTGGTGGTGGACTTCTGGGCCGCCTGGTGCGGGCCCTGCAAGATGATGGCGCCGATCTTCGCCGAGGCGGCCCGGGAGATGGAGCCCCACCTGCGATTCGCCAAGCTCGACACCGAGGCGGAACAGGCATTGGCCGGGCGCTTCGGCATCCGCAGCATTCCCACCCTGATCGTGTTCAAGGGCGGGCGCGAGGTGGCACGCCAGGCCGGCGCCATGCAGGGGTCACAGCTGCGTCAGTGGTTACAGCCCCACCTCGTGTGAGTCCTGCTGCCAGGGAGGTGCACGGCTATCCCTGGCGCTTGAGCTGCTCCTTCAACTGCTTGGGCACCTGCTTGATGATCAGCCGGTCGCTGTGCTCGTCATACTCCACGCTGGAGCCCAGCAGGTGGGAGTCGAAGCTGATCGAGACCCCGCCCGCGCGGCCGGTGAAGCGCTTGAACTGGTTGAGGGTCTTCCTGTCCGGCGGGATCTCCGGCGACAGCCCGTAGTCGGCGTTACGAATGTGGTCGTAGAAGGCCTTGGGTTGCTGCTCGTCGAGCAGGCCCGAGAGCTCCTCCAGGGTCACCGGCTCTCCGCGACTGGCCTGCTCGCTGGCATAGTCGACCAGCGTGTCGGTCTTCTCGCGGCTGGCCTCTTCGGCCAGATCTTCCTTCTCCACGTAGTCGCTGAAGGCCTTGAGCAGGGTGCGGGTCTCTCCCGGGGCATCGACGCCTTCAACCCCGCCGAGCAGCGCCGCGAACCCCTCGGACAGCGCCTTGCCGCCGCGCTCACGGGTCCAGGAGAGGTACTGCCGGGAATCGCCGCTCTGCCACTGGCTGATATCCAGCCGAGCGGCCAGGCTCATCTGCGTCAGGTTGAGCTGGCGTGCCGGCACCGGCTGCAGGTCACCGTCGATGGCGAACCCCTCGCGATGGTGCAGCAGGGCCAGGGTCAGGAAGCGCGCATCGCCGAAGCGGGTATCCAGCACCATCAGATCGCCGGACACCGAAAGGTGCGCGTCCAGCAGCCTGGCCAGACGCTCGGCGATGCCGCGCGTCAGGGTAACGAAGTCGCGCTTATCCGCGAGGTAGTCGGTGATCTCCGCGGCCAGTACCGAGCCGCCACCTTCGTCGCTTGCGTTGCCTTCGGTGACGTCACCCGCCTCGGCATCGCCTTGAGTGTCGAACTCGACGTCCTGGAAGTGCCCCCAGGCCTTGCTCTTGGCGTGGTAGGCCCGCGTCAGGCCCTCGAGCATGGCCTCCAGGGTATCCGGGGCGGACAGAGGCTCGCTTGCTGCCAGCAGGCGGGCCGGGGCGTCGCCGGCTTTCTCGATGCGATGAACGATGGCGTTGAGAATCGGCATGGGGGCTCCCGCGGTGGTGGACGAGGAGCCGGATGATACCTGTCGTTGTGCCTTGTCGATAGGCGATGTCGGATCAGCGGCCTTCGAGATAGGCGGTCATCGAACCGGCCAGCAGCAGGGCAATCAGGTCGGCCTGGCGATGGGTATCGGTCTTCTGGAAGAGGTTGCGCAGGTGAAATGCCACGGTGGTGGGGGAGACGCTCATCTGCTCGGCGATCTCCTCGGTGCGCAGCCCCTCCAGCAAGGCCAGCGCAATACGGGTCTCGGTGGGGGTCAACCCGAACAGGCTGGCCAGTACCCCACGTGGCAGGGTGGGGCGCTGGTCCGGCGCCGACAGCAGCACCACCACGCTGGCCTCGGTCCCGGCGGTATCCGGCGTTTGCCCCAGGGCGCAGATCAGTACCAGCAGGCCGTGATCTCCCGGTCGATGGGGGAGACGCAGGGAGAAGACCGGCTCCTCCTCCTGCCGGCTGGCCCGAGTCGCCGCCGTGATGCATTCGCGCAGGCGACGGGCCAGAGACCCACTCGCCGAAAGTGTCGCATTCAATGCCAGCACGTCACTTTCGCTTGCCAGCTGTTGCGCGCGCTGATTAGCGAAAGTGATGCGAGCCTGGCTATCGAGCAGCACCATGCCGGGAGCAATCAGGTCCAGGGCGCGAGTGGCCGCCTGGAAGGCCTGTTGTGAGGCTTTCTGGTGGAGAGCCGCCATGGCCTCCCGCAGCTCCTGCAACTCATGGTTGGACTTGGTGCGCATGCGCCTCACCTGGCGCAGTCGTGCCTCCACGGTGGCCAGCAGCAGGTCGTAGTCGATGGGCTTGACCAGATAGTCATCGGCGCCGAGTCGCTTGCCATCGACCACGTCTCGCGGGTCGGAGAGCGCGGTCAGGAAGATGAAAGGGGTATCGGCCAGGTGTGGGCGGCGCTCACGTACTGCCGCCAGGACATCATAGCCGTTGAGGCCCGGCATATTGATGTCGCACAGGATCAGGTCTGGCGAGCTGGCATCCATCTGTTGCAACGTTGCCTCGCCGTCTCCGGCCTCGAGCACCGCATAGCCGGCCTCGCGGAGCTCCTCGCAGATATCGATACGCAGGTCCTCCTGGTCTTCGGCACACAGGATCAAGGGGGGGCGTTCAGTGTTAATCATCCGCACTCTCCTCCGGGGCGGCTGGCAGGCGCAGGGTAAAGGTCGTGCCCTCGCCGGGGCGGGAGCTGACCTCGAGATCCCCCTGCTGGATGCGCGCCAGGTGGCGGGCAATATTGAGCCCCAGGCCGATACCCTCGGTGCCCGAGGCGGTGCGGCCGCGGAAGAAGCGCTCAAACAGACGATCCTGCTCGACGCGGGGAATACCCGGGCCGCTATCCCGAACCCGGCAGAGGGCCCGGTCGCCCTCCCGTAGCGTGGTGATCTCCACCCGTTGACTGGCGGGCGAGTACTTGAGGGCGTTGGAGACCAGGTTGGCCAGCACTTGCTCGGTAAGCGCGCGATCGCACCAGGCTAGCGCCGCCGGGCTGGCGTGTTGGGCAGCGAGTCGGTCGTTGCCGCCGGCCTCGGCCTGCAGGCGGCAGAGGTGGTCGACGATGGCTGCCAGGGAGTGGCACGCTGGTCGCGCCTCTACCTGGTGACCATCGAGGCGGGCCGCCGTCAGCGATGACTCTACCAGGCGGGTCATCTGGGCCACCGCCTCACGCAGGCGCGCGTAGCGCTCGTCGCGTTGTTCCGCCGTAAAGCGTCGATGGCGGCGTTGCAGGCGCTGCAGGCCGGAGTCGATCACCGCCAGAGGGGTACGGAACTGGTGGGAGACCATGGCCGCGAAGCTGCGATAGAACTCGCTGACGCCCCGTTCCCGCTGCAGCGATCGCTCCAGAGTGCTCGCTGCGGCCTTATAGCGGGTGATGTCGGCAACCCGCAGCACGTGTCCCCCCTCCGGGGTAGGACGCACGGTGAGCTGACGCCAGCCCTCATCGTTAAGCTCCAGGTCGCACTGCATCTCGTCGTCGGGCGCCTGGTCGACTGTCTGTGCAGTGGGCTCCTCACGGCTCGCCCGCTGGCGGATATGGGTCAGCAGGGCGTCGAGAGTGGGCGGCGTCTCGACGGGCAGAGGCAGCAGCTCGCCCAGCTTGGGGTTGGTCAGCTGCAGGCGTCCCAGGGCATCGAAGGCGGCAAACCCGTCCGGTGCCGTCTCGATGGCGGTAACTACCCGCTGGCGCTCGGTCTCCAGCTCCCGGGTGCGGTGTGCCACCTCATCCTCCAGGTGGTCTCGCGCTTGCATCAAAGCCCGCTGTGCAGCGCGGCGTTGGCGCAGGGCAAGGATCAACAGCCCGATCAGCAGTAGCCCGCAGATCAGAATGCCCACCACAGAGGCGATGACCTGGATCAGGCTGGTGCGATAAGTATCCAGGCGTGCCCCGGTGCTCTCCCACTCCTCCTTCATGACCCCGGTGGCAATGCGGTTGAGGGTGGACATTAACGGGTCGAGCTCCGTCTGGATGGCGACGAGCCTCGCGGCCCCCGGGCTCCCGGCCGCCAGCAGGGTGTCGATGGCATCGAGGTGGGTCAGGGTGCTGTCCAGGGGGGCTTCCAGGCCCACCTGACGCAGGTAGCGCCGTTGAGGGCCATCATCCATCAGCCGCAGGCGGCTGACCAAGATATCGAAACGCAGCTCGGGGGCCTGATCCCCCGAGCCCAGCGCCCGGCGGCTCAGGGCCTGATCAAAGCGGTGGCTAGCAACCTGGGCCTGGGTGGTCACCCAAAGCATGTTCTCGTCGACGTTGTCGCGCATATCCTGTTCGACCAGAAACAGCCTGAGTAGCGCGAAGCCCAGAAAGATGGCGAAGGCAAGAATCGCCACCCCGGGAAGCACGAGGGCGGAGCGACGTGACGCCATCAGCGGATCTCGAGCCGATAGAGTTGCCAGACCCAACGATAGTCGTAACGGATGTCCTGCAGCTCGCGGTGTTGGTCGCGGGGATAGACGATCCATAGCGGGCCCTTGTCGCGGGGGGTCAGGCGTTCGCCATCCATGGTATCGGCCACCAGCACGTCGTAGGCGTGAAAATCCTGCAGGGGAATCTCGATCAGATAGTCGTTCAGGGCCATGGCGGCGACGGTATCACCCTCGGCGCCGATCCACTCCAGCAGATCGCGCATCAGGAACCCCTCGAAGTGCTTCACGCCGTCGGTCACCGAGGTCGAGGTCGCGAGCTCGTGACGGGGCAGTGTCTCGAGCAGAGTGCGGTCGAGCAGGGCCACGTGCCCCCGGTTCGTCTGGCCAATATTGCCGGTCACCTCCAGCAAGGGGCGCCCCTCGGGGGGCGGCAGCTCGGCCGGCTGACCCTGTGCCATGCCCGAGGCGGCTAGTCCTGTGACAACCAGTGCCGTGATGGTAAGCAAGTGCCTGAATGACATCGGCCCCCCCTTGACCCCTGTAGTGATGAGTCGACGATGCTCTGGCATGCGTCTCTTGATAATCACCACCTTAGCGTCGGCAGTGCCAAGCTGCCCCCTTTAAATGGATGGGGCGCTCGAGAGCCGGTCGGTGCCGTGTCCCGTTCGGATGAAGGGGGCCGGCGGCTCGATCCTCATCTAGCCTGTCGTTACCTGATTATCTGGTTACGCAATAGGGGGACCCATGTGGGACTTTCGGATCGGTCAATCCATAGGGCTGATGGTCAAGACGCTGCCTTTCCTGCTCTTTCGGCTGGCGGTCTACTTTGGCGTGGCCCTGGCCTATGTTCTGATGACTGGCGTGGGTGCCGGTGTTGGCTGGGGCATCGGCGGCTTCGGTGATGAAGGCTTCCGGGCGGCCACGACCTTCTGGGGTGGCGCCATCGGCTTCGGCGTCGTCGGTGTGATCATGTATGTGCTGCGCGAGTATCTGCTCTACATGGTCAAGGCGGGGCATATCGCGGTGCTGGTGGAGCTGCTCGAAGGCCATTCGCTGCCCCAGGGGCGCGGCCAGATCCAGCATGCCACGGCCTCGGTCAAGGAGCGCTTCGGTCAGGCTAGCGCCCTGTTCGCCGTGGACCAACTGATCAAGGGTGTGCTCAGGACGCTGATCGGGTTGGTGCGCGGCGTCTTTGGGGTGCTGCCGGTTCCCGGGGCACAGCAGTTCCTGCGTGTCGTACAGATGTTCCTGCGCATCGCAGTGGGCTTTATTGACGAGGTGATCCTCGCCTACAGCTTTCGCACTCGGGCCGACAACCCTTGGGGTGCCTCCCGCGACGGTCTGGTGCTCTATGGCCAGAACCTCAAGCCAATGTTCAAGAACGCCGCCTGGCTGGCGCTGATCGTCTATGGGCTATCCTTCGTGATCTTCCTGGTCATGCTGGCGCCGGCGGCGCTGGTGGCCTACCTGATTCCCGGCGGCTGGTCCGCTACCGGTGTGGTAATGGCGCTGCTCTTCGCCTGGAGCGTCAAGGTGGCGGTGCTCGAGCCCTTCGCCATAACCTGCATGATGCAGGCCTACTTCAAGGCCATCGAGGGCCAGCAGCCCGATCCTGAGTGGGAGGCGCGGCTTGATGGCATGTCCAGCAAGTTCCGCCGCCTCAAGGAGAGGGCGGTGGAGGCCACCGCGCCCCAAGGCGGCAGGAAAGAAGCATCACCCGCTGTCACTCAATCGTGAACCGTAACCTTCCACATAGGAGTGGATCATGAACAACAGCATGACCTGGATGATGAGCGGTGTCTTTGCCGCCTCCCTGGGCATTTCGGCCGCGGCGATGGGTCAGTCGGATGAGGTCACGGAGCAGATCGAACTGGGCCTGGAGCTCTACCAGGAGCAGGAGTATGGGGCGGCGATCACCGAGCTGGAGTTCGCCATCAGCGATATTCGCGAGTTGATGGCAGGGCGCATCGGCGAGACTTTCCCGGCGCCTCCCGAGGGCTGGAGCGCCGCCGAGGTAGCCTCCAGCGGTGGCGGCGGTGCTGCGGCGATGTTCGGTGGCGGTGGCAGCATGCTGGAGCGTGAGTACCAGCAAGAGGGCGGAGAAGGGCGGCTTACCGCCAAGCTGATGATCGATAACCCGATGATCCAGGCGATGTCGGCCATGTTCAACAACCCGGCACTGATCGCCGCCCAGCCCAATATGGAGCGTATCCGCATCGGCCGTGACTCGGCGCTGCTCAAGTGGGACCCGGAGCGTGGCAATGCCGAGGTCTCCTTCCTGATGGATGGCCGTATCCTGGTTCAGGTCGATGGCCAGGGTCTGGAATCCAGCGACCCCGCAGTAGCGCTGCTCAAGGCGTGGGATCTCGACGCCCTGCGTGAGCAGGCCGCCCGTTAGCCTTGATCTCACCTTGGTGGGCAGCTTCTGTCACCAAGGTGAGATCAACGTGAGATTAACTACGACAAGCCCCGGCCTCCCTGCCGGGGCTTGTCGTGTGTTGCTGGAACTGGAGTGCGGGCCGTGTCGGCGGCTACTTCACCTGGAACTGCTGGCGGCCCAGGATCTCTCCGCTGTCGCTAGCCCGGTAGCGCAGCTCGTACTCTCCCGCCGTGGGCGGCGCAAACAGCTGCAGCGGACTACCCTGGCTGGCGCGTGCCTCGCGGATGGCCTCGGCATCGTCGGGGGCATCGGCCGCCACGATCTGGATGAAGTCCTCGTAGCGTCCCGGGCCTTGCCAAGCCACATTGACCACGCCTCCCGCCTCGGCGCTGCCCTCGACATTCAGGCTGACCTCACCGGCGCCGACGCTGACTGGCTCGCTTGCCAGCACGCGCCGGGACTGCTGGATCACATAGCGTACCTCATAGTCGCCCGGGGCCTCCGGTGCCGCCAGCGTCAACGGTGATCCTCGGTTCGTACGCTGGTAGCTTTCGTAGGCGTCTTCCGGGGCCCCGGCGGGGACGATGGTGATGTAGTCCCGGGGGTTGTCTGGGCCCTGCCACTTCACCTCGAATTCGCCGCCGGGCACGATGGGCTCGCTTACCATCAGCGAGGCCGTGACCGGTGTCAGGGTTACCGGTTGGCTGGCCAACACACGTCTGGACTGCTGGACCACATAGCGCACCTCGTAATTGCCCAGGGCGTCCGGGGCGGTAAGGGAGAGCGGTGAGCCGCGGCTGGTGCGCTGGTAGCTTTCGTAGACGTCCTCCGGTGCCCCGGCGGGGACGATAGTGATGTAATCACGCGGATTGTCGGGGCCTTCCCACTCGATGGTGAACTCGCTGCCGGCAGGGATCTCCTCAGGCGCCTTCACATGGGCGCTGACCGGGGTCAGGGTTACCGGTTGGCTGGCCAGCACCCGCTTGGACTGCTGGACCACATAGCGTACCTCGTAGGAGCCCAGGGCATCCGGGGCGGTGAGCGACAGCGGCGAGCCGCGGCTGGTGCGTTGGTAACTCTCGTAGGCGTCCTCCGGCGCATCGGCGGGGACGATAGTGATGTAGTCCCGGGGATTGTCGGGGCCCTCCCAGTCCACCTCGAACTCGCTGCCGGCGGGGATCTCCTCCGGCGCCTGCAGCGCGGCGCTGATCGGGGTCAGGGTCACCGTCTGGCTGGCCAGCACCCGCTTGGTGTCATTATGGATGTAGCGCACCTCGTGCTCGCCCAGGGCGTCCGGGGCGGTGAGTGACAGTGGCGATCCGCGGCCGGTGCGCTGGTAGCTCTCGTAGACGTCCTCCGGCGCCCCGGCAGGTACAATGGTGATGTAGTCGCGGGTATCGTCAGGTCCTTCCCAGCTCACCTCGAACTCGCTGCCGGCGGGGATCTCGGCCGGCACATTCAGCGTGGCCTCCGCAGGCTGAGGTTCCGGCTCGGGTTCTGGCTCGGGTTCTGGTTCTGGATCGGCGGCCACCTCCTCCACTCGAGAGAGCGCGCCGGCTAACTCGGCTCCGGAGTGGGTTTGGAAGAGCTCTCCTCCGGTCTGCTCGGTCACGCATGAGAGCTGCTGGATCTCGTCGTCGCTGAGCCCGAAGCCGACCACGTGGGCGCGAATGGCCAACCCCTGTTCCGCCAGCCGTGCCGCCACGGCACAGGGATCGCCCTCGCAGGTCTCCAGACCATCGGTCACCAGGATGATATCGGCCGCCTCGGCGGTACGCGGGATCTGCTCGGCGGCGAGTCGCAGGCTTTCGGCGATGGGTGTCATGCCCTGGGGATTCAGTGCACGTACCTGCTCGGCCAGAGTATCGGCATCCTGGAGCGACATGGTGGCGATCACCTCGATATCCCCACAGTCGCCGCGGCGATTGTGGCCATAGGCCAGCACGCTCAAGGGCAGCTGCGGGTCACGGTCATGCAGATACTCGTCGATCACATCGCGGGCGACCTCGATGCGCGTGATGTCACCGTCCATGCGGTTCCACATGGAGCCCGAGGCGTCGAGTACCAGCACGCCGACACGCTCGGCCATGGCGGGAGCCGCGACGAGCAGGAATGCGGTGGGCAGCAGTGTGGTGGGCAACAGTGAGAGCGGCTGACGGAAGCGGGCCATCCAGTACCTCCGAATGTCTATGCGTCGGGAAGCAGGGTGCAACGATCAGCATAGGCAACGGAGGGGCTGGCGGGCCCCCTTCATCTGAACGGGGCCTGCATCGACAGGCTGTCTTAAGCTTTCGGCAATGTGTTGGCTTGTGGGCAAGGGGCGGACCTGTCCGAGAGAAGGAGAACCCGATGCGTGGATTCAGGTGCTGGATAGGGGTCGGGATAGCGGCGACAGGGCTGAGCGTCGGCTCGCTTGCCGCGGCCGAGATGAATGGCATGTCTTCCGACTCGAGGCTTGGCGAGGCCGCGTCGATCGAGGCAGTGGCTCGAGCCTTCCTGCCCGAAGCGCAGTGGCAGCACCAGGATGCCGAGGCGCTGCAGGCCGAGGTCCGGCAGCGGTTGGATGACGATAGTGGGTCAAGCATCTTCCATCCGGATGCCGATACCGGTCCGCTCACCAAGGCGTTGCTGGTGTTGATGATAGAAGAGGCGGACTTGCCCCATTCACGGGTGCGGTTGCGTTACGCCAGGGCGAGCGTTGCCGCGCAAGGACAGGCACCGATTCCGGTGGAGTTGGTGGAGGTCGCCCGTTTCAATCTCGGGCCGGCACGCCGTGAGGGCCTGATAGCCCAGCACGGTGAGTCGCGTGTGGCACCCGCCGAGGACTTCGGTGACGGGAAGCATATCGCCTGGCGATTCATCACTCGTCCGATCATGGGTCAGGTGGCTGATATCACCCATGCGGCGCGTCGCGAGATTCCCCTCGAAGGTGCTTTTTGCCTCAACGCACCGTGCTCAACCGCGGACTCACTGAATGAACAGGCCCGTGACTGGCCGGCACCCTCGCCACTTGAACCAGCATCGAGCTCACTACCCCTGGAAGTCGCATTGCTGGAAGTGGGACTGGAGCGCCTCGGGCTCGTGCAACGCGACGATAGCGGTCCGGCACGTTGGCACCCCCCCGAGTGGCCGGAAAGCGTGCTGCCCGGCGACGCCTTCTTGGAGGTGCTGGTGGAGCGTGGACTGGGGCAGGACGACGGTGTTGACCTGGTGATCTATCTTGATCACCTCATGGACGACGACATCAAGGCGCTGTGGCAGCGGTTGATGGCGGTGGATACGGGGGCAGGAGAGCCGCCCCGGGTCTGGGAAACCCAGGACCGTGAACCCTGGCCGAGGCCGGACTGGTAGCTCGGTTGCCGTGGCCCCGGCGTTCAAGCAACCCAACAAGGAATACGACATGAGACACCTCGGACGATCAATCGGCCTGGCACTCTGCGCCGGCGCGATGACCCTGGCCTCGGCGCAGGCTCTGGCCAATGAGATCCACGGAAGCCTGGACGGCGAGGAGCGCGAGTGGCATGTCGTGACTCATGCCGAGGGCTCGACGGCCAACTACCACGAGCTGATGCCCGGCATGCTCAACGTCACCATCCAGGGGCATCGGGAGGAAAAGTTCGCGACCCAGGGCACGCTGAGCATCGATTTCATGGTGATGCAGGGGTCGCCAAGTGCCGCCTCGGTGACCTATTTTCCCGAAGCCAGCATGGTGCCGCATTACGGTACCGAGACGGAGGTGCCCATCGAGCTCGAGGTGCTGGAACTCGAGGGCGACAGCGGGCGCGCCAAGGGGCGGGTCAGCACTTCGTTGGCCTATGTGGAGTCGATGCAGAGTTCCCACGATGCGGCTAACAGCATCGACC
>DATGNS010000055.1:0-3442 GCA_035306625.1 Pseudomonas sp. | reverse complement strand
GCGCCGCGTGCGGATGAAGCCTGAGTGGAACCTTTTCTGTCATGAATGCTCTAACGCAGCCCTTCACGCTCAACTGCCGGGTCTACTACGAGGACACGGACGCCGGCGGGATCGTGTATTACGTCAATTACCTGAAATTCATGGAGCGCGCCCGCACCGAGCGCCTGCGCCGGCTGGGCTTCGACCAGTCCCAGCTTGCCGGAGACAACCTGCTGTTCGTGGTGCATTCGTGCGAGGCGCGCTACCACGCGCCGGCGCGTCTGGATGACGAGCTCGAGGTCTCGGCCGAGGTGGCCGAGCTGAACCGTGCCAGTCTGCGTTTTCGTCAGCAGGTACGGCGTGTCGCCGATGGACGGCTGCTGTGCGAAGGCAGCGTCCTGGTGGCCTGCGTGCGTGCCGATTCCCTCAAACCCCGGTCCCTGCCGGAGGCGTTGCGAGATGCCTTCTCCAGTGACCTGACCCGCATCCGTTCAGGAGAACAAGTGTGAACCCCAACGCCGTCGATCACATGTCGCTGTGGAGTCTGATCAGCAACGCCAGCCTGCTGGTGCAGCTGGTGATGCTCGTCCTGATCGCCGCCTCGGTCATCTCCTGGGTGCTGATCTTCCAGCGCGGCAGCTCGTTGCGCGCCGCCAAGCAGGGCCTGGAGGAGTTCGAGGAACGCTTCTGGTCCGGCATCGACCTGTCCAAGCTCTATCGGCAGTCCAGCAACACCCCGGGCAGCCACAGCGGGGTGGAGCAGATCTTCCGCGCCGGTTTCCGCGAGTTCTCGCGCCTGCGCCAGCAGCCAGGGGTGCGTCCCGACGCGGTCATGGACGGCGTGAGCCGCGCCATGCGTGTGGCGATCTCCCGCGAGGAGGAAAAGATCGAGCAGGCGCTGCCGTTCCTCGCAACGGTGGGCTCCACCAGCCCCTACATCGGCCTGTTCGGCACCGTGTGGGGCATCATGAACTCGTTCCGCGGCCTGGCCCAGGTGCAGCAGGCCACCCTGGCCACGGTGGCGCCGGGCATCGCCGAGGCGCTGATTGCCACGGCCATCGGCCTGTTCGCGGCGATTCCCGCGGTGATCGCCTACAATCGCTTCTCCGCGCGCGGTGAGCAGCTGATTGCCCGCTACTACACCTTCGCCGACGAGTTCCAGGCCATCCTGCACCGCACGGTGCACGCGACGGAAGAATGAGGCGCGCCTGATGGCCAGAATCCGCAACAGACGCAAGCCGGTCGCCGAGATGAACGTGGTGCCCTACATCGACGTGATGCTGGTGCTGCTGGTGATCTTCATGGTGACCGCGCCCATGCTCAACCAGGGGGTTCCGGTGGAGCTGCCCAAGGTGAGCAGTGACGTGCTGCCCCAGGACAATAACGCGCGGGTGCTGACGGTTTCCATCAAGGCGGACCGCACCTACTACTGGAACATGGGCGAGGAAGTGCAGACCGAACAGACCCGCCAGAGCGAGGCGGCGGTGTCGCTGGACAAGCTGGTGGCCGCGGTGCGCGGCATCCTGGTCGAGAACAGTCGCCAGGGCAAGAAGGTCCAGGTGTACGTGCGCGGTGACAAGGCCGTGGACTACGGCGCGGTCATGGCGGTGATGGGCGGGCTGCAGCAGGCCGGCGTCGCCAATGTCGGTCTGATTACCGAGGCTCCCTGATGCGCCCAGAGGAGCAGTCCCCCGAAACGCCGTGGTTCTGGCCGGTGCTGGGTGCGGCCGGCTTGCATCTGGTGCTTTTCGGTCTACTGTTCGTGAGCTTCTCCGCCACGCCCGACCTGCCCCCCGCGCGTCCCGTGGTAGAGGTGACCTTCTACGAGCTGAAGTCCAGGAGCAAGGCCGAGAGCCAGACCCAGCAGAAGATCGCCGGCGAGGCGCAGAAGACCGCCGCCCGCGAGGCGGAAATGGAGCAGCTGAGGCTGCGCAAGGCCGAGGAACAAAAGAAGGCCGAGGCGGCTCGAAAGGCCGAGGCCGAACGCAAGGCCGCAGAGCAGAAGCGTCAGGCGGAAATCGCCGCGCGCAAGAAGGCCGAGGAGGAAGAAAAGAAGAAGAAGGCCGCCGAAGAGGCTCGGAAAAAGGCCGAACAGGAAAAGGCTCGCAAGAAGGCCGAAGAAGCAGCGCGCAAGAAGGCCGAGGAAGAGGCCGCGCTCAAGGCGCTGGAGGAACGCCGGGCGCAGGCCCTGAAGGAGCTGCTCGCCGAAGACCTGGAGCGCCAGGCGGCGCTGGCCGAGGAGGCGAGCGAAGAAGAGGCGACCGGCAACATCGACGATCTGCTGCGTCTGCGTGCGGCCCAGGGCTGGAGCCGTCCGCCGTCGGCGCGGCCGTCCATGACAGTGGTGCTGCGCGTGGCCATGCTGCCCGACGGCACCATTACCAGCGTCAACGTGGCCACCAGCAGTGGTGATGTGCCCTTCGACAATTCGGCCGTGGCGGCGGTGCGCAACATCGGCCGGATCACTGAAGTACAGAGCCTGACGCCGCAACAATTCCAGCGTTACCGCTCGTTCCTGATGACTTTCACACCAGAGGATCTCGCTCTGTGAACACCATCCTTCGACTGCTTCTGCTCGGGCTGCTCGGCCTGGCCGGCATTGTCCAGGCGCAGGAAGCCAACATCCGGGTCACCAGCGGCGTCGACCGCGCCATTCCCGTGGCCGTGGTGCCGTTCGGCTGGCAGGGCGCGACGGTGCTTCCCGAGGACCTGGGACGCATCATCGGCAGCGACCTGCGCAACTCGGGAATCTTCGAGCCCATACCGCGGGAGAACATGATCAGCCTGCCAACCCGGGCCTCGGAGCTCATCTATCGAGACTGGCAGGCACTTGGCGCCCAGTATGTGCTGGTGGGCAACGTGGACCAGAACGCCGGGCGCTACCAGGCGAGCTTCGCGCTGTTCAACGTGACCACCCAGCAGGAGTTGCTGACCGGCAGCGTGGGTGGCAGTTCGCATCAGCTGCGCGACATGGCCCACCACATCGCGGATCTCGTGTTCGAGAAGATCACCGGCATCAAGGGTGCCTTCTCCACCCGGCTGCTGTATGTGACCGCCGAGCGCATGAGTGTCAACAACACCCGCTATACCCTGCAGCGCTCCGACTATGACGGCGCCCGGGCGGTGACCCTGCTGCAGTCCCGGGAGCCGATCCTGTCGCCGCGCTTCTCGCCTGACGGCAAGCGCATCGCCTACGTGTCGTTCGAGCAGGACCGCCGGCCGCGCATCTATGTGCAGGAAGTGGATACCGGTCGGCGCGAGCGGATCGTTGCCTTCGAGGGGCTCAATGGTGCGCCGGCGTTCTCGCCGGATGGCAGGCGCCTGGCCTTCGTGCTGTCGCGCGACGGCAATCCGGAGATCTATGTGATGGACCTGGCCAGCCGGCAGATGCAGCGGGTCACCAATCACTACGCCATCGACACCGAGCCCTTCTGGGGCAAGGATGGGCAGACCCTTTACTTCA
>DATGNS010000054.1:0-4658 GCA_035306625.1 Pseudomonas sp. | reverse complement strand
ACCGATGGCCATCAGCAGCGCCACCAGGGTGATCATGTTCAGCGAGAGGCCGGCGAGCCCCATGACCAGGAAGGCCCCCATGAAGGCGGCGGGCAGCCCCAGCACCGCCCACAGCGCCAGGCGCGGGCGGAAGAACAGGCTCATCACCAGCACCACCAGCGCCAGCCCCATGATCCCGTTGGCCACCAGCATCTCCAGGCGGTCACGGACGATACTGGTAGCATCCTGGGTCACGCTCAACGAGATGCCATCATCGAAGCGTTGACGCTCCGCCGCCAGCAGCGTCTCGAGATCTTCCTTCACCGTCAGGGCGTCATCGCGCAGGCTCTTGCTCACCTCCAGCACCAGCGCGGGTTCGCCGTTGAAGCGAAGCTTCTCCTCCTCGTCTTCGCCGGTCTCGCTCAGGGTGGCGATGTCGCCCAGAGTCAGCTCGCCGCCGGCCGGATCGGAGATCACCACCAGGCGCGACAGCTCCTCCAGCGAGCGGCGCTGGTCGGTGAAGCGCAGCAGGAGTTCGCGCTCGGGAGTCTCCAGGGTGCCCAGCGGCAGGTCCAGGCTCTGGGCCGAGATCCGCCGCGCCAGCTCGCGGGCCGAGAGGCCGTGCTGGCCGAGCACCTCGCCGGGCACCTCCACCTGCCACTGGCGCTGGGACATGCCGTGGATCGCCACGTCCGCCACGCCGGGCAGCGCCATGATGCGCTCCTCCAGGCGCAGGGCATACTCCTCGAGTTGGCCAGTGGGCATGTCGGCTGACACGGCGACCGCAGCCACCAGGTCACTGCGGTGCAGCTCGCGCACCACCGGCGGCTCGGCCTGGGCGGGCAGCTCGGTGATGGCGGAGACCTCGGTGTCGATCTCGCCGAGGAAGCGCAGGGGATCACCGCCGGCCTGCATGGTAGCGGTGGCGCTGGCCAGGTTGTCCTGGGCCACGCAGACGAACTCGTCGAGGAACTCCACCCCCTTCACCGCCTCATGCAGGCGGCGGCACACGGCGTCCTCCACGTCCGCGGCGCTGGCCCCGCGGTAGACCACCTCGACGCTCACCTCCACCGGGCGGTAGTCGGGGAGGGTCTCGCGCTTGAGCGACGGGGCGGTGAAGAGGCCGGCGGCGAGCAGCAGTACCAACAGCAGGTTGGCGGCGGTGGGGTGGGCGGCGAACCAGCGGATCATGGTCGCGCCTCCTCATGTCCCTGGCCCAGCGCCTGCTCGGCGACTCGCGCCTCCAGGGCCTCGTCGCGACGCGGGTCGAGGGCCATCCCGGCGATCGCCGCGGGCAGGTCATCGACCACCAACTGCTCGCCGGGCCTGAGGCCGTCCGCGACCACCGCCAGGTTGCCCTGCTCGAAGGCCACGCTCACCGCGCGCCGCTCGAGGCGACCCTCGTTATCCACCAGCCACACCTCACCCTGATGCACCGCACTGGCAGGTATCACCAGGCGAGGCTCGGGGCTGGGCGCGGACAGCCGCGTGCGCACGTACATGTCGCGCTGTAGCGGCGGGCGATCCGGCGGCCGCGCATCGCGGTAGGGGTGCTCGACCCGCACCACGGCACGCACGGTGCGGGTGGCGGGATCCAGGCCGCTGGCCACGCGTACCAGTTCCCCCGCCCAGCCCACACCCTCGGCGCCGGCCAGGAAGAGTTCGGCCTGCACCGCCGGGAAGTCCAGCCGCTCCGCCAGGTCCAGCCCCTCGGCCAGGACCGGTGCCGCGTCGCTGGCTCCCGCCGGCATGGCCGCGGCCAGCAGGCGGCGCATCATGGCGATGGGGATATGGGCCTCCACCTCGGCGGCGGCCAGGCTCTCTGCCTGGAACAGCCGCTGCCCGGTGCCGACAAACTGGTGCAGCTCCACCTCGACATCGGCCAGGCGCAGGTCGTAGGGCGCCTCGAAACGCGTATCGGCGAGGTCCTCCCGGGCCTGGGCCAGGCGCACCGCGGCCCGCTCGCGCTGCGCCTCGAGTACCTCGCGCCGCGCGGGCAGCAGTGCCAGGCTGTTCTCCAGCGAGGCGACCGCCTGACGCTGACCCAGGGTGCTGCGGCGCTGCTCGTCGCGTCGTGAGCTGGAGACCGAACCGCTGGCCGCCAGGCGCTCGATGCGTGTCAGCTCCTGCTCGGCCAGGGCAAGTGCCTGTTGCTCCAGCCCCAGTAGGCGACGGGTGTTCTTTTCCTCGGCCTCGAGCTGAGCCAGCTCGCCGGCCAGGCTGGCGAGCTCCGCCTCGGCCTCGGCGATGGCCAGCTCATAGCGGCTGGGATCCAGGGCCACCAGCAGGGTGCCCTCGGGCAGCAGGGTGCCGCTCTCCAGTTCCGGGTGACGCTCGACGACCCGCCCCGCCACGTTGGCTGTCGCCTGCCAGGTCTCGGCGGGGCGCGCCACGCCGTGGCCGCGCGCCTCCAGGCGCAGCTCCAGGGGACGAATCTCGACGAACCTGACCGGAGTGGCGGAGGCCGACGCCTCCTCCTCGCGCTCGGGGGACTGACGGTTGGCCACGAAGAAGACCAGCAGCGCCACACCCACGGCGACGCCGATCAGCACCGCCAAGCCCCGCCCCAGTCGCCGAGTCCAGGGTCTCATGCGTCACCTCCCGCATCCTCGCGAATGCCGTGTCGATAGAGATCGAAGGCCGCCGGCGCCCGGTCGACGATGCCGGTCACGTCGCCGGCGATCAGCGACTGCAGCACCAGCCCCTGGACGCAGCCGATCAGCTGGGTCGCCGCCGTATCCAGGTCGAGCCCGGGGCGCAGCTGTCCGCGCCTCCCGGCCTCCTCGAGCAGGCCCAGCAGGCGCCGCCGATAGCGCTCCAGCAGCTCGCGCACCAGGCGGCTGGCAGCGGTAGGCCGTGGGTGCTGCAGCTGGCCCATCAGCAGCCGCGGCACCCCTGGGTGCTCGGCGATGAACATCACATGCGCCAGGAACATCGCCTCGAGCGCTTCCAGGGGATCCTCGATGCCCTCGGCGGCGGCAGCGACCCTCGCCATGACTCGCTCGGCGATCCAGGCCACCGATGCCTCCCAGATCGCCTCCTTGCTCGAAAAGTGGCGAAACAGCGCCCCCTGGGTGACCCCCATGTGACGGGCGATGCGCCCGGTGGTCAGGGTGGCGGGTTCCTCACGGCCGCAAAGCTCGATGACGGCTTCCACAGTGCGTTCCCGGCGCTCGTCGGCGGGGAGATGCTGGCGTTCGGACATGCTCGGGCCCCAAAGATAGTAATTGATCACTATCTTAAGCTCGATACAGCCCCTATGCCAGGGGCCGAAGAGCATCTCTGATCGAGATCAAATTCGATAAGACAAATAGATGAAAATCGATAACTTACCTTAATGAAGATAGGTGAAGTCATTAAGATCAATAGCTTGCATAACAAAAAGAGAGTAGCCTGCCGAGAGTCCCTTCTAGGAGACGCGCCATGTCACTTCGACCCCTGCCACACTTCGGCCCTGCCACCCGCGCCATCCATGGCCAGCAGCAGAGGGATGCCTTCGGCAGCCCGCACATGCCGATCTACGACACCACCACCTTCACCTTTCCGGATACCTCCGCCCTGCTCGAGGTGACCGAAGGGCGGCGGCAGGCCCCCCTCTATACCCGATACGGCCATAACCCGACGCTCTACGCCCTGGAGGAGACGTTGGCGGCACTGGAAGAGGCCGAAGCCGCCTGGGCATTCACTTCCGGCATGGGAGCCATCAGCACCCTGCTCCTCGCTCATGGTCGTCGGGGTATCGCCTGCCTGGGGGAGGTCTATGGTGGCACTCTGAGCCTGCTCGAACAGCAGCTGCCGGCGCTGGGTATCAACACCCATCTACTCGATGGTTATGAACCCGAGATACTGGAGCAACTTCTGGCATCCGGCGTCGGGCTGGTCTATCTCGAGACCCCCACCAACCCGACGCTACGCCTGATCGATATCGCGGCGGTGGCCGAGCAGGCCCATCACCACGGCGCCCTGGTGGCGGTAGATGGCACTTTCGCCACGCCGATCAACCAGCGGCCACTGTCGCTGGGCGCCGATATGGTGGTGCATAGCGCCACCAAATATCTGGGCGGTCACAGCGACCTCACCGCCGGCACCGTGATGGGAAGTGCCGAGGTTCTGGCGCCGCTGTGGCACTGGCGCCAGAACCTCGGCACGGCGCTGTCGCCTCAGGCGGCTTCCCTGCTCTCGCGTAGCCTGCGCACCCTGCCCCTGCGTATGCAGCGCCACAACGCCTCGGCACATGCCATTGCCGAAGCATTGCAGTCGCATCCCGCACTTGAGCGAGTACTTTACCCCGGTCTGGCCTCGCACCCCGGCCACGACCTGGCCTGCCGACAGATGTCGGGCTTCGGCGGCATGCTGACGCTCGAGCTGTCTGGCGGTCGAGAGGCGGCGGCCAGGGTTGCCGACCGTTTCTCCCTTTTTGCCTTAGCCCCCAGTCTCGGCGGTGCGGAGAGCCTGGTCACCCAGCCCTGTACCACCTCGCACGCCGACCTGACCGCGGAAGAGCGGGCACGACGCGGCATCGGCGACGGCATGCTGCGCCTTTCAATAGGCCTCGAGGACATCGAGGATCTGCTCGCAGATTTACATCAGGCGTTGGATGCGGAGGAGGTGGGCCGATGAGCGGCCTCTTCCGACGCCTAGCCAACCTCGTGGATCATGCAGCGGCCGAGCTCTTCCCC
>DATGNS010000053.1:0-2103 GCA_035306625.1 Pseudomonas sp. | reverse complement strand
GCTAGGCATAGCCCCTGCAGTTGCGCACCGAGACAGGCGCGCGCAGGACCAAACCCCGTCAACGCCCCAAGCCTCCCGCCTTCGGAGCCGCAACGGCCCCTGGGCTCTCGCCAATACCGAGCAGCGTCATTCTTTCCGGCGAGGAAGACCACTAAGCTCAGCACATGATCAGCGTCGCCCACCGTTTCCATCTGCCCTTCCTGCCGCCGTGGGACTGGCAGCAGTTCTGCCGCCACTTTGCCCTGCGCCTGCTGCCCGGCGTGGAAACCCTCGACGCCAGCGGCTACTGCCGCAGCCTGCGGGTGGGCGAGGTGACCGGCTGGCTGGCGGTTCGTCCGCACCCCGAACAGCATCTGCTTGAGCTGCAGCTCAGCCCTTCCGCCGCGGCCATCGGCCCGGCCCTGGTGGCCCGGGTGCGGCGCATGTTCGACCTGGATGCCGACCCGCAGGCCATCGCCGCGCACTTCGCCAGTGATCCCCTGCTCGGGCCCCTGGTGGCCGGCAACCCCGGTCTGCGCCTGCCCACCGCATTCGATCCGTTCGAGCAGGCGGTACGCGCCATCATTGGCCAGCAGGTCACCGTCAAGGCCGCGGTGACCATCACCAACCGCCTGGTGGCGCGGCTCGGCGACCCGCTGCCGGATGCCCCGGCGGACGGCCCGCGGCGCCTCTTCCCCACCCCGGAACAGCTCGCCAGCGCCGATCTGTCCGGCATCGGCATGCCGGGCAGACGAGTGCTGGCGCTGCAGCGCCTTGCCGCCGCCGTGGCCGACGGCAGTTTCGAGCTGCATGTGGAGGACGGCGCCGACGCGCTGGTCGAACGCCTCTGCGCCCTGCCCGGCATCGGTCCCTGGACCGCCGAGTACATTGCGCTGCGCGGCTTCGGCGCGGTGGACGCCTTTCCGGCCGCAGACCTGGGCCTGCTCAAGTCGCCGGTGTGGGGGCCGGGCGGGATCAGCGCGCGGGAACTCAAGACCCGGGCCGAGGCCTGGCGGCCCTGGCGGGCGTATGCGGCGATCCATCTGTGGGACAGCTATGCGGGCGGCGGCTGATCGTCGGCATGTGCGCTACCCGCAACCGCAGGGCGGTCGGCATTTTCCGGCCGCCGATTGCGGGGTGCACCGACGCCACGCTCGGTGGCCAACGCATTCGCGTTGACCACCCTACGAGACGGACTCGGCCTGCAACCGTAGGGCGGCCGGCGCCTTTTCCGGCCGCCGATTGCACGCTGCACCGACGCCACGCTCGGTGGCCAACTCATTCGCGCTGACCACCCTACGAGATGGACTCGGCCTGCAACCGTAGGGCGGTCGGCGCCTTTTCCGGCCGCAGACTGCGGGGTGCACCGACGCCACGCTTGGTGGCCAACGCGTTGCGTTGACCACCCTACGAGACGGATTCGGTCTGCAACCGTAGGGCGGTCGGCGCCTTTTCCGGCCGCCGATTGCGCTCCGTACCGAACCTCAACCCAGCAGCGCGGCCAGCAAGCGGGCATCCTCCAATGCGTGGTGGGGCGGCTCGTAGCCCAGATCGTCGAATTCGTACTCGATGTCCTCGCCGATCCGTCCGGCGGTCACGCCGTCCGGCAAGCCCTCGGGGCCGGCCAGCCACACCAGCAGCGGCCAGTCCCAGAGCGGCGCATCGCTGATGATCTCGACCGGGCCGATGCGCTCGAGAAACGCCCGCAGCTCGACCCGCGCCTGGGCGGTGGTGCGTCCGTGAACGGCCAGGTCCAGCTGCGGCAGTACCGTCTCGATAACAAAGTCGGAGCAGTCGCTCTCGTCCCAGTTATCGGTGAGCTCGACATAGAACTCGGGACCGCCGGGCACCACCATGGCCAGGCTGATCAGCTTGTAACTGTAGGGATTGAGGTCAGTGAATTCGGTGTCGAGGTAGGCGCGAGGCATGTACCGATTCTCTCTTTGCAGGCCGAATGCCCAGCCACCATCAAGGGCAGACGCCTAGGGAAACTCTGAAAAAGACTTCCTGATTTGGCAAAATCCGTCGACTTTACCCGCCCGAGCTTTCCGATGAAGCAGATGACCTTCGCCGACGCCGAGTACGCCGGCAAGCGCAAGCAGACCCGCAAGGAACTGTTCCTGA
>DATGNS010000052.1:0-5158 GCA_035306625.1 Pseudomonas sp. | reverse complement strand
GGCCTGCCCCTGGCCGATCGCGCCACCATCAGCAACATGGCGCCGGAATACGGCGCCACCTGCGGCTTCTTCCCCGTGGATCAGGTCACCCTCGACTACCTGCGCCTGACCGGCCGCGACGAGGAGCGCATCGCCCTGGTCGAGGCCTACTGCCGCGCCCAGGGCCTCTGGCGCGACGAGAACTCCCCCGAACCGGAGTTCAGCGAAACCCTGCGCCTGGACCTGGACAGCGTGCGCCCGTCCCTGGCCGGCCCCAAGCGCCCGCAGGACCGCGTCGCCCTGCCCGACCTGCGCGCCTGCTTCGACCTGCTGCTGGAAACCAGCGGCCGCATGCCCCAGGCCGAGGCCGAGTTTCCGGTGCCCGGGGAGAGCTTCGGCCTGCGCCACGGCGCCGTGGTCATCGCCGCCATCACCTCCTGCACCAACACCTCCAACCCCAGCGTGCTGATGGCCGCCGGGCTGCTGGCCAGGAAGGCCGTGGAACGCGGCCTGCAGCGCAGGCCCTGGGTGAAGTCCTCCCTGGCGCCGGGCTCCCGGGTGGTCACCGACTACCTGGAAAGGGCAGGACTCATGCCCTACCTGCAACAGCTGGGCTTCTTCCTGGTCGGCTACGGCTGCACCACCTGCATCGGCAACTCGGGGCCGCTGCCCGAGCCCATCGCCGAGGCGGTCAACGAGCACGACCTGATCGTCTGCTCGGTACTGTCCGGCAACCGCAACTTCGAAGGGCGGGTGCATCCGCAGGTGAAGGCCAACTGGCTGGCCTCGCCGCCCCTGGTGGTAGCCTTCGCCCTGGCCGGCACCACCCGCATCGACCTGCTCGGCGAGCCGCTGGGCACCGACAGCCAGGGGCAACCGGTGTACCTGCGCGACATCTGGCCCAGCGATGCCGAGATCGCCGCCGCGGTGGCCACCGTGGAGGGCGGCATGTTCCGTCGCGAATACGCCGACGTGTTCACCGGCGACGAGGCCTGGCGCAGCATGCCGGTGGCCAGCGGCGCCACCTATGCCTGGGATCCGGCGTCCACCTATGTGCAGCATCCGCCCTACTTCAGCCGCATCGACCAACCCCTGGAGCCGCCGACGGATATCCTCGGCGCGCGCATCCTGGCCATCTTCGGCGACTCGATCACCACCGATCACATTTCCCCCGCCGGCAACATCAAGGCCAGCTCGCCGGCCGGCCTGTACCTGCAATCCCTGGGCGTCGCCGCCCGGGACTTCAACTCCTACGGCTCGCGGCGCGGCAACCACGAAGTGATGATGCGCGGCACCTTCGCCAACATCCGTATCCGCAACGAGATGCTCGCCGGGGTGGAGGGCGGCTACACACTGCATCAGCCGGATGGCGAGAAGCTGTCCATCTATGACGCCGCCATGCGCTACCAGCGCGAGGGCGTCCCGCTGGTGGTGATCGCCGGCCAGGAGTACGGCACCGGTTCCTCCCGGGACTGGGCCGCCAAGGGCACCACCCTGCTGGGCATCCGGGCGGTGATCGCCGAGAGTTTCGAGCGCATCCACCGTTCCAACCTGATCGGCATGGGCGTGCTGGCCCTGCAGTTCCTCGACGGCCAGAACCGTCACACCCTGGGGCTGACCGGCAACGAGGTGCTGGACATTCGCGGCCTGTCGGCCAACCTGCAGCCGCGACAGCAACTGCAGGTGGAGATCCGGCGTGCGGACGGCAGCCGCGACAGCTTCCCCGTCCTTTGTCGCATCGACACCCTGAACGAGGTTGGCTATTTCCTGAACGGCGGCATCCTGCACTACGTGTTGCGTCAGCGCCTGCGCGACGGCCCATGAGCTGAAATGACGAGCGACGACACCCGCAAAAGCAGGTATGCTTCGCGCCATTTTTTGCATGCTGTTTTTTGACGTCAAAAATCCACTCGATGTTTCGGTTGGGCCAACCCCCTTCCGACAGGATGTCCAATGCGCAAGAACCTGCCCATCACCCAGCACGAGCGTGTCTATCCGGCCGACCGGCGTCTGATTTCCACTACCGATCTCAAGGGGCGGATCACCTATTGCAACGAAGCCTTCATCGAGATCTGCGGCTTCAGTCGGGAAGAGCTGATGCGCGCTCCGCACAACCTGGTGCGTCACCCTGACGTGCCGCCGGCGGTGTTCGCCCACATGTGGGAAACCCTCAAGGCGGGCAGGCCCTGGATGGGCATCGTCAAGAACCGCTGCAAGAACGGCGACCACTACTGGGTGAACGCCTACGTGGTGCCGATGCTGGAGAACGGCAAGGTCATCGGCTACGAGTCGGTGCGCAGCAAGCCGACCGCCGAGCAGATCCGCCGCGCCGAATCCCTCTATCGACGCATCAATGAAGGCAAGCCGGCGGTTCCGCGCCGAGCGCGCTGGCTGCCGGTGCTGATCAACTGGCTGCCCTTCATCCTGGTCAGCCAGATCGGCTTCGCCATCGGCACCTGGCTGGACGGCATCTGGGGCTTCGCCCTCGCCGCGCTGCTGTGCATCCCCCTGGGGCTGGCCGGCCTCTACTGGCAGACCCGCGGGCCGCGTCGCCTGCTGAGCCTGGCGCGCAGCCAGGGCATTTCGGACCCGCTGATCGCCCGCATGTACACCGACGGGCTGGGCATCAGCGCCCAGCTGGAAATGGCCATGATCAGCCAGCAGTTGCACTTGCAGACCTGCCTGACCCGCCTGCAGGACACTGCCGAACAACTGAGCAGTCAGGCCGGCCAGGCCGACCGACTGGCGCAGAGCAGCTCCAGCGGCCTGCGCAACCAGATGCAGGAAACCGAGCGGGTGGCCGAATCGATCCGCCTGCTCAGCACCGCCACCCAGGAGGTGGCCCGCCATATCGGCGAGACCGCCGAGGCGACCCGCCAGGCCAAGGCGCTCACCGACGAGGGCCGCATGATTGCCGAGCAGGCCAGCCGCAGCATCGAGCAGCTCTCCGCCGCCGCCGCGCAATCCAGCGCCACCGTGGCACGCCTGGCCCAGGACAGCAGCGAGATCGGCGGCGTGGTGGACGTGATCAAGGGCATCACCGACCAGACCAACCTGCTGGCCCTGAACGCCGCCATCGAGGCCGCCCGTGCCGGCGAGGCGGGCCGCGGCTTCGCCGTGGTGGCCGACGAGGTGCGCCAGCTGGCCCAGCGCACCGTCGACTCCACCGAGCAGATCCATCAGCTGATCGCTGCCCTCCAGCAGACTGCCGAAGAGGCCGTGCAGGCCATGGAAACCAGCCGCCAGCGGGCCGACGAGAGCGTCGCCCAGGTGCTGAACGCCGACCGCGCCCTGGGCGGCATCGGCGAGGCGGTGCACCGCATTGCCGACATGGCCGGGCAGATCGCTACCGCCGCGGAGCAGCAGAGCGACGCCGCCGTGGAAATCAACCGCAACCTCGACACCATCGCCCAACTGGCCGAGCGCACCGCCGGCGAAGCCGCCAGCACCGCCCAGCTGGCCCATGAACTCAACGGCACGGCGCGCGGCCAGCATGCGCTGGTGGAACGTTTCAACCGCTAATCAAGGCGCGTCGCGAACAGTCCCGTCCGCCGGCCCGTCTACGTCTTCAAGCCTGCCAGGAAGCCGGCGATTCGCTCGGCGCAGTGCTGCAGGTGCTGCGCCTGAGTAAAGCCGGAGCGCTTCAGGGGCTTGAGGTCGTGGTCGGCGGCGGCCAGCCATTCCAGCTGGATGCTCGGCGCCAGCCGATAACCGGCCACTTCCTCCCGCGAGCCCAGCGCGTCCCGCTCCCCCTGCAGGATGAGGGTCGGGGTGCGCAGCCCGGCCAGATGCTCCACCCGGGTCCTTTCCGGCCGTCCCGCGGGATGGAAGGGATAGCCCAGGCAGACCAGCGCATCGGCTGACAGTTCGTCGGCCAGCAGGCTGGCCATGCGCCCGCCCATGGACTTGCCGCCTGCCGCCAGCACGCCCGTGACCTGTTGCCGCACCTGGCCATGCACCTGCCGCCAGCAATCCAGCAGGCGCGCCTGCGGATCGGGAGGCCGACGCCCGCCGCCATGCCGCCGTGACGCCATGTAGGGAAACTCGAAGCGCACCACGGCGATCCCGCATGCGCACAGCCTCTCGGCGATCTCGTCCATGAACGGACTGTCCATCGGCGCACCCGCGCCATGGGCCAGGATCAGGGTCGCCGCCGCGCCTTCCGCCGGACGATTCCAGCGCAGTTCCGCTTCATCCGCCGCGCCGCGGGGTCCGAGGGGACATTGATCCGGGTCAATATGCTGGCAATGGGGTTTCACCATCCTTCTCTCCGCTGCAAACCCGTCGCTTCCTGGCCTCCAGGAAATGGCAGACGCAGCACTCTGCCCAAAACCGTGGATGGAAGCCCATACATGAACACAGCAACCAGTACCGCCTACAACTACAAGGTGGTCCGCCAATTCGCCATCATGACGGTGGTGTGGGGTATCGTCGGGATGCTTGTCGGCGTCCTGATCGCCGCCCAGTTGGCCTGGCCCGCCCTCAACTTCGATCTCCCCTGGACCAGCTTCGGCCGTCTGCGCCCACTGCACACCAACGCAGTGATCTTCGCATTCGGCGGCTGCGCCCTGTTTGCCACCTCCTACTACACCGTGCAGCGCACCTGCCAGACCACGCTGTTCGCGCCCAAGCTGGCCGCGTTCACCTTCTGGGGCTGGCAACTGGTGATCCTGCTCGCCGCCATCTCCCTGCCCATGGGCTGGACCGGCGGCAAGGAATACGCCGAGCTGGAGTGGCCGATCGACATTCTGATCGCCGTTGTCTGGGTCGCCTACGGCGTCGTGTTCTTCGGCACCCTGCTGAAGCGCAACGTCAAGCACCTGTACGTAGGCAACTGGTTCTACGGTGCCTTCATCATCGTTGTGGCGATGCTGCACATCGTCAACAACCTTGAGATGCCGGTCACCCTCACCAAGTCCTACTCCATCTACGCCGGCGCCACCGACGCCATGGTGCAGTGGTGGTACGGCCACAACGCCGTGGGCTTCTTCCTGACCACCGCGTTCCTGGGCATGATGTACTACTTCGTGCCGAAGCAGGCCGGCCGTCCGGTCTATTCCTACCGCCTGTCCATCGTGCACTTCTGGGCGCTGATCACCCTGTACATCTGGGCCGGTCCGCACCACCTGCACTACACCGCCCTGCCCGACTGGGCCCAGTCCCTGGGCATGGTGATGTC
>DATGNS010000051.1:0-3072 GCA_035306625.1 Pseudomonas sp. | reverse complement strand
GCCAGGTCGCGCAGGTCGATTTCGTCGTCGTACCCTGTGGCAGGTTGTTCTGTTGGGTTCATCCCGAAAGCTTCCTCTGTCCAGGCCGGTCATGGCGTCCTTCGCTACTGCTTCCCGGGCACGCTACCGCCCGGGAGTTGTGTCCGGGCGCGCTCCATCCCCTGCAGTCGTCGGTTTTCAGCCGATGATCATACGCGATCATGCCCCGCTAGCCCATCGCCAAGGCGCCCATGGCCGCCAAGCGGGAGGCTTTTCGCTGGCAGCTGCCCGACACGGCACACCAGGCGAGCCGGCCCTCTAGCTATTTATAGGAGTATTGGTAGTAGCCATAGCCGTAGCTGGTAGCGGCACGCTGCTCCATGGCATTGAGGATAGTCCCCTTGACGGTGACACCGGCGGTTTCCAGCCGGCGGGCGGCGATCTGCAGCTCCTTCACCGGGTTGGCCTGGAAGCGCGCGACCATCAGGGTGGTGCCACACTGCTTGCCGGCGATAGCCGCATCGGTAACCGCGAGCACCGGAGGGGTATCGATGATCACCAGGTCGTAACGCTCGCTCACCTCTTCCAGAAAGCGACTGAAGCCTGCTGTCATCAGCAGCTCTGCGGGATTGGGGGGAGCGGTGCCGCGGCTGACGTAGTCGAGCCCCGGAATGCCGCTCTCACGGATGATTCCCGCCAGGGTCTGGCGGCCGCTGAGCAGGTCGGAGAGCCCTCCCTCGCTCTGCCCCTTGAAAGCGTGATGCACGTGGCCCTTGCGCATGTCGGCATCCACGACCAGCACCCGCTGCCCTCCCTGGGCACAGGTCGCGCCCAGGTTCACCGAGATGAAGCTCTTGCCGATTGCGGGGCTGGGGCCGGTGATCATCAGCCGGTTATTGCCTGCTTCCAGCATGGCGAAGTGCAGGCTGGTGCGCAGGCCCCTCAGCGCCTCGATGGAGGTATCCGCCGGAGCTCGGTCGGCGAGCACGCCCGTCACGATCTCCCTGGCCTGCTTGTCCTGGCGGTGCTTCACCCGCCGGGTGAGCTTGCGCTGCTCGTCGGAGAGCGGCACGGTGGCATATACCGGAAGGCCGGCTTCCTCGAGCTGCTCCGGGGATTCCACCCCGCGGCGCAGCAGGCCGCGTACCAGCACGATGCCCACCGACAGCATGCCGCCCAGCAGGGTGGCCAGCACCACGATCAGGGGCTTCCTCGGCTCGATGGGGCCGGGGCCGATCAGGGCGTCGTCGATGATGCGCACGTTGCCCACGGTACCGGCCTTGGCGACCTGCAGCTCCTGGATCTTGTTGAGCACGTTGACATAGATCGCCTGGGTGACCTCCACGTCCCGGGTCAGGCGCACCACCTCCTGCTGGGCCGCAGGCAGCTGGTTGACCCGCTGGTTGAGTTCGGCGCGCTCCTCCTGCAGGAAGCGCTTCTGGCGCAGCAGGGCCTGGTAGCTCGGGTGGCTGGAAGTAAAGCGCTGGGCCAGCTCGGCCTCCTGGAACTCCAGCTCGTTGAGCTGGCGCTCGATCTCGATGAACTGCTCGATGGCGGCGCGAGCTTCACTGGAGAGATCCACGCTGTCCATGTCGACCCGGTAGTCGTTGAGGCGATCCTCCGCGGCGGCGAGCTGGCTGCGCAGTTCCGGTGCCTGCTCCTCCAGGAAGGCGAGGCTCTGCTCCGCCTCGGCTGATTGACGCTCCACGTTCTGCAGCAGGAACACCTCGGTGACGGTGTCCAGGGCATGCTTGATCTCGGTGGTATCGGTGCCGGTCAGGGTGAGGCTGAGCATGCCGGTGCTGGCGCTTCGGCCTCCCCCCACCTCGCTTACATTGAGCCGAGCGGCGAGGCTGCGGATAGCGGCGGCGCGGCTGCGCTTGACCAGGGTGAACTCGGCCCCTGCGGGGGCGGAAAGCGCGGCCACTCGCAGCTGCACATCGCCGTCTCGGAAGCTCACCCCTTCCGCGACCTGCCCCTCGCCCAGCGGCTCACCATTCAGCAGTAGACGGTAGCGCCCCTCACCCAGGGAGCGCAGGATCAACGGCTCTCCGCGTAGATGGTCGGCGACCTCGAGGCGGCCCAGCTCCAGGTGCTCACCGCCCCATACCGCAGCGCGCCCTTCCATGAAGCCGGGGCGCTCGATGCCGCGCCGGCGCAGGGCGTCGCCGAGCACCGGCAGGGAGGCCGGCGTGACCACGGTATCCAGCTCCAGGCGGTCCACCACCTGGCCCAGCACCATGCGCGAGCGCAGGATCTGCACCTCGGCGGAGGTGCGGCTGTCGGTCTCCTCGCCGAAGACGCTGCCCAGGTCCCCCAGGGGGCTGATGGAGGAGCGCCGCTCCACCTGCACCAGGGCATCGGCCTGATAGACCGGCGTGGCGATCAGGGCATAGGCCGCCCCCACCGTAGCGAAGACGAAGGTGATGGCAAGGATCAGCCACTTGTGGTCGAGCAGCAGGCCGAAGAGGCGGCCGAGATCGATCTCGTCGTCGGCGGGGGCCGAGCGCGGTGGAGCAGTGTTTGAAGATTCGGTCATTGGTGTCTTTACGGAGATGAAAGTTATCGGGAGGCCTGCGGCCTCCGTTCGCCCGGCAAAGCCGGACTCCTACAGGCGGGCTGACCAGCGGGAGGTGGCATCAACGAGTAAGCGATGAACATGCTCGAACACCTCCCGACTCTTGCGGTAGGGGTCGGGAATTTCCGGCTCGCCCGGGAGCCACTTGCCCAGCAACATCGTCTTGCCGAGGGCTTCGGGGGCGATCTCGCCGACGGCGCGGCGCTGGCCGTGGCTCATGACGAGGACCAGGTCGGCGTCGCTGAGCATCTCGGGGGTGAGCTGGCGGGCCTGGTGGCTCGAGACGTCGAGGCCATCGGCTTCGGCAAGTTCTCGAGCGGTAGGCTCGACCCCCTGGCCAACCAGTGCGCCCAGGCCAGCGGAGCTGAGCTGCCGGCCCGGCAGTGCGCTGCGCAGCATCGCCTCGGCCACGGGGCTGCGGCAGATGTTACCGATACAGACGACGAGGATGCGATTGAACATCAGTTGATGTCCCTGGCGTCGGAGAGGCTCTCCCCCGCGAAGCCCGGCAGGCG
>DATGNS010000050.1:0-2139 GCA_035306625.1 Pseudomonas sp. | reverse complement strand
GAGACCGTCTACGGCCTGGTCACCGGCATGGGCGCGCTGGCAATCAGCCTGGTGCTGTTCAAGTGGTGAGCCGCCGCAGCCTGTGCGGCAACGCCTGTGCGCTGGCTACGTGCCGCAGCGGCAGCCACGTCGGCCGCGCGCCCACGAAAAAGCCCGGCCGGAGCCGGGCTTCCTGACGAAGACCTTGACGGCTCAGGCCGCGAACAGCGTCTTCATCTTCTTCAGCGCGTTGGCCTCGACCTGGCGGATGCGCTCGGCCGATACGCCGTACTCGTCGGCCAGCTCCTGCAGCGTGACCTTGCTTTCGTCATCGAGCCAGCGACGCATGATGATGTCGCGTGAACGCGCGTCCAGCCGGGCCATGCCTTCGCGCAGCAGGCCGAGCTTGTCGTCCTGGCTGTTGCTGCGCTCGTAGGCCTGTGCCGGATCTTCCTCGTGCGCGACCAGGTAGGCCGCAGGCGCCGGCGGTGCGCGCTCGTCGTCCTCGTCGGACGGCGCATCGAAGCCGATGTCGCGGCCCGACAGGCGCGATTCCATCTCCAGCACTTCGCGCTCGGACACGTTGAGGTCCTTGGCCACCGCGCTGACCTCGGCGGCGTTGAGCCAGCCCAGCCGGGTCTTGCTCTTGCGCAGGTTGAAGAACAGCTTGCGCTGCGCCTTGGTCGTGGCGACCTTGACGATGCGCCAGTTCTTGAGGATGAACTCGTGCATCTCGGCGCGGATCCAGTGCACCGCGAAGCTCACCAGGCGCACGCCGACATCCGGATCGAAGCGCTTCACCGCCTTCATCAGGCCGATGTTGCCTTCCTGGATCAGGTCGGCCAGCTGCAGGCCGTACCCGCTGTAGCCGCGCGCGACGTGCACGACGAAGCGCAGGTGCGAATGCACCAGCTCACGCGCGGCGTCCAGGTCCTCTTCATCCCGATAGCGGCGCGCGAGCGCCTGCTCGTCCTCGGTCGACAGGACGGGAATCTGGTGGACCGCGCTGATGTAGGCTTCCAGCGAACCGAGCGGAGTCAGACCGTTGAAAGCGGTAACCGGCAGGTTGTTGGCAACGAGCGCCTGGGACATGGTCATGTTCATGGGGGGCAGTTTAGCAGTCGGCAGATATGACTGCTAAGGGCTCGAAAGGTTCCCTGTGTTGCACTGCTGGAACGGAACCCGAGTGTCGCCCCGACCCTGCGACGGGGCGGTGAACTGCCCCGTCGCACCAGACTCGGCTTGAAAAACAATCACTTGCGTGTACCGTATTGCTGACCGGATCGTTCAGCTTGATCCGATCCACCCACCGGACCCGGGCCCATCGCGAAACCCTGGCCACGTCCGTGACCGCGATCGAGCCGGACGCGGGCTTTTCAGAACGTCTGCGCGTAACGCAAGTACAGGGTCCGTCCGTAAGCGTCGTAGAGCTCGAAGTTCCAGGGCCGTCCCCGCACCTCCATCAGCGCCGGGTAGCGGTCGCCGGCATTGTTCACGCCGACGGTGATGCTGCCCTCCCAGGGTGCCCGGTAGGTCACCGACAGGTCGTGGGTGACGAAGCTGCCCAGGCGCGAGTCGGGGCCGCCGCCGATGAAGCCGAACGCGGGCGTGTTGGCGGGATTCTGCTGCGAGTCGATGTGGTTGACGTTCCAGTTCGCGGTCAGCTCGCCCAGCGTCCAGCTGTTGCGCAGGGTGGCGCGCAGGTCGGGGGCGGAGATCCAGCCCAGGCGGTCCTTGACCGTGTCGCCGTCGGTGATGGTGAAGTCGAGCACCTTCGCCACCTGCAGCCAGTTCTCCAGCCGGCCGGCGTCGCCCAGGGTGAAGCGGGTGCGCAGGTTGAGGTCGACGCCGCTGGTCTCCAGGTCGCCCTCGTTGGCAAAGGCGGTGTTGACCTCGCTGATCGAGCCGTTCGAGCGGCGGACCACGGAGGTCCCGCTGGGCAGCGCGATCCCGGCATTGTCGAAGTTGACCAGTTCCTGGAATTCGATCTGGCGGATGCGGTCCTCCACCTCGATCCGGTAGTAGTCCAGGGTCAGGTTGAGCCAGCTGGTCGCGTCCCAGGCCAGGCCGACGCTGAACTGGCGCGAGCTTTCCGACTCCAGGTCGAGGTTGCCGCTGGACCAGGTGTCGACCTGGTAGCTCACGGTGTCGCTCTGCGGC
>DATGNS010000049.1:0-12954 GCA_035306625.1 Pseudomonas sp. | reverse complement strand
GCACGCTCGTCCTGACGAGGCTTGCAGTGTACGAGGTACCAGGCGGCGGTGGCTGCCGTGCTGACTCCTTCGTTCTGAACCGAGTTCATGTCCATAACACCTTGCGCTCCCATCCAGGGAGCATTGCCTGACGGTCGCCCGCCAGTTTGGAAGCGGCGGATTGTACCCAAAAAAAACGCCTACTCCATCACTATCCGTACGGGGTGTTGACGCTGCTCAAACCGACTGGCCAGCGCTTGAGCCAGCTGGCGCTTCGCTTCGCGCTCTCCGTGGACCAGGCGAATCTGTGTCGGCCAGTGGCGCATGCGGGTGACGAAATTCACCAGGCCGCGCTGGTCGGCATGGGCCGAATAGCCACCCAGGGTGACGACGCCGGCGCGGATATCGACACGTTCGCCATCCAGATTGACGTAACCGCCGCGTGGGCCGTAGGTCTGGATGGCGTGCCCGGGCGTGCCACGCGACTGGTAGCCGACGAACAGCACATTGTGGCGACGGTCGCCGAGCATGGCCTTGAGGTAGTTGACGATACGCCCACCCGAACACATGCCGTTGCCGGCGATGACGATGGCCGGCCGCGCGGTTCGGGTCAGGTGCTGGACCATGCGTTCATGCTCGCTGTGACTGTCGACGGTGATCAGTTGCTCGAACCCCAGTGGGCGTCGGCCGGCCTGGACTCTGCGCAGTGCTTCCTTGTCCCAGAACGGCTGCAGCTCGCGGTAGGCGGCGGTGAAGCGGCTGGCCAGGGGCGAGTCGAGGATGATGGGCAACTGTGGCCAGTCGATTGGAGTGCCGGCAGGTGCGTCCGGTTCCCTGTGCGTACCCAGGCGCGTCTTGCGGTGGATGATGTCTTCCAGCTCGTAGAGCAGTTCCTGGGTGCGGCCGATGCTGAAGGCGGGAATCAGCACGCTGCCGTCATCGGCCAGCGCCTGCTCGATGACCGCTTCCAGGCGCTTGCGCCGATCGCGGCGGTCTTCATGCAGGCGGTCGCCGTAGGTGCTTTCGATCACCAGGGTGTCGGCACGATAGGGCGGTTGGGGGGCCGGCAGCAGCGGCGCGTGGGGCGCGCCCAGGTCTCCGGAGAACAGCACGCGCTCGCGGTGCCTGCGCTGCGGGTAGTGCAGATCGATCTCCACATAGACCGAGCCGAGGATGTGCCCCGCCCTTTGCAGCCGGATGCGCGCCTTGAGCCCGGGCTGGTCCACCAGGGTGAACCAGGTCTTGTACGGCAGGGCGATCAGCCGTTGCTCGATGAGTTTCAGGTAGCGCTCGACCCGTTGCTGGTCGCGGCTCACGCCGAGACGGAAGGCATCCTCCAGCACAATGGGCAGGAGCCTGGCGGAGGGTTCGCTGCACAGGATCGGTCCCTTGAAGCCGGCGGCCAGCAGCCAGGGAATGCGCCCGACGTGATCAATGTGCACATGGGTGGCAACCAGTGCGCGAATGCCCTCGATGGGGAAGTCGATGGCCAGCCGGCCGGCGCCAGCGCCACCTTCGGGAGAGGTTTCTTCGCCCTGGAACAGGCCGCAGTCGATGAGCAGGCTGTGCTGCTCGTCCATGCACAGTTGATGACAGGAGCCGGTGACGCCGTCCCGGGCACCATGGTGGATGATCTGGGGGTACATGGCGGAGTACATGGCGGAGTCAATCCCTTAACGATCCGTCGTGACGGCGGCCATGGTAGTGCGGGGGAGGCAAAAACCCAAATGGGGCGGCGGGGTGTGAGACGCGGGTCGGGTTTGCGGGGGTTGGGGTTTGGGGTTTGGGGCGGGCCCGCCCGAAAGCAGAGAGGCCTGCGGTTGCAGGCCTCTCTCGGTGTCACGCGCTGACCTTGAGTTTCTTGAGCTCTTCGTCGCGCAGCTCGCGGCGCAGGATCTTGCCGACGTTGGTGGTCGGCAGGCTGTCGCGGAACTCGACAAGCTTGGGACGCTTGTAGCCGGTGACGTTGTCGTGCATGTGCTTGAGCACCTGCTCCTTGGTCAGGCTGGCGCCGGGCTTGACCACCACGAACATCTTGATGGCTTCGCCGGTGCGCTCGTCCGGCACGCCGATGGCGGCGCACTGCAGGACTTCCGGCATGGTGGCCAGCACGTCTTCCAGCTCGTTGGGGTACACGTTGAAGCCGGAGACCAGGATCATGTCCTTCTTGCGGTCGACGATGCGCATGTAGCCGTCGGGCTGGATGATCGCCACGTCGCCGGTGCGCAGCCAGCCTTCGGCGTCCAGCACCTCGCGGGTGGCCTCTTCGCGCTGCCAGTAGCCCTTCATGACCTGCGGGCCCTTGACGCACAGCTCGCCGCGCTCGCCGTGGGGCAGCGGGTTGCCGTCGTCGTCGATCACGCGGCATTCGGTGGAGGGCAGCGGGATGCCGATGGTGCCGACCTGGATGTTCTGCACCGGGTTGACCGACACCACGGGGCTGGTTTCGGTCATGCCGTAGCCTTCGCAGATGGCGCAGCCGGTGACTTCCTTCCAGCGCTCGGCGGTGGCCAGCTGCAGGGCCATGCCCCCGGAGAGGGTCAGCTTGAGGTTGGAGAAGTCCAGACGGCGGAAGGCTTCGTTGTTGCACAGGGCCACGAACAGGGTGTTCAGGCCGATGAAGCCGGTGAACGGGTAGTTGCCCAGGTCCTTGATCATCGCCGGCAGGTCGCGCGGGTTGGTGATCAGCACGTTGTGGTTGCCGGTGAGCATCAGCATCATGCAGTGCACGGTAAAGGCATAGATGTGATACAGCGGCAGCGGCGCGATGACCGTTTCGCACCCTTCGCCCAGGTTGGCGCCCATCAGTGCCTTGCACTGCAGCATGTTGGCCACCAGGTTGCGATGGGTGAGCATGGCGCCCTTGGCCACGCCGGTGGTACCGCCGATGTACTGCAGCACGGCGATTTCGCTGTTTTCCGGGTTGGCCTCGCGAACCGGCACGCCCTTGCCCTTGGCCAGCGCCTCGGTGAGCTTGATGGCCTGGGGCAGACGGTAGGCCGGCACCATCTTCTTCACGTGCTTGACCACGGCGTTGACGATGAAGCGCTTGAGCGGCGGCAGCATGTCGCCCACTTCGGTGACGACCACGTGCTTCACGCCGGTCCTGGGCAGCACTTCCTCGGCCAGGTGGGCCATGTTGGCCAGGCAGACCAGCGCCTTGGCGCCCGAGTCGTTGAACTGGTGTTCCATTTCCCGCGCGGTGTACAGCGGGTTGGTGTTGACCACGATGAGACCGGCACGCATGGCCCCGAACACCACGACCGGGTACTGCAGCACGTTGGGCAGTTGCACGGCGATGCGATCGCCCGGCTTCAGGTCGGTATGCTGCTGCAACCAGGCCGCGAAGCGGCCGGAGAGCTCGTACAGCTCACCGTAGGTGATGGTCTTTCCCAGGTTGCTGAAGGCGGGCTTGTTGGCAAAGCGCTGGCAGGACTCCTTCAGAACGGCCTGGATATTGGGGAACGCATCGGCATTGATCTCCGCAGGCACGCCAGCGGGATATTTGTCCTTCCAGTAATGTTCGGTCATGGGAAGCCCACTCCTAAGCTACAGCTAGTCTTCACCGTCTGTTTTCGGACGGTTGGTTGGATGTTATTCGGTGGCTGAGAGCCCGGTTCAGAGCCCCTAAGCGACGCGAGAGTATCAGCTTTGCAAATGGCCATCCATAGCCAGAATCAAGCCTGATCGCCCAAATAATGACTGATTCAGTGAACTCGGTCACGGCGCGGAAAGCGTGAAATCCTCCCCGCTCGTGCGCTGGCCATGGGGACACGGCAAGGCCCGAAGCAAGTTAGCAGCCATTTTCCGCGGCGCAAATACATGACCGTTCGGCCGCACGCTGGGCACGGCTGCGCGTGCTACCTACAATCCCAATTTTCGGCAACGGAACGGCCCACCATGCGTACCTTTACCTTGCAGACCAGTGACGGCCTCGCCCTGCAGGTTCACCACTCCAGCGCCCGGCAGCCCGTGCGTGCGGCGCTGCTGCTGATTCACGGCATGAGCGAACATGCCGCCCGTTACGCCGCGTTCGGCGAGGTGCTGACCGCCGCCGGCATCGAGCTCTATGCTCCGGATCTGCGCGGGCATGGGCTGACCGGTCGTCAGCAGGGCCTGCTCGGGCATTTTGCCGATCACGAGGGCTGGCAGCGGGTCCTGGCCGACCTGCATGAACTGGAAACCCTGATTCGCTCGCGCCATCCGCAGACCCCGCTGCTGCTGCTCGGCCACAGCATGGGCAGCTATCTGGCCCAGGCCTATCTGATGCGCCACGGGTGCGGTTTTGCCGGGGCTGTGCTGTCGGGCTCCAACTATCAGTCGGCCCTGCTGTATCATCTGGGCCGCCTGGTGGCGCGCCTGGAAGCCTGGCGCCAGGGGCCCACCGGGCGCAGCGCGCTGCTGGAAGCCCTCACCTTCGGTTCCTTCAACCGTGCCTTTCGTCCCAACCGTACCGGCCACGACTGGCTGAGCCGCGACACCGCCGAGGTGGATGCCTACCTTGCCGATCCGCTGTGCGGCTTCCGCTGCACCAATCAGCTGTGGGTAGACCTGCTCGGCGGCCTGTTGGAGATCACCCCGATCGCCAACCTGGCGCGCATCCCCCATGGCCTGCCGTTGCTGGTTGTCGGCGGCGAGCGTGACCCGGTCAGCGCCGGGCAGCGTCAACTGGATCTTGCCGACGCGCTGCGGCGCGCCGGTCTGCAGCATGTCAGCGTCCAGCTCTATCCGGACGCGCGCCACGAACTGCTGCATGAAACCAATCGCGAGGAGGTCATGGCCTTCCTGCTCGATTGGCTGGAGGCCGCCCTGGCCAGACAGTTCCGCCCTACCAAGGAGATCGCATGACCCAGCTCACCAATACCCCCTACGAGGCGCTCGAAGTCGGCCAGAAGGCCACCTATTCCAAGACCGTTGGTGAGAAGGACATCCAGCTGTTCGCCGCCATGTCCGGGGACCGCAACCCGGTGCACCTGGACCCGGAATTCGCCGCCGGCACCATTTTCAAGGAGCGCATCGCCCATGGCATGTTCAGCGGCGCGCTGATCAGTGCCGCGGTGGCCTGTACCCTGCCCGGGCCCGGCACCATCTATCTGGGCCAGACCATGAAGTTCACCCGCCCGGTGAAGTTCGGCGATACCCTCACCGTGCAGCTGGAGATCCTCGAGAAGCTGCCCAAGTTCCGCGTACGCATCGCCACCCGTGTGGTCAACCAGCGCGACGAGATCGTCGTGGACGGCGAGGCGGAGATTCTCGCTCCGCGCTCCCAGCAGACCGTGACCCTGCCCGAGCTGCCGCCGATCAGCATCGGCTGACCTGCCTGGCCTGAGGCATCGGCATTCAGTCCCCGTCGTGCAGGTCGGGGCGATCCGCGCCATCACTGGTCGGATTGCCCGGCTGCATGGCCGGTGCCGCGGGCGGCCTGTCCCGCTCTCCATTGCCATCGCCACAGGCTGCCAGCAGCAGCCCCAGCAGCATCGCCGTTGCCCAGAGATTCTTGTGCATGGCATGTGCTCCGTTCGCTGAGTCGTTCCCAAGCGACACCTCAGCAACCGCGAAATTCGAACCCATCCCTCGGGCAGCCTTCTAAAGGCGGGTATTTCACAGACAAGGAAACCCGCGATGCTTTGGCGCCCATTCTTTCCCGGCGGCTGCGCTGTCGTCTTGCAGCTGTTCGCTCCGCTGGCGCTCGCCCAGATGGAGGAGCCCGAGATCATCGTTCATCACGAGGGCCTGGACATCGAAGTCCAGCCGATGGGCAAGCCCACCCTGACGCTGGACGGCGACCTGCTGGGCGTGCGTGCCGTGAAGGTATTGAACCGAGGTGACCGGACCGTCGTCTGCGAGTTTCATGTGCCGCAGGAAATCCGCGCCAGCTCTCCGCCCGTGCCCTTCCGGGTGGACCCCGGCGGCCAGGCCATGGAGCGTGTGCCGGGCGACTACGCCCCGGGTCAGCCCTATGCCGAACTGACCTGTCGCGGAACGCCTTGAAGCGGGTCTGGCGGTTCCTGTCTGTTTCGGCCTTGCGGGGGAACTCGGTGCCCGCAGCCCGGTCCTCAGTGCAGCGGCAGTCCAGAGGGGGATATGGCCATGGCGACGGGCAGAAGCGGACCGGCGGACCAGCTGGAGGATCTGGCCCATGAGCTGCTGGAGCTGGCGGATCGATTCCGCGAGGCCACACTGGCCCAGTTGCCCGAAGAGCTTGAGCGCCTCGCCCGGCAGGATCCCGCCCTGCTGGTCGTGGGCAGCCTGTCCCTGGGCCTGAGTCTGGCCCGTTCCGCAGGCCGCTCCGAATCGCGCTCCCCGGCCGAGCGTCCCCATGACTGGGGCCACTCCCCGGCCCACCACGAGGAGACGGCCCGGGATACCGCGGACGAGCCGCCTTCCAGCGACGAGCCCGTGGAAGCGCCCGGACGGCTTGGGGACCTGCGTCACCTCGGCGACACCCTGCACGACAAGCCGGGCCAACTGGGCGACGGCCAGGCGGGCCCCGGCCCGCAACGGACGGCCGAGCCGCAGTCGCCGCAGTCGTCTCCTGCGGGCAATCCGCGTGCAACTCTGCACGACGTGCAGCCGCTGCTGGCCGGTGCGCTGGGGGTAGCCGCGGGCGCCCTGCTGGCCGCCCTGTACCCGGCAGCCGCGGAGTCGCCCTCTTCGGCGCCGCCCGCAGCGGAACCGCCGAAGCCGTCCGCCCCGGATGAAAACCTGGAGCCCATGCCGCGCCGCTCCCGACCTGAGCCCTGCCCTTGAGGGCATCGCCACGGCACTAATTCCTTTCAGCTATAAGCCTATGATGATTTCGTATTTTCATAGCATATAGCTATCGCGCAGAATCTCTCCCCAGTCGGCCGCTCCGGCCTGTGCGATTCACGAAGGAAGATTCTGATGTTGAAGAAACTGTTGCTGGCCTCCGCCCTGTCCACCAGCCTGTTCGGCGCCGCCGCCCAGGCCCAGACCCCGCCGCTGCTGAATGCTTCCTACGACGTGGCGCGTGAGCTGTTCGCCGAGATCAACCCGATGTTCATCGAGCACTGGAAGGCCACCACCGGCGAGGAGCCGAAGATCGACCAGTCCTTTGCCGGCACCTCCAAGCAGGCCCAGGACATCATCCAGGGCAAGAAGGTGGACGTGGTGACCTTCAACCAGGTGACCGACGTGGACATCCTGGCCAAGCGCAAGCTGCTCAACGCCGACTGGGCCACCGAGTTCCCCAACAACAGCTCGCCCTACTACAGCACCATCGGTTTCCTGGTGCGCGAGGGCAACCCGAAGAACATCCAGAGCTGGGACGATCTGATCCGTGACGACGTGAAGGTGGTGTTCCCCAACCCGAAGACCTCCGGCAACGCCCGCTACACCTACCTGGCCGCCTGGCTGTTCGCCAACGAGAAGTTCAACGGCGACGAGGCGAAGATCAAGGCCTTCGTCGGCAAGCTGCTGCACAACGTGGAAAGCTTCCCCACCGGCGGCCGTGGCGCCACCGTGGCCTTCGCCCAGAACGGCCAGGGCGACGCCCTGCTGACCTTCGAGTCGGAAGTGATCAACATCGCCAACCATCCGGACTTCAAGGCCGGCAACTACGAGATCGTCATTCCGCCGGTCAGCGTGCTGGCCGAGTTCCCGGTGGCCATCGTCGACAAGGTGGTCGACCAGAAGGGCACCCGCAAACTGGCCACCGACTACCTGAACTTCCAGTACACCAGGGAAGTGCAGGAGCTGCTGACCCGCTACAACCTGCGCGTGCACCATCCGGAGGTGGTCAAGGCCACCGAGGGCCAGTTCGCCAAGGTTCGCCTGATCAATCCCACCGAGGTGCTCGGCAACTGGGACACCATCACCGAGACCCACTTCGGCCGCAACGGCGTCCTGGACCAGCTGCTGAGCCAGCGTCCCAACTGATGTACCCCGTGCTGTAGACTACGCCGCCCCCCGCCGGGCGGCGTTGCCATTGCGGCGGCTGTAATCCGTTTGAAAAGCGATATCCCGTGAGCCTTCCGATTCCACGCTTCTTTCATCAGGCCCCCACCCTGCCGGGTTTCGGCCTGAGCTTCGGCATCAGCACGCTGTACCTGTCGCTGGTGATCCTCCTGCCGATCTCGGCGCTGCTGCTGTATGTCAGCGATCTGACCTGGATGGAGTACTGGCGGGCGATCAGCGACCCGCGGGTGGTGGCCAGCTACGGGGTGACCCTGCGGGCGGCGCTGTACTCCTCGCTGGCCGCACTGCTGATCGGGCTGCTGCTGGCCTGGATCATTACCCGCTACGACTTTCCCGGCCGGCGCCTGGTCGATGCCCTGGTGGACCTGCCCTTCGCCCTGCCCACCTCGGTGGCCGGGCTGACGCTGGCCTTCCTGCTGATTCCGGAGGGCTGGATCGGCCAGTGGCTGGGCTTCAAGGTGTCCTATGCCTTTCCGGGCATCGTGGTGGCCATGACCTTCACCAGCCTGCCGTTCGTGGTGCGCACCGTGCAGCCGGTGCTGCTGGAGCTGGGCAGCGAGCTGGAGGAAGCCGCGCACACCCTGGGCGCCAGCAGGCTGCAGACCTTCTGGCATGTGATCCTGCCGATGCTGGTGCCGGCGCTGATCACCGGCGGCGCGCAGTCCTTCGTGCGCAGCCTCGGCGAGTTCGGCGCGGTGGTGATGATCGCCGGCAACATGCCGTTCCAGACCGAGGTGAGCTCGCTGATGATCTTCGTGCGCCTCTCCGAGTTCGATTACCCCGCCGCCGCGGCCATCGCCTCGGTGGTCCTGCTGGCTTCCCTGCTGCTGCTGTTCACCCTGCAGGTGGTGCAGAGCCGCGTCCTTCGTTGGCAGCGCAAGAAATGAAGAAACCCAATTCCTGGCAGCAATGGCTGCTGATCGGCCTGGGACTTGCCCTGGTCGCCCTGATCCTGCTGGTGCCGCTGGTGCTGATCTTCACCCGCGCCCTGGCCGGCGGCTGGGACCTGCTGGTGCAGAACCTCGCCGAGGACTACATGCAGCACGCGCTGATGCTCACCATCCTGGTGGCCATCGCCACGGTGCCCATCAACCTGGTGTTCGGCATCTGCCTGGCCTGGTGCGTGACCCGCTACGACTTCCGCGGCCGGCGCCTGCTGTCCACGCTCATTGATATTCCCTACGCGGTGTCGCCGGTGGTGGCGGGCCTGTGCTACCTGGTGATCTACGGGGTCGAGGGGTTCATCGGCCAATGGTTCTACGAGCGCGACATTCAGCTGATGTTCGCCTGGCCGGGCATCATCATGGTGACGGTGTTCGTCACCGCGCCCTATGTGGCGCGCATCCTGATTCCCACCATGCAGAGCCAGGGGGCCGAGGAGGAAACCGCCGCCCTGACCCTGGGTGCTAATGGCTGGCAGATCTTCCGGCACGTCACCCTGCCCAACATCAAGTGGGCGCTGCTGTACGGGGTGGTGGTCACCAACGCCCGGGCGGTGGGGGAGTTCGGCGCGGTGTCCGTGGTGTCCGGCACCATCATGAACCAGACCCTGACGCTGCCGCTGCTGGTCGAGCAGTTGAACAACGACTACAAGACCGCCGCCGCCTTCACCGCGGCCGCCCTGCTCGCCTGCATGGCGCTGCTCACCCTGTTCCTCAAGACCTTCATGGAATGGCGCCAGCGCCAGGCGCTGGCCAAGGCGGCTGCAGCCTGAGGCAGGCTGGTATGGCGGGCGGACATGTGGCGTTGCCCGCCCCTACAACGGCGACACGAGCGTAGGGCGGGCAGCGTTTTCTGCCCGCTGATACGGTGTGCACCGAAGTCCTGCCTGGTGGCCAACGCGTGGCGTTGACCACCCTACAACGGCGGCGCGGGGGTAGGGCGGTCGGCGTTGTTCCGGCCGCCGATACGGTGGGCACCGAAGCCCCACCTGGTGGCCAACGCGGGGCGTTGACCACCCTACAGACGGCGCGGGTGTAGGGCGGTCGGCGCTTTTCCGGCCGCCGATACGGTGTGCACCGAGGCACCCACGCCATGCTCGGCGGCCAACATTACGATGGCCCCGGTTAACGCCACTAATACAGCTTGGGTTCACCCACCGGCCGAGTCTTGTAACGGCGGTGACACCACAGGTACTGCTCGGGTGTTTCGCGGAGCTTTTCCTCCACCCACTGGTTGATGCGCAGGCAATCCGCTTCCTCGCTCTCGCCGGGGAAGTTGTCCAGAGGCGGATGGATCACCAGGCGATATCCCGAGCCATCCGGCAGGCGCTCCTGGGTGAAGGGGATGACCCGGGCGCGTCCGAGGCGGGCGAACTTGGTGGTGGCGGTTACCGTGGCAGCGGGCACGCCGAACAGGGGCACGAAGATGCTCTGCCTGCGGCCATAATCCTGATCGGGCGCGTACCAGATGGCGCGGCCGGCGCGCAGCACCTTGAGCATGGTGCGCACATCCTCGCGTTCCACCGCGGTGGCGTCCTGATTGTGGCGCTCGCGCCCGCGGCGTTGCACGAAGTCGAACACCGCGTTGTCGTGCTGGCGATACATGCCATCGATGGTATGCAGCTGACCCAGCAGTGCGGCCCCGATCTCCAGGGTGGTGAAGTGCAGGGCCATGAGGATCACACCCTGTCCTTCCTGCTGGGCCTGACGCAGATGCTCCAGCCCTTCAACCTTTGCCAGCCTGGCCAGCCGCGGCTTGGCCCACCACCAGCTCATGGCCATCTCGAAGAAGGCGATGCCCATGGAGGCGAAGTTTTCCTTGAGCAGCCGCGTGAGCTGGGCCTCGTCCAGGTCGGGGAAGGCCAGTTCCAGGTTGCGTCGTGCGATAGCACGCCGTTCCTTGCCGAACAGGTAAAGCAGCCAGCCCACCAGACGGCCCAGGCGCAGCAGCACCGGATAGGGCAGCTGTACGATCAACCACAACAGACCCAGACCCAGCCACAGGAGCCAGTAGCGTGGGTGCAGGTACTCGGAGCGAAAGCGTGAACGTTCCATGCCGGGACTCGATTGCATAAAAAGTGCGGCATGTTACCAAACGGCGCGGCCCGGCGTAGTCACATCACATCTCTCGCGCCTCGACCACCGCCTCCACGCGGCGATTCAGGGCGCGGCCCTCATCGCTTGCATTGCTGGCAATCGGGCGGGCCTCGCCGAAGCCTATGGCATCGACACGCCCGGGATGAATGCCGAACTCATCGACCAGGACCTGGCGCACGGCCATGGCCCGGCGTTCGGACAATCGCTGGTTGTAGGCATCGGTGCCCACCTCGTCGGTGTGGCCCTCGACCAGCGTGGTGGTGTGGGGGAACTGCGCCATGAACTGCGCGACATTCTGCAGTTCGCCGTAGCTCTCCGGCTTGACGGTCTGCTTGTCGAAGTCGAATTTCACATCCAGCTGCACGCGCACGACGGGCGCGGGCGTGGGCTCCGCAGCCAGCGCCTCGGTCGGCAGGACGGGTGGCCACACCCTGCCGTACTCACGCCCGTCCTGCGGACCGGCGCAACCGATCAGCACCCCGGCCAGTCCCGCCAGGGCCATTGCTCTTCCCAAGCTGCTCATGCTCCCTCCTGATGAATTCGCACAGTCAGTTAAGCAGCGCCTGTCCCGTGCGCCAGCTCGCATTACGGAGGGGCTTCGTCCTCGCCTATCATTGCGCTTTCCGTTGATATGAAGGTCACGCCATGTCCCCAGCCTGCCCCTGCGACAGCGGTCTGCCACTGGCCGCCTGCTGCGGCCGCTTTCATGACGGCACACCGGCACCCAGCGCCGAGCTGCTGATGCGCTCACGCTACAGCGCCTATGTGCTGGGATTGATCGACTATCTGGTGGACACCACGCTGCCGGCCCAGCAGTCGCGGCTGGATCGGCAGGCCATGGCGGCCTGGAGCGCCCAGAGCACCTGGCTGGGACTGGAGGTGGAGCACAGCGAGGTCATGGGCGGCACGCCGGAGCATGCCCGGGTCACCTTCACCGCACGCTGGCATGACGGCCAGGGCGAGCACACCCATCGCGAGTACTCGGCCTTCGTGCAACATGCCGGCCGCTGGTATTTCATCGATCCCACCGTGCCCCTCAAGGCGGGTCGCAACGACCCCTGCCCCTGCGGCAGCGGGGAAAAGTTCAAGAAATGCTGTGCGGCCTATCTCTGATTGGCAGAGCACTCCGGTAGGAATAGGCGGTAACGGCCGCTACAATCCAGCGCACATTCCTGACGCGTTCTACCGCCTATGTCTTATCCCGTACGCCTCGCCAGTCTGCTGCTCGGTCTTTTGCTGAGCGGTTGTGCGACCTGGGTCGGTGGCGACTTCGAGGATCCGCAAGTCCGTCTGCTGAAAGTGGAAACCGTGGAAGCACGGCTGGATCAGCAGCAGTTCCGCCTGCATTTCGAGATCAGCAACCCCAATGGGCGCAGCCTGCCGGTGCGCGGCATGCACTACCGGCTGTTGCTCAACGACATCGCCCTGGCCCGCAACGAGGACGAGCGCAGCCGCGTTGTCCCGGCAAACGGCACCAGCCGTTTCGAGACGAACCTGCATACCAACCTCTGGCGCCATATCCGCGAGATCACCCGCTTCCTGGAAAAGCCCGACCGGCCGGTGCACTATCGTCTGGAAGGAACCCTCAAGGCGGGCCTGTTCTTCGGCCGCAACGTGCCCTTCTCCCGCAGCGGCGAGATAATTCCCCGCGACCACATACCGGAGTAGTTCCATGACGCAGCAACCCCATGTCCACGGTCCGCACTGCAATCACGACCATGAGCATGATCACGGCCATGTGCATGGCCCCCATTGCAACCATGGCCCGCAGGAGCCGGCGCGCAATCCCCTGAAGGCGATCGGCCGCAACGACCCCTGCCCCTGCGGCAGCCAGAAGAAATACAAGAAGTGCCACGGTGCTTGAGATCGTCCTGATCGGCGCGCTGGCGATCATCGCCGGCCTGGCCATCTATGCCCTGCGGTTGTGGCGCCAGGTCTGGCAGCGCCAGCGTCAGCAGCAAGCGGTGGAGCAGCAGCGGCGCGACCGCCTGAGCGGCGA
>DATGNS010000048.1:0-7641 GCA_035306625.1 Pseudomonas sp. | reverse complement strand
ACGGCGAAAATCTCCCGCGTGCCGCCGCTTTGCGGTATGTTGCGCCGCCCGGGCGCTGTCCGCTTCCGCAAGTTCCGAGGTTCCCGTTCCGTCATGTCCACCCCTGCCCTGCCCGACCTCGGCGCGCCCCGCGTGCGCTGGGCTACCCGCTGCGGCTTCTTCCTCGCCGGCTTCGGCCTGTCGGTCTGGGCTCCGCTGATTCCCTACGTGCGCGAACGCATTCCCATGAGCGATGCCACCTTCGGGCTCTTGCTACTGTGCGTGGGCGCCGGCTCGCTGTCCTGCATGCCGCTGTCCGGCATGCTGGCCGCCCGCCTGGGCATTCGCCTGGCCGCCCTGGGCAACCTGGCCCTGCTGCTCTGCGCCCTGGCCGCCATGGCGCTCACCGACTCGCTCGCCTGGCTGGGTGTCGCGCTGTTCGTCTTCGGCGGCACCCTGGGCGTGCTGGACATCCTGTTCAACATCCAGGCCCTGAAGGTGGAACGCGCCCTCGGGCGAGCGCTGATGCCCCAGTTCCACGGCATGTTCAGCGTAGGCACCATTGCCGGGGCGGCCTGCCTGACCACCCTGCTGACCCTGGGCCTGAATCCGGCGATCAGCACCCTGCTGCTGGTGGGCCTGATGCTGCTCGTCTGCGTGCTGATTCGTGACGGCCTGCTGACCCAGCGCGAACCGGCCGGCGGCACCCTGTTCGCCCGCCCCGGTGGCGTGGTGCTGGTAGTGGGCCTGCTGTGCTTCGTGGTGTACCTGGCCGAGGGCGCGATCCTGGACTGGAGCGCCCTCTACCTGACCCAGGAAAAGGGCATGGCCATGTCGCTGGCCGGTCTGGGCTACGCCAGCTTCGCCGCACTCGTGGCGCTGGCGCGCCTGGCCGGCGGGCCGCTGGTGGCCCGCCTGGGCACCGTGCGCGTGGTGGTGATCGGCGCGCTGATCGCCGCCGCCGGCCTGTTGCTCAGCCTGCTGGCCGGCCACTGGCTGCTGGCTCTGCTCGGCTATGCCCTGTGCGGCCTGGGCTGTGCGAACATCGCGCCGGTACTGATTTCCGCCCTCAATCACCAGAAGGACATGCCGGTGCACCTGGCGGTGACCGCCGCCACCACGGTAGGCTTCGCCGGTGTCCTGGCCGGCCCGGCACTCATGGGCTTCGTGGCCCATCACGGCTCGCTGGCCGCTGCCTTCGCCATGGTCGCCGCCCTGCTGCTGGCCATGCTGCTCAGCACCGCTCGCCTGCCTCGCTAGTTCTCCGACTCCTTCGATCATGCGCATTCAACAGATCCATCAGGCCCTTGCCGAACGCGGCGCCAAGCCCCTCCACATCACCCGCATCCTGCGTGCCTGGCTGCATGGCCAGCCCCTGGACACCGGCACCCGGCGCCAACAGAGCCAGGACTTCCTGCCCCTGGCCGTACGCGAGTATCTCCCGGAGCTGGCCGCCCATCTCGATGGTCTGGCCCGCCTGCGCTCCGAACACCCGGGCGCCGATGATTCCGCCCGGCTGCTGGTGGAGCTGGACGACGGCCAGATGGTGGAGAGCGTGCTGCTGCCCCGGGAGGGACTGTGCGTGTCCAGCCAGGTGGGCTGCGCGGTGGGCTGCACCTTCTGCATGACCGGCAAGAGTGGTCTGCTGCGCCAGGTGGGCAGCGCCGAGATCGTCGCCCAGGTGGCCCTGGCCCGCCGCAGGCGCACGGTCAGGAAGGTGGTGTTCATGGGCATGGGCGAGCCGGCCCACAACCTGGACAACGTGCTGGAGGCCATCGAGCTGCTGGGCACCGAGGGCGGCATCGGCCACAAGAACCTGGTGTTCTCCACGGTGGGCGATCCCCGGGTCTTCGAGCGCCTGCCGCAGCAGCGCGTCAAGCCGGCCCTGGCCCTCTCGCTGCATACCACCGATGCCGAACTGCGCGCCCGGCTGCTGCCCCGCGCACCGCGCATCGCGCCCGAGGAGCTAATCGAGCAGGGCGAGCGCTACGCCCGCACGGTGGGTTATCCCATCCAGTACCAGTGGACCCTGCTCAAGGGCATCAATGACAGCCAGGCGGAAATGGACGGCATCATCCGGCTGCTCAAGGGCAAGTACGCGGTGATGAACCTGATCCCGTACAACAGCCTGGAAGCGGACGAATACCAGCGTCCGGAAGGCGAACGCATCCGCCAGATCGTGCGCTACCTGCACGGCAACGGCGTGCTGACCAAGGTGCGCAATTCCGCGGGGCAGGATGTCGACGGCGGCTGCGGCCAGCTCCGCGCCCGGGCCGAGCGGGCGGAACGCGGCCGGCGCGGCACCGCCCTCCTACACGGCTGACAGCCCGGAGCCTTCCCGCCGCCTCGGCTGTTGCTTCCTGGCCTTCTCGCACTCTTCCCGCCAGGCCTGCTCGGCGGTGGCGAACAGCTCATCCAGCGGCTCGGCCGGTGGCTGCGGATACCAGGTCAGGCCGACACGGAAAACCTCGCAGCCTGACCGTGCCAGCGCGCCCCGGACCCGCTCGGCGATGGCCTCGGCCGTGCTGCGGCTGATCCCGCGCACCACCAGGATGAAATGCTGGCCATGCAGCTGACCGACCAGGTCGGTCCTGCGCAGCACCTGTCTGACGATGCCCATGGCATGCAGCAGATCGGATGCTTCGGTACTCCCCTGCGGGCCGACCATCATCACCGCCACCGGCCTGCGCAGCTTGCGGCGCATCAGCGCCGCGGCCCGGACGAACAGCCGCTCCCGATTCAGTACCCCGACCGGCAGCCCTCCGTCAGCGGCATGACACGCACGCTGAGCGCGCGCCTGGCCGAGCCCGACCGTCCACAGCGGAAGCAGCGCGAACGCCGCCACACACAGGCGCAACACGGTAATCCGGATGCTATCGGGACCCACATCCAGGAAGGGAAACAGATCGAAACTGACGGCCACCAGGAACCAGACGCAGGTCAGCAGGTTCAGCAGCGCGGTGATGAACAGCGGATAGCTGAGCGCGCACCAGAGCAGCGCCAGTACCACCACGGCCAGGGAGCCGGGCCCGCCGACGCCGGCACAGACCATCAGCGATGCCAGCAGGGCCACGGCCGGTACGAACTGCCAGAGATCGTCCTGCCGCCGGGAGTGCCCGCCCCTGGCCAGGTGGGAGAAAAAGGCCGGCGCCGACAGCATGACCGGCAGGACCAGCACCGCGTTCATCACGTCCGCGCTGAACCAGGACGCGGCAGCCTCCCAGGCGCCGGTGAAGAACGTCGGCTCCAGCCAGTGGGCCAGCAGGACCGCAGCGGCCGCGGAACAGCAGGAAGCGATCAGACAGATCAGGGTGTAGGTCCACAGGCTCTCGAGCCTGCGCAGCGAACGCCAGCGAGGGGGAACGGCGCGCACCAGCAGCAGGGCGCCGGCCACGAAGACCAGGTTGACCAGGGTGAGCCGCAGGGTGAGCCAGAGGTCGCTGCCCATGAGCAGGTCGGCCGCCACGAAGCCGAGCAGCGCCGCGAGCCAGCCGGCCGGCCTGGCCAGACGTGGCTGGAGAATGAAGATGCCCAGCAGCACGGCATTGGCCGGCCAGACGGAGGCCAGACTGCCGACCGAGCGGGTGGCAATGCCCAGCCAGGCCGTGAACATGACCAGCAGGGCCAGCCCCAGCGTATGCAGCGCACGGGTTTCCCAGTCGTGCGGCGCCATGCTCTTCACTTGGTGCTCCCGCAAGAACCAACGATCGGAAAGGGCCGACTGTACCATCGGACACCCGCCGGATGTCCGCCATGCTCCGTTCCAGAGCACTTGTCGTGACTCAGGTCACAGTCCGGGTCGGGCTCTATGCTTGAAGCAGAACCCGCGAAGGAGCCCGTCATGGACCAGCACGACGACGACAAGCGCCCCCTGGGATGGGGCGAGCTGCTGCAGAGCATCCTGGCCGCTGCACTGGGAGTGCAGAGCGGCAGGAACCGCACCCGGGACTTCAGTCGCGGCCGGCCGGTGCAGTTCATCGTGCTCGGCCTGCTGTTCAGCCTGATCTTCGTGCTGGTGATCCTGGGGCTGGTCAGGCTGGTGCTCTACCTGGCCTGACCCAGCAGCGGAGACAGGTCGAGGGGATAGGTGTCCCGGTCGGCATGCAGGGCACGGCTGTATCGGCGAAAGTCCACCTCGAGGTGCGACGACCCGAGCCGCTGCTGCATGCGCCGCACCTCCTCGTCGTCCAGTAGCCGGAACACCCGGGCCACGGCATCCACACCGACACTGTCGGCGAAATCCCGACCATGGTGATAGTCGTGGATCAACAGCAGGGCCCAGCCGCCGAGGGTGAAATGTCCGGAAGTGAGCGCGCCGATCTCACCGGCCAGGCGCCCCCGGAACACTGCATCGGAGTTGTTGGCGGCGCTGAAGAACAGGTCCCTGCCGGGCTGCAGGCCCCGCTCCCGCGCCGCGTCCATGGCCCCCAGCGCCATCTCGTCGTTGGCGGACCATACCAGCCGCGCCCGCGGATAGCGCTCGAACAGGGTGCGCGCCTGCTGGTAGGCCCGCTGTCGCGACCATTCCCCGTTCACCAGCTGGCGCAGGCGAATGTCGGGGTGCTCCTCCAGGGCGCGCAGCAGTCCCCGATTGCGCAGCTGTGCCGACGGGGTCTGCGGAATGCCGCCAAAGGCCAGCATCTCCGCCGGGCCCGGCGGCTTGAGTGCGGCCAGGGCCTTGCCCATCAGATAGCCGGCCTCTTCATCATTGGGAATCAGGCTGCCGATCCAGTTGGGATAGCGCTCGCGCGGGTTCCCCATGCGCTCGCGCTGCGAGGCGGTCAGGGTGCTGTGCACGTTGAACAGCCGGATCGGGCTGTCCGCGAAGATGCGCAACAGCTCCGGACCGGCATAGATCTCGTTGACGAACAGCAGGTAGTCCGGCTCGCGCTGGCGCACCTGCCTGGCCTGCTCCACCAGGCGCCCGAAATTCCGCTCGGCGTAATGCACCTCGAGCTCAAGGCCCAGGTCGCTGGCGACCGCCTCCATGAACTGCGTATAGCTGACCCAGAACGGTTCGCTGGAATAGCCGGGATTGAGGAACACCACCGAAGGCGACGCCCCGGCGGATAATGCCAGCCAGTACAACAGCAACCCAGCGACCACGCGTTCCATCGACTACCGCCCGCAAAACAAAAAAGCGCGGCATTGTGCCAGTTATTGACTGCTGACCCAATAGATCGCGGTAACCACGGCCAGTGTGATCAGCGCCAGGATAGCCAGGGCGTCGGCGCGGCTGTCACTTTCGTCATGATCGGGATGCTTGTCCATGAGATTTCCCTTATTCTCGGCGACCCCCTGAAGTAAAGCTCAGCCTGGCCTGTTTCGCCTTCCGCCTTATCAGTTTCAGCTCTAACCATATTCTTATTTTGCACTTTTAAGCATAAATGGATGTTGCTATCGTGCCGGCCCCGACACGCGGTGGCGCGCGGCTGCGCGCAACCCGGCAGTAGACCGCTTAGCAGGACCCCTATGTACGTTTACGACCAGTACGATCAGCACATCATCGAGGAGCGCGTCCGGCAGTTCCGCGACCAGACCCGCCGCTACCTGGCCGGTGAGCTGAAGGAAGACGAGTTCCGCCCGCTGCGCCTGCAGAATGGCCTGTATATCCAGCGCTACGCGCCCATGCTGCGCGTGGCGGTGCCCTACGGCCTGCTGTCCTCGACCCAGGTGCGCATGCTGGCGCATATCGCCCGTCAGTACGACAAGGGCTACGCGCATATCAGCACCCGCACCAACGTGCAATTCAACTGGCCGGAGCTGGAGGATGTGCCGGAGATCCTCGGCAAGCTGGCCACCGTGCAGATGCATGCCATCCAGACCAGCGGCAACTGCATCCGCAACACCACCACCGACCAGTTCGCCGGCGTGGCCCGGGACGAGGTGGTGGATCCGCGCCCCTGGTGCGAGATCATCCGTCAGTGGTCCACCTTCCACCCGGAATTCGCCTTCCTGCCGCGCAAGTTCAAGATCGCCGTCAACGGCGCGGTGCGCGACCGCGCGGCCATCGAGGTGCATGACATCGGCCTGGAAGCGGTGCGCAACGACGCGGGCGAGCTGGGCTTCCGCGTATCCGTGGGCGGCGGCCTGGGCCGTACTCCCATCGTCGGCAGCTTCATCAACGAATTCCTGCCCTGGCAGCACCTGCTGAGCTACCTGGACGCCATCCTGCGCGTCTACAACCGCTACGGTCGCCGCGACAACAAGTTCAAGGCGCGCATCAAGATCCTGGTCAAGGCCCTGGGTCCGGAGGTGTTCGCCGAGCGCGTCGAGGCCGAGTGGCAGCACCTCAAGGACGGCCCCACCACCCTCACCGCGGATGAGGTGGCCCGGGTCAGCCGCTTCTTCGTTGATCCGCAGTACCGCGCGCTGGAAGACCAGGACGCGCTGCTCGCCCAGCTGGACGCCGAGCACCCCGGCTTCGCCCGCTGGCGTGCCCGCAACGTCACTGCCCACAAGAAGCCCGGCTACGCCGCCGTCACCCTGTCCCTGAAGAAGACCGGCGTGCCGCCGGGCGACGTCAGCGACAAGCAGCTCGACGCCATCGCCGACCTGGCCGACCGCTACAGCTTCGGCGAGGTGCGCAACTCCCACGAGCAGAACATGATCCTGGCGGACGTGGAGCAGACCAAGCTGTACGAGCTCTGGCTGGAACTGCGCGAGCTGGGCCTGGCCACGCCGAACATTGGCCTGCTCACCGACATCATCGCCTGCCCGGGTGGCGACTACTGCTCCCTGGCCAATGCCAAGTCCATCCCGGTGGCCGAGGCCATCCAGCGCCGCTTCGATGACCTGGACTACCTGTTCGACCTGGGCGAGCTGGACCTGAATATCTCCGGCTGCATGAACGCCTGCGGCCACCATCACGTGGGCCATATCGGCATTCTCGGCGTAGACAAGAAGGGCGCGGAGTTCTACCAGGTATCCCTGGGCGGCAGTTCCGGTCGCAACGCCAGCCTGGGGCAGATCCTCGGCCCGTCGTTCGCCCAGGACGACATGCCCGACGTCATCGAGAAGATCATCGGTGTCTACCTCGAACAGCGCACCGAGGACGAGCGCTTCATCGATACCTTCCGCCGTATCGGCATCGAGCCCTTCAAGGAGCGCGTCTATGCAGCGAATCATTAAGAACGACCAGGTGGTGACCGACAACTGGCACCTGCTGGACAAGGGCGCCTCCCTGGAAGGCGTGCCCAACAGCGACAACATCATCGTGCCGCTGGCCCTGTGGCGCGAGCATGCCCATGCCCTCAAGGCCCGCGACGGCGCCCTGGGCGTGTGGCTGGACGCGGACGAGGCCGTGGAAGAGATCAGCGACTCCCTGGACTGCTTCCAGGTGGTGGCCCTCAACTTCCCGACCTTTACCGATGGCCGCCACTATTCCAGCGCGCGCCTGCTGCGCGAGCGCTACGGCTATCGGGGCGAGATCCGTGCCATCGGCGACGTGCTGCGCGACCAGCTGTTCTTCATGCGCCGCTGCGGTTTCGACGCCTACGCCGTGCGTGCCGATCGCGACCCGTACGACGCCCTGGAAGGCCTGAAGGACTTCACCGTCACCTACCAGGCGGCCACCGACGATCCCCGTCCGCTGTTCCGCCGCCGGCAACAGCAGTAACGAAAAGGCCCCGCACTGGCGGGGCCTTTTCCTTTGTCATCTGA
>DATGNS010000047.1:0-6511 GCA_035306625.1 Pseudomonas sp. | reverse complement strand
CGAACTGGGCGTAGCGGGTGCCGCCGAACTCGTTCTTGAGCTGCGCCGCCAGTTGGGCGACCTGGGCGGTGTCCGGCCGCTCGCTGCCCAGCGCGGTTTCCACCAGCTGCTGGTACACCAGCGAGGCGCCCTGGGCCTTGTTGGTCTGGTGGTTCTGCCAGGCCTGCCAGCCGAACGTCACGGCCAGGGCCAGCAGCCCACCGGTGACCAGCGGCATGCCGTTGCGGCTCCACCACTCCTTCAGACGGGCGATCTGTTCTTCTTCGGTCATGTTCACCCTGATTCTCCTTCTGCGTCAGGCGGACAGCTGCAGCAGCCCGGCCAGGTGGCCGGCCAGTGCATCCCAGCCGATGTTCTGTTGTTCGCTGTCATCACGCAGCGGCTTGAGACCCACCACGCGCTGCGCCAGTTCATCCTCGCCCAGGATCAGGGCATAGCGGGCGCCGCTCTTGTCGGCCTTCTTGAACTGGCTCTTGAAGCTGCCGCCGCCGGCGTTCACCAGCAGGCGCAAGCCCGGCAGATTATCACGCAAGCGCTCGGAGAGCTGCAGGGCGGCAAGCTCGGCCGCCTCGCCGAAGGCGCAGATATAGGCATGGGGCGCGCGGGTCAGTTCCGCCGGCAGCAGCTCGAGGGTTTCCAGCAGCAGCACCAGACGCTCGACGCCCATGGCGAAACCGACGCCGGGGGTCGGCTTGCCGCCGAACTGGGAGATCAGGCCATCGTAGCGGCCGCCGGCGCACACGGTACCCTGGGCGCCCAGCTTGTCGGTGACCCACTCGAACACGGTGCGACCGTAGTAGTCCAGGCCGCGCACCAGCTTGGGGTTGATCTGGTAGGCGATGCCCACCGCATCCAGGCGCGCCTTCAGGCCCTCGAAGTGGACGCGGGATTCGTCGTCCAGGTAGTCGAACAGGGTCGGGGCGTCGGCCAGCAGGGCCTGGGTCTGGGCGTTCTTGCTGTCCAGGATGCGCAGCGGGTTGGTGGTCAGGCGGCGCTGGCTGTCCTCGTCCAGCTGCTCGAAGCGCGCCTTGAGGTACTCGACCAGGGCATCGCGATAACGGGCGCGGGCCTCGCTGGAGCCCAGGCTGTTGAGCTGCAGGGTCACGGCGTCGGCCATGCCCAGCTGCTTCCACAGGCGGGCGGTGAGGATGATCAGCTCGGCATCGATGTCCGGACCGGGCTGGTTGAACACCTCCACGCCGATCTGGTGGAACTGGCGATAGCGACCCTTCTGCGGCTTCTCGTAGCGGAACATGGGGCCCATGTACCAGAGCTTCTGCACCTGGCCGCCGCCGGTCAGGCCGTGCTCCAGCACCGCACGCACGCAGCCGGCGGTGCCTTCCGGACGCAGGGTCAGCGACTCCTCGTTGCGGTCCAGGAAGGTGTACATCTCCTTGTCCACCACGTCGGTGCCCTCGCCGATGCCCCGGGCGAACAGCTCGGTGTACTCGACGATGGGCAGGCGGATCTCGCTGTAGCCGTAGCTGTCCAGCAGGGCGGCGAAGGTGCCTTCCAGGTAGCGCCAGGCGGGGGTCTGCGCCGGCAGGATGTCGTTCATGCCACGAATGGCTTGCAGGGTCTTGCTCACGAAGATTCCTTGATGTTTCAGCTGCGCGCGATCAGCGCGGCATCGGCGGCCTGCTTCTCGGCGGCCTTGCGGCGGATCAGCTGTTCCAGCTCGTCCACCAGGTTCTCGTTGGTCAGTTTCTGGGCCGGCTTGCCGTCGATGTAGACCAGGTTGTTGGGTGTGCCGCCGGTCAGGCCGATATGGGCCTCCTTGGCCTCGCCCGGGCCGTTCACCACGCAACCGATCACCGCCACGTCCATCGGCACCAGCAGGTCCTCCACGCGCGCTTCCAGCTCGTTCATGGTCTTGACCACGTCGAAGTTCTGTCGCGAGCAGCTCGGGCAGGCGATGAAGTTGATGCCGCGCGAGCGCAGGCGCAGGGACTTGAGGATGTCGAAGCCGACCTTGATCTCCTCGACCGGATCGGCGGCCAGGGAAATGCGGATGGTGTCGCCGATGCCCTCGGCCAGCAACATGCCCAGGCCCACCGCGGACTTCACGGTGCCGGAGCGCAGACCACCGGCCTCGGTGATGCCCAGGTGGAGCGGCTGAACGATCTGCCTGGCCAGCAGGCGGTAGGCTTCCACGGCCATGAACACGTCGGAGGCCTTCACGCTGACCTTGAAGTCCTGGAAGTCCAGGCGGTCCAGGTGGTCGACATGGCGCAGCGCCGATTCCAGCAGCGCCTGCGGGGTCGGCTCGCCGTACTTCTTCTGCAGGTCCTTCTCCAGCGAACCGGCGTTGACACCGATGCGAATCGGGATGCCCTTGTCACGGGCAGCGTCCACCACCGCGCGCACGCGGTCCTCGCGACCGATGTTGCCCGGATTGATACGCAGGCAGTCCACGCCCAGCTCGGCGACGCGCAGGGCGATCTGGTAGTCGAAGTGGATATCGGCCACCAGCGGCACCCTGACCTGCTGCTTGATGCGACCGAAGGCCTCGGCGGCCTCCATGTCCGGCACCGAGACGCGCACGATGTCGGCACCGACGGCCTCCAGCGCACGGATCTGGGCCACGGTGGCGGCCACATCGTGGGTGTCGGTATTGGTCATGCTCTGCACGGAGATGGGTGCATCGCCACCGACCGGGACCGAGCCTACCCAGATCTTGCGGGAGGCGCGGCGCTTGATGGGGGATTCGCTATGCATGATTGCTCGGCTCTATTCGCCCAGCCGCAGGTTGGCGGTCTGGGTGCGACGACCACTGAGGTCGACAGGTTGTCCATTGAAGCTCACCTGGGCGCCCTGCACGTAGCCGAGACGCACCTGCATGGGCACCGGCGCGGTCAGGTCCAGGCTCTCGCCCTCGCGCTTGAGCTGCGCGACATGCACCTTACCGGTGGCATCGGTAACCTGCACCCAGCAGTCGGCGATGAAGCTGATCTGCAGGCGACCCTCGCCGGACGCCAGCTCGACAGCGGCAACTTCCGGCTCCTCGGGTTCGGCAGCCGGTGCCTCGCCCTCGGCGGTCGCCTGCTCGGCCTGGGGCATGGCCTCCAGCAGGTCGATCGGCACCTGGGCGGCCTGCACGGCCTGGTCCTCGGGTTCGTCCAGGGTCAGCACCTCGGTGGAACCGTCGGCGGTGTCCACCTCGACCCGCTCGATGGGCGCGCTGACCTGCGCGGGAGCGGCCCCGTAGCGTTCCTGCCACCAGAGCACGCCGATACCTACCGCCACCAGGGACAGTACGAACAGGCCGCCGCGCAGCACATTCTGCGACAGGCGCGCCGGCTCGCGGATCTGGCTCAGGCCCTGGGGCGTGCTGGCCGTGGGCTGGGCGCCGGTGAACTGGTCGAATTCCTGGGCCAGCGCGGCGCCGTCCAGGCCCAGCAGCTTGGCGTAGGAACGGATGTAGCCGCGGGAGAAGGTCGCCCCGGGCAGCTTGTCGAAAAGGCCGTCCTCGATATAACGCACGGCATCCTCGGAAAGGTGCAACTGCAGAGCCACCTCGGCTCTTGACCAGTGCCGGGCCTCGCGGGCCTGACGCAGGCGTTCGCCCGGATTGCCCGGAGCCGTCATCGCGGATTCGCTGTTCGACGTGTTCATTTGTACTCCGACAGGTAAAGCCGATACTCCCGCGAGGCGGGGTACAGGCGTTTGAGTTGCAGGCCATAACTGGCCGCCTGGCTGGCGTTGCCGAATACGCTGGCCAGGCGGATGCCGAGCAGCAGACTACGGGCATTCTGCTCCGCAAGGCCAGAGAAACGTTCCAGATAGTCCCGCGCGGCCACGTAGTCCTTGCGGTTGTAGGACAATTCGGCCATGGACAGCAAGGCCAGCGGCCGATTGGCGTTCAGGCGCAGGGCGCGCTGGAAGTGCTGCATGGCCAGGTCTTCCTGCTTGAGCTCCAGGGCCGTCAGGCCCAGATTCTCGAACACCCGCGAGCGCTCGGAATAGAGGGCGTCCTCGCTGGCCTGCCGGTAGCGCTCATAGGCCTGCTTGTACTGCTTCTGCTCGAACAGGAAAGTGCCGTAGTTGTTGAGGATGCGCGCATCCCCGGGGCGCAGGGCCAGCGCCTTGCGGAAGTGCTGGTCGGCCAGGGCCGGCTCCATCTGGGTCTGGAACACCAGCGCCAGGGCGGCGTGGGCGCCGGCATGATTGGGGTCGATCTCCAGCGCCTTGCTCAGCGGTTCCTTGGCCCGCTCGGCGGCGCCCTTCTGCAGATAGCCGATGCCCAGCTGGATATAGGCATCGCGCGCCTCTTCCCGCCCCTGGGCGGTGCTCAGCGGATTCATGCCGGAGGTGTGGGACATGCAGCCGGCCAGCAGGCTGGCCAGGCAGAGCAGGATCGCAAGACGCGAATTCATGGTGATGGCAACTCCCTTCGGATACGGCTGTCGGTTGCCTGCGCCATCAGCCTTCGGCGTTCAGCTGGCGCACGGCAATGTAGCGTTCGCTGCGCCGGGTACGGTCCTGTACCTTCCCGACCAGCTGGCCACAGGCTGCATCAATGTCGTCGCCACGCGTCGTGCGCACGGTCACGTTGTAGCCGGCCTGAGCCAGAAGATCCTGGAAACGGCGGATGGCGTTGTTGCTCGGCCGCTCATATCCGGAGTGCGGGAAGGGATTGAAGGGAATCAGGTTGATCTTGCAGGGCACGTCGGCCAGCAGCTCGATCAGCTGCGCGGCGTGCTCGGGCTGGTCGTTGACGCCCTGCAGGAGGGTGTATTCGATGGTGAGATAGCGCTTCTCGCCCAGCTTGTCGATGTAGCGACGGCAGGCGGCGAGCACCACGTCCAGCGGGTACTTCTTGTTGATGGGCACCAGCTGGTTGCGCAGTTCGTCGTTGGGCGCATGCAGCGACAGGGCCAGGGCCACGTCGGTCACCTCGCCCAGCTTGTCGATCATCGGCGCCACGCCGGAGGTGGAGAGGGTCACCTTGCGCTTGGAAATGCCGTAGCCCAGGTCGTCCATCATGATGTTCATGGCGGCGACCACGTTGTCGAAGTTCAGCAGCGGCTCGCCCATGCCCATCATCACCACGTTGGTAATGGCACGGTCGATCTTGGCCGGCACGGTGCCGAACGACTTGTTGGCGATCCACACCTGGCCGATGATCTCGGCGGCGGTCAGGTCGCTGTTGAATCCCTGCTTGCCGGTGGAGCAGAAGCTGCAGTCCAGCGCGCAGCCGGCCTGGGAGGACACGCACAGGGTGCCGCGTCCGTTGGCCGGAATATACACGGTCTCCACGCAGCTGCCGGACGCCACGCGCACCACCCATTTGCGGGTGCCGTCGCTGGAGATGTCCTGGCTGACGATCTCGGGACCGCGAATCTCGGCACAGGCCTTGAGCTTTTCGCGCAGGGCCTTGCCGAGATTGGTCATGGCGTCGAAGTCATCGACGCCAAAGTGGTGAATCCACTTCATCACCTGCCCGGCGCGAAAACGCTTTTCGCCAATGGACTCGAAGAACTGTTCCAGTTGCGGCTGGGTCAGGCCCAGCAGGTTCACGAGGCCGGTTTGAGCAGTCATGGATTCACCTTTTGCCACCGCTTAGCGAATGCGATCGCACAGCTCGGTGGTGGAGAAGAAGTAGGCGATTTCGCGGGCAGCGGATTCCTCGGAGTCGGAACCGTGCACGGCGTTCTCGTCGATGGAAACGGCGAAGTCGGCGCGGATGGTGCCCGGAGCGGCTTCCTTCGGGTTGGTGGCGCCCATCAGTTCGCGGTTCTTGGCGATGGCGTTCTCACCTTCCAGCACCTGGACGATGACCGGACCGGAAGTCATGAAGGCAACCAGGTCCTTGAAGAAGCCGCGCTCCTTGTGCTCGGCGTAGAAGCCGGCGGCTTCGCGCTCGGACAGCTGCACCATCTTGGAGGCGACCACGCGCAGGCCGGCCTTTTCGAAACGGGTCAGGATTTCACCGATGACGTTCTTGGCGACGGCATCCGGCTTGATGATGGAGAAGGTACGTTGAACGGCCATGGGGATCACTCCAGAAGGCGGGGTTGGATAAAGCGGAAAATTGAAGGCGCACGATTATACGGAGGAAGGGAGTCGCCGGCTATACGCAACGCGAGGCCACAGGGCCGAACGGCGCCGCGGGCGGCAAGAGCGGCTTTGGCCGATGAGCGCCCGAACGGGGCAGATCGCGGCTAAAGCCGCTCCTATGGGATGCGGCGGGCGGCTGGCCGCCCGCCGTTCACTCCAGCTCCTCGATCCAGGCCGCCTGAATGGCTTCCAGCACCTTTTCGCCGGCGCGGTTCGGCTCGTCGTCGAACTCCGGCAGTTCCATCACCCAGCGGTGCAGCTCGACGAAATTCACGTAACGCGGATCCACATCGGGCTTGGTCTCCGCCAGCTGGATGGCGATCTCCAGCACATCCACCCATTTCAGACTCATGTTCAGTGTCCTTCCGAAACCTGATTGATGGTGTATTTGGGGATCTCGACGACCAGATCCTGATCGGTCACCACCGCCTGGCAGGACAGGCGCGAGGTG
>DATGNS010000046.1:0-13084 GCA_035306625.1 Pseudomonas sp. | reverse complement strand
GGAGGGGAGTGCAAGACGCGACCGGGCCGCACTGGGCATTTGTAGGGTGGTCAACGCGCAAGCGCTGGCCACCGAGATGGCTTCGGTGAAAGGAGAAGCGGCGGCCGGGACATCACCGCCCTGCGAATCAGGACGAGGTCGCGGATCAGGCTCGGATTGCGCCGGCCGTCCAGCGGGCCGCTCAGGCCTGTAGGGCGGACAGCGCTTTCCCTGTCCGCCGACTGGCGCCCGACCGTAGCCACTCACGGCGGACAAGAACGACGTTGTCCGCCCTACTACACATCGCCTATGGGGGCTCAAATCCGGCCAGCCCTTCGGACTGGTGCTTGCTCGGTAGGGGGCAAGACGGTATCTCACTTCGGTGTACAAACCGGCAGGTGCCGGTGCATGTCCGAAGGGTGTCAAGGTGTAGCCTTGGCCACCGTGCGTGCTCCGGCTCCGCTCGGCGGCCGGTACGCCTATCAGACCGGCGCACGCCGCAACCGCAGGATGGTCAACGCAACGCGTTGGCCACCTGTTCCGACCAGACCTCATGACTGCCGAAACCGCACCAGCCGCCGCAGCAGGGGCCGGCCGGCCAGATGCAGGAACAGCGGAGCGCCGGCGATCAGGTAGAAGTAATAGGTGACGCCCCGCCAGATGAGGATGGCCGCCGCCGCGCTGGACTTGCCCACCAAGGGGGCGAGCAGGGCCACCGAGGCCAGCTCGGCGCTGCCGGCGCCGCCGGGCAGCAGGCTCAGCTGGCCGGCGCCCAGCGCCAGCACCTGGACCAGTACCGTCCAGGCCCAGGGCAGCGTGCTGCCCAGGCCCTGCAGGGTCAGGTAGAGCACGCTGTAGCGCAGCAACCAATGCAGCGCGGTCAGCACGAACACCCCAAGCAGCACTCGGCGCGGCAGGCGCAGGCTGTCCTGCAGCGCGTTGCGAAAGCCCAGCACCTTGCGGCCCCAGTGCACCCGGCGTCGCCACGACATGCCCAGCCGCGCCAGCAGGACGCCGGCCAGGCGCAGCAGGCGCCGATGGTTCCACGCCAGCAGAAACGCCAGGGTCAGGCCGCCGATCAGCAGCAGCAGGCTGGCGCCGAGCATCCAGCCCAGGCGCGCGCTCAGGGCGTTGAACAGCGCATAGCAGAGGATGCCCAGCAGCGCGCAGGCGAACACCAGCAGATCGCCGAGCTGCTCCACGGTGTAGATCGCCGTGCCCTGGGCCGCCCTCAGGCCGTGGCGCATCAGCAGCGCCATCAGGGTCAGCGGGCCGCCGGCACCGGCCGGCGTGGCGCAGATAGCGAACTCGGTGGCCATCACCACACCCAGCGCCCGACCCTGGCCCATGGGCCGGCCGACCAGCAGCAGGCGCAGACGCAGGGCGTTGAGGTTCCAGCCGAGCAGGATCATGCCCAGCATCGCCAGCAGCAGTCCGGGCGGGAAAGTGCGCAGGCGTTCCCAGAGTCCGCTGCCGCCCAGCAGCAGGGGCACCAGCGCGGCGGCCAGCAGCGCGCAGGCCAGCAGCCAGAGGCCGCGCTTCATGCGACCGCTCGCAGCGCCCTGCGGTGTTCCAGCCAGGCCGCCTTGGTCAGGGGTATGCGCCCGCTGTCGAGCAGGCGGCGCACGGTGGCCAGCCAGAAGGTCCGTCCGCTGGGATGGCGCAGATCCTCCGGATGCAGTGCCAGGCGCAGCACCGGGGCCCGCTGGCAGCGGCGCAGCTGCGCCGCGCACCAGGCCTGGGACAGGCCGCGCCGCCAGGCGCTGCGACTGGTCCAGACCAGGGTTGGGGCAGGCAGTGCGGTGAAGTCGGGCAGCAGCAGCAGGCTGCGCGGGTCGCTGCTGTAGCGCAGCCCGCTGCGCGTCAGTGCGCGTCGGGTGCCGGCGCCCATCAGCCAGGCGGGGGCGACGAACCCCTGGACGGGCCAGCCGAGCTGGCGGAACAGTTCGATGCCCCGCGCCAGACGTTCGCCGGCGCGCTGCTCGTCGAGGCGGAAGAACTCGCCTTCGCGGGTATAGACGCGGCGCATGAACCAGTCGCGCGGGTCCCGGGGTGGTGGTTCGTCGTCACAGTGGTAGAAACCATGCAGCACCAGTTCGTCACCGCGGGCCAGGCGCTGGTCGAGGAGGTCGCGCAGCGGGCTGCCTCGCAGCGGGTGGCGATGGTGGAAGTTGGGTACCACCAGCCAGGTCAGGGGCGCGCCCAAGCGGTCCATGGCCTGCACGAACGGCTGATAGACGGGCCAGGTGGGTGGCGCCACGTCGTGCAGGACGATCAGCAGATGTCGCTCAGCCATGAACCACCGCCGGCAGCGCGCCGACACCCAGCACGGCGTGGTAGTGGTCCAGCAGGCCGGCCACCACCGTGTCCCATGAGTAGTACCGCTCCACATGGCGGCGGGCCTGGGCTCCCAGTTGCCGGGGATCGCCCTCGAACAGGGCGCGCACGGCCCTGGCCATGGAGGCGCCGTCGTTGGGCCGGCACAGCTGGCCGCAGTGCGCGGGGACGATCTCGGCCAGCGCGCCGGCGCGCACCGCCACCACCGGAATGCCGCTGGCCATGGCTTCCAGCACCACCAGCCCGAAGGTTTCCTGGTTGCCAGCGTGCAGCAGCGCGTCGCTGCTGGCCATCAGCCGGGCCACCTCGGTGGCGGGGCAGAAATGGTTGATCACCGTGACGTTGGCCGGCACCCGGGCGGGCATGCCGGAACCGACCAGCAACAGGTGGAAGGGGCGGCCCAGGCGCTGCGCGCAGTCGAGGAGCACGGGCAGGCGCTTCTCCCGGGAACCCCGACCGGCAAAGATCAGCAGCCGGGTATCGGCGGCCAGGCCGAGCTGGCGGCGCAGATTGTCGTCGCGGTGGCGCGGGTGGAAGGTGTCCAGGTCCACGCCCAGGGGCTGCACCCGCACCTGGCTGACCCCGAGACGCAGCAGCTTGTCGGCCATGACCTGGCTGGGAGCCAGCACGCGATCGAAGCTGCGGTACAGGCGCGCAACGTAGGCGTCCAGGTTGGTGTCCAGCCAGGGCCCGATGCGGTTGCGCACCAGGCGCGGCAGGTCCGAGTGATAGAAACCGATCACCGGCACGTCCAGACGCCGGCCGGCATCCAGCGCGGCCCAGGCGGTCAGGTACGGGTCGCCGACCTCGATCAGGTCCGGTTGCAGGGCGCGCAGCAGGTTGCGCCAGGGGGTGCGACGCACCGGGAAGCGGTAACCCCTGGCGAAGGGCAGGGGCGGGGTGGGAATGCGATAGATGCCGTCGTGCAGGCTGTAGCTGTCGCCCGGAATCAGCAGGCTGTGCTGCACGCCGGGGTAGGCACGCAGGCGGCGGTGCTTGGCGTCCAGGTAAGTGCGTACTCCGCCGCTGGCCGGCGCGTAGAACATCGTCATGTCGGCGATATGCACAGCGTTCCTCCGTTGCCATCCGCTTCGATTGACCGTGGCGGACAGCGGGCGTTCGAGGGCTGCATTCCTGAAATCGAAGCTTAGACCTGTCCGGGAGGCTGCCGCGGGGAAGTTCGTCGAGCGGCCGGGCGGGCAGGTTGCCTGTCGGCGGCCGAAGGAGCGCCGATCGGCTACGGGTTGCGTTGCCCGTCGGCGAAGCGCATCAGCTGCGGATAGAACTCGCGGAAATCCGCCCATAGCGCGTCGTAGAGGCGGGCCAGTTCGTCCTCGGCGCCGTCCAGCAGCTGCGGGCGCGACAGGCGGTGGCGCATGGCGTTCACCACCCGGGGCAGGGTCGCGAAATCCCGGTAGCTGCCGAGCCAGTCCTGGGCCGCCATGCGCGGGGCGATCCGGGCCAGTTGCCCGGGCAGTTCGGGCGTGGCGGTCAGCACCCGGTAGACGCGGTTGGTGAACTGCGGCAGAGACTCGCTGGCATAGTCGTCCCAGGCCCGCGCCAGGCAATGGTCGAAGAACAGATCGAGCAGGATGCCCGAAGTGCGCCGCCGTTCGGCGGGAAAGCGCGCGCGGGCGGCCAGCACCGCCGGATGGCTGTCGGTGAAGGCATCGATGCGCCGGTGCAGGCGGATGGCGGCCTCGATGTCGGCGCTGAAGCGACCGCCCAGCGGTCCCTTGACGAAATCGCCGTACAGGCTGCCGAGCAGCTGGGCTGGCGCCGGGCCGCCAAGGTGCAGGTGAGCGAGGTAATTCATGGGCGCAGCTTACCCTGTGACGGGCAGGCGTGCAGGCCGGCGGTCGGTCGCGGACCGCGACCGGGCCTCCCGTCGGGCATGGCCATGCGAAAGACCGGCTTTCGCCAGGCGCCGACTGGCGTTTACTCGGGGGACAGCCTTGCACGAGTCTTCGCCATGTCCCAGCCAGCCGATCTGTCCATCCGTCCGCGCCGCCTGGCGTCCGGCCTGCCGGATCCGCTGCCGCGCCACTGGCACGGCGGCAATGCCTTCAAGACCCACCTGTTCAACGCCATGTCGGTCCTGTTCCCCGATGGCGAGCGCTTCTTCATCGATTCGGTGCGACTGTTCCGGGACCAGGTGACCGAACCCCGCTTCCAGGAGGAGATTCGCGGCTTTATCGGCCAGGAAGGCCACCACAGCCGCGAGCACCTGGAGTACAGCCAGCGCCTGCGTGAGCTGGGCTACGACATCGATGCCATCGAGGGCCGGCTGAAACGCCGACTGGCCTTTGTCCGGAGCCGCCTGCCGGATCGCCTGCAACTGGCCGCCACCTGCGCGGTGGAGCACCTGACCGCCATCATGGCCAACGCCCTGCTGTCCAACCCGGACTGGCTGGAGGGCGCCGATCCGCGGCTGGCCCGCCTGTGGCGCTGGCATGCCCTGGAGGAAACCGAACACAAGGCGGTGGCGTTCGACCTGTACATGCAGGTATGCGGCAGCCCCTGGCTGCGCCGCCGGGCGATGCTGCACAGCACGCTGTTCTTCACCTGGGACACCACGCGCGGACTGATCCACTTCCTGCGCCGCGACGGCCTGCTGTGGAACTGGGGCCTGTGGCGCGATGGCCTGGCCTGGCTGTGGGGGCGGCGCGGGATCTTCCGTCCCCTGGTGCGCGATTACCTGGATTTCTACCGGCGCGACTTCCATCCCTGGCAGCATGACAACCGCGCGCTCATGGCGCGCTACCAGCAGGAGTTCGCCGGGGAGGTGCTGGAGCGCAGCTGAGGGGCCGGCTCGCCTATCCCGATAAGAATCTGCCGCGGTATAGGTGGAACTACTCACTCGGACGAGAGGTGCGCGATGTCAGAATGATGGCGTAGTGATTTTGACGCCAGCAGGAATCGATCGCGCATGCCTCCCCGAAGTTCCATCACTCTTGCCGTTGCGGCCCTTTCCCTTCTCAATCTGGCGGTCTGTGCCTGGCTGGCGCAGGTCTGGTGGCATGGCGCGCTCTGGGCATTGCTGATCGGCGCCGCCCTGTGGCTGCTGGGCAGCCGTGGTCAGGCGGTACAGGTCGACGAATCGGCCGCATCCGCCGCCGAAACTTCGTCGAAGGGCGAGCAGATCGAGCGCCTGCAGCGCTTCCAGGCCCTGGCCGGCGGCGTGGTGCCCATGTGGAGCCAGCACCTCGGCCTGGCCCGCCAGCAGATGGGCGAGGCCATCGGCAACCTGGCCGGCGGCTTCGGCAACCTCAACCAGCGCCTGCTGGGCAATGACCAGGCCGCCGGCAGCGAGCTGGGCAATCGAGCCATCGCCGCCATCGAGCAGGCCGAACAAGGGCTGGAAAGCCTCGTCCAGGCCCTGCGCCAGACCCAGGAATACCGCGCCAGCCTGGTCCGCGAGATCGTCGGCATTGCCGGACACACCAACGAGTTGCGACGCATGGCCGAGCAGGTCGGCGAGATCGCCGACCAGACCAACCTGCTGGCCCTCAACGCGGCCATCGAGGCGGCGCGTGCCGGTGATGCCGGCCGCGGCTTCTCGGTGGTGGCCGATGAGGTGCGCAAGCTTTCCAACCAGTCCGGCGAGGCCGGCAAGCAGATCCGCGAGACGGTGAAGACCGTCACCGAGGCGATCCACAAGGCCGAGGCCCTCTCGCAGAACTTCGCCGAGCGCGAGCAGGCGCTGGTCAGCGACTCCAGCCAGCTGGCCGAGCAGATCGTCGCGCGCTTCGCCGACACCAGCCGCGCCCTGCAGGAGTCCCTGCAGCAGCTGCGCGACGAGCGCGGCCTGATCGAGCACGACCTGGCCCAGCTGATCGTCAACCTGCAGTTCCAGGACCGCGTCGACCAGATCCTCAGCCATGTGGTCGCCGACATGGAGCGCCTGGGCGCCTGCGCCACCGGCCTGGCCCAGGGCGACCTGGACGGACTGGGCGTGGAGCAATGGCTGCAGCGCCTGGCCGGCACCTACACCACGCTGGAGCAGCAGGCCCTGCACGACGGCCGCCGCCACAGCGCGCCCGCCAGCGCTTCCGTCACCTTCTTCTGAATTCGAGGAGCAATCGATGAGCAAGACCATCCTGATCGTGGATGACTCCGCCAGCATGCGCCAGATGATCGGCCTGACCCTCAAGAGCGCCGGCTACACCGTGATCGAGGCGGTGGACGGCAAGGACGCGCTGGGCAAGCTGGACGGCCGCAAGATCAACCTGATCGTCTCCGACGTGAACATGCCCAACATGGACGGCATCGCCTTCGTGCAGGCCGCCAAGCAGGTGGCCGGCTACCGCTTCACCCCGGTGATGATGCTGACCACCGAGGGCAGCGAGGACAAGAAGCAGCAGGGCAAGGCCGCCGGTGTGCGCGCCTGGATGGTCAAGCCGTTCCAGCCCGCCATGCTGCTGGACGCTGTTTCCAGGTTGGTGATCTGACCCCATGACCCCCAGCGATCCCAACGCCGTGCTGCAACTGGGTGGTGCCTTCACCATCGAGCGCGCTGCCGAGCTCAAGGGCCTGCTGCTGCAGCAGATCATGGAAGCCCGCCCCGAGTGCCTGGACCTGCGCGGCATCACCGAGCTGGACACCGCCGGCCTGCAGCTGCTGCTGGCGGTCAAGCGCTGCTGGCCGCGCCTGCGCCTGGTGGAGCCGAGCCCGGCGGTGGCCCAGGTGGTGGATCTGCTGCGGCTGGCGGACCTGATCGACTAGTTGGCGGAGGACGAGATGGATATTCAAGCGGTACGCACGGTGCTGCTCGAGGAAGCCCGCGACCTGCTGGCCACCTACGAGCTCACCCTGCTGGAAGTCGAGGCCCGGGGGCTGGACGGTGAGCGCATCAACGCGATCTTCCGCGCCGCCCATACCCTCAAGGGTTCCTCGGGCATGTTCAACCTGCAGCTGGTAGTCAGCTTCACCCATCTGCTGGAAAACCTGCTGGTGCGCGTGCGCAGCGGTGAACAGCCGATGGATGGCGCGCTGATCAGCCTGCTGCTGCGCTGCGGCGACTATCTGGGCCGGCTGTTCGACAAGGTGGCCGAAGGCCTGGATGACGAGGATCCCGACCCGGCCCTGCGCGCCGAGCTGTGCGCCGCCCTGGAGCATTACCTGGGCGGCGTCCAGGCACTCAAGCCGCTGGCCGGCGTGGCCGCCGGCACCCAGGCGCGGAACTGGCTGATCGGCCTGCACTGCCATGCCGACCTGTTCCACCGGGGCCTGGACCCGCTGCCCTTCATCCATTACCTGATCGGCATGGGCGAACTGCTGGAACTGGCCCTGGACCGCGAGCTGATTCCCAGTCTCGAGGACATCGATCCGGAGACCTGCTACTTCAAGGTGGACCTGCTGCTGCGCACCGCGGCCAGCCGCGAGGAGCTGATGCATGCCCTGGAGTTCATCCAGGAGGACTGCGAGATCAGCCTGGAGCCGCTGGACGCCGTGGCCGCCGAGGAACCGACCGCGCCGGCGCAGACCGAGTGCGAGCCGCAGGCCCCGGCCGCCTTCGAGGGAGGCGCGGAGGCGACCCGTGCGGACGTGACGGATCCTGCAAGCCAGGCCGGCCGTGAAACGACGCGGCGGGAAGAGCCGACCATGATCAAGGTCGACGCCCGCAAGCTGGATCAGCTGATCGACTCGGTGGGCGAGCTGGTGACCCGTTCCGCACGCTGTCGCACCCTGAGCCAGCACTCGGCCCGCGAGGCGGTGGAGACCTTCGTCGAGGAAGTGGACGGCTTCATCGAGCAGCTGCGCGATCGCGCCCTGAAACTGCGCATGGCGCCGATCAGCGAAGTGTTCCAGCGTTTCCCCCGGGTGGTGCGCGACGTGGCCCGCGAGCTGGGCAAGGATGTGGAGCTGCAGATTCGCGGCGCCGACACCGAACTGGACAAGGCCATGCTCGACCGGCTGGCCGACCCGCTGATGCACATCGTGCGCAACGCCCTGGACCACGGCATCGAGGCGCCCGAGGCACGCCAGGCCGCCGGCAAGCCGGCCCGCGGCCGCCTGCTGCTCAACGCCTATCACGAGTCCGGCGTGGTGGTCATCGAGGTCAGCGACAACGGTCGCGGCCTGAACACCGAGAAGATCCGCGCGCGGGCCATCGAACGCGGGCTGATCGGCGCCGAGACGCTGCTCGACGAGCAGGCCATCTTCGCACTCATCTTCGAGGCCGGCTTTTCCACCGCCGAGCAGGTCACCGACCTGTCCGGTCGCGGCGTGGGCATGGACGTGGTGCGGCGCGGCATCGAGGCCATGCGCGGCAGCATCGAGATCCAGTCCCGGGCCGGGGAGGGCACCTGCTTCCGCATTCGCCTGCCGCTGACCCTGTCGATCATCGACGGCTTCCAGGTGGTGGTGGGCGACGCCCACTTCGTGATCCCCCTGGAGCAGGTGGTCGAATGCCTGGAGCTGCCCCGCAACGCCAGCGCCAACCAGGTCATGAGCCTGCGCGGCACGCCGCTCAGCTATGTGCGCCTGGCCGAGCTCTTCGAGCTGCCCCGTGACACCACCGCCCGGGAATGCCTGGTGGTGGTGCAGCATGGCCAGCAGCGTACCGGCATCGTGGTCGACCGCTTTGCCGGCGAGCTGCAGGCGGTGATCAAGCCGCTCAACCCCATGTTGCGCAACGTGCCCGGCCTGGGTGGCTCGACCATCCTCGGCGACGGCCGCGTCGCGCTGATTCTCGACATCAATTCCCTGCTCGCCACGCCTCGCCGCGTGGAGCATGCCTGATTCCGCCTAGCCTTTCCTGGAGCACACTCATGCAGTGGTATCTCAACCTCAAACTCATGCAGAAGCTGGTGATCGCCTTCGGCGCCGGCGCGCTGCTGACCCTGATCGTGGGCGTTCTGGCTGTGCTGCGCCTGCAGCAGATGGCGCACGTCACCGAGGACCTCTACAAGAACCGCCTGCTGGCGATCGACTACCTGGCCAAGGCGTCGTCCTACATGATCACCCACGCCCGCGGCCAGGTGTCGCTGCCGTCTTTGCTGGATGATCGCGAGCGCCGGGCGGTGCTGCAGCGCAACGTGGAGCGCGAAGCGCAGATCTCCGAGCTGGTGGCCGCCTACGAGGCCACCGATCTTTCCGCCGAGGAGCGGGCCATGTACAGCCAGATCCAGACGCTGTACCGCCAGTACCTGGAGCTGAGCCGCGGGGTCATCGAGGCCTCCAACCGGGGCGACATGGAGCGGCTGCGCGAGATCACCACCGGCGAGTTCCGCACCGTGGTGCAGGCGATCAGCAACGACATCATCAAGCTCATCGATTCCGCGTCGCGGACCGCGGAGCGCTCGATGCGCGAAGCGCGCGACGTGGCCGACACCACCCTGATGATCATGCTGGCGGCCATCGCCTTCGCCGTGCTGGTGGCCATCCTCATGGGCCTGTTGCTCGCCCGCCATGTGACCCGCCTGCTGGGCGGCGAGCCGGACTATGCCACCGCCGTTGCCCAGAAGGTGGCCGCCGGCGACCTGAGCATCGAGGTCCGGGTCAGCAACGACAACAGCCTGCTGGCGGCCATGAAGTCGATGGTCGAGCGCCTCACCCAGGTGATCGGCGAGGTGCGCGCTTCGGCCGATGCGCTGGCCTCGGCGTCCGAGCAGGTGTCCGCTGCCTCCACCACCCTGAGCCAGAACTCCACCGAGCAGGCCGCCAGCGTCGAGGAGACCAGCGCCGCCATCGAGCAGATCGCCGCCACCGTGGCGCAGAACGCCGAAAACGCCCAGGTGACCGACAACATGGCCACCCAGTCGGCCAACGAGGCCCGTGAGGGTGGTCGCACGGTCAAGGAAACCGTCGATGCGATGACGCACATCGCCGAGAAGGTGAAGATCATCGACGCCATCGCCTACCAGACCAACCTGCTGGCCCTGAACGCCGCCATCGAGGCCGCCCGTGCCGGCGACCACGGCAAGGGCTTCGCGGTGGTGGCCGCCGAGGTGCGCAAGCTGGCTGAACGCAGCCAGGTGGCGGCCCAGGAAATCGGCGAGCTGGCCTCCTCCAGCGTGCAGCTGGCGGCCAACGCCGGCCAGGTGCTGGACCAGATGGTGCCGGCCATCGGCCGCACCGCCGACCTGGTCAAGGAAATCACCGCCGCGTCCCGCGAGCAGAGCGCCGGCCTGGAGCAGATCACCTCCGCCATCGGCCAGCTGGCGCAGACCACCCAGACCAACGCCGCCGCGTCCGAGGAGCTGTCCGCCACCTCCGAGGAGATGAGCGCCCAGGCCACCCAACTGCAGCAGATGATGACCTACTTCCGTCTCGGCGAAGGCCCGGCCGGCGACCTGCCGACCGAGCAATCCGTCATCCGCCGTCCGGGCGTCAAGCGCAGCGTCGCCCCGGTCAACGAAGCGGCCTTCACCGCCTTCTGAAGGAGCGGACCATGAGCAGCGAACGCAACGCCGGCCAGACCCTGCAGGCCGGCCAGTACCTGATGTTCACCCTGGGCCGGGAAACCTTCGGCTGCCGCATCGCCTGCATCCGCGAGATCATCGAATGCCCGCCGATGACCGCTATCCCGCTGACCCCCGCGTTCCTGCGCGGGGTGATCAACCTGCGCGGCGCGGTGGTGCCGGTGATCGATCTGTCGGTGCGCTTCGAGCGCGGCGCCACCCGGCTGGCCGAGCGCACCTGCATCGTCATCGTCGAGGTGGCCGGTGCCGAGGGCGCCCAGCTGCTGGGCGTGATCGTCGACGGGGTGACCGAGGTGCTGGAGGTGGATACCGCCGATCTGGAGACGCGGCCGAGCCTGGGGGCGGGTATCCGCGCCGATTTCGTTGCCGGCATGATTCGCCAGGGTGACCAGTTCGTGCTGGCCCTGGACATGGACCGCGTGCTCTCCGGCGAGGAGCTGGAACGCCTGGTCGACATCCAGCAGCAGGCGCGCGCCGAGCTGGCCGCCGGCGTGGGCGGGTAGGGCGCGACATGGCGGGAGGCTATCGGCTCAGCAGCGCGGCGTTCCAGTGCCTGCGCGAGGCCTTTCGGCAGGCCAGCGGCATCGACCTGCCGGAAAGCAAGCGCCAGCTGGTGGCCGGGCGGCTGCACAATCGCCTGGTGGCGCTGGGCCTGCCCGATTATGACGGCTACGCGGCGCTGATCCGCCAGCCGGAGCAGGCCGCCGAACGCCAGCGCATGGTCGACCTGCTGACCACCAACGAAACCTATTTCTTCCGCGAGCCGGAGCATTTCCGCTTCCTGGCGGGCCAGATCCTGCCGGCGCTGGCGCAGCGCCCCATTCGGGTCTGGTGCGCGGCGGCCTCCAGTGGCGAGGAACCCTACAGCCTGGCCATGCTGCTGCAGGACAAGCTGGGCGACAGCGGCTGGTCGTTGCTGGCCAGCGACCTGTCCACCCGCATGCTGGAACGCGCCGCCTGTGGTCTCTATCCCCTGCAGCGCCTCGACCTGCTGCCCGACGAATACCTCAAGCGCTTCTGCCTGCGCGGCACCGGAGAGTACGAGGGGCATCTGCTGGTGCGCCGCGAGCTGCGCGAACGGGTGCGCTTCTGTCACCACAACCTGCTGGACAGCGCGGCTGACCTGGGCCTGTTCGACGTGATCTTCCTGCGCAACGTGCTCATCTACTTCAACGGCGCCACCCGGCAGCGGGTCATCCAGCAGGTGGCGCGCCAGTTGCGTCCCGGCGGCTGGCTGGTGGTCGGCCATTCGGAATCCCTGCAGGGCGTGACCGGCGGCCTGCAGCTGGTGCGACCGTCGATCTACCGGCGGCCCGCGCACTCCCTGCCTGCCGTCGCCGGCGGAGTGGCCTGATGATCAAGGTGATGATCGTTGATGACTCGGCCGTGGTGCGTTCGGCGCTCAAGGAACTGCTGTCCGGTCACCCGGACATCCAGGTGATCGCCACCGCGCCCGATCCGCTGTTTGCCCAGCAGAAGATGCGCAGCGAACGGCCCCATGTGCTGATTCTCGACATCGAGATGCCGCGCATGGACGGCCTGACCTTCCTGCGCCAGCTGATGGCCGAATCGCCCATCGCCACCATCGTCTTCTCGTCCCTGGCCGAGCAGGGCTCGGCCACCGCCCTGGATGCCCTGGATGCCGGCGCGGTGGGCATCATGACCAAGCCGGTGGGCGGGATGAGCGAGTTCATCGCCGCCCACCAGCAGGATTTCCTGCAGATGATCCGCGATGCCGCCCGGGCCCGCCTGAGCAGCGCGCCGGCCACCAGACCCCGGGCGACGCCGCCGGTGGTGGCCCCGTCCCCCCTGTTGCGCACCACGGACCGGGTGGTGGCCATCGGCACCTCGACCGGCGGCACCCAGGCGCTGGAGCGAGTGCTCACCCGTCTGCCGGTTACCTGTCCGGGCCTGGTGATCGTGCAGCACATGCCGGCCAACTTCACCCGGCTGTTCGCCCAGCGCCTGAATGCCCTCTGCGCGATCGAAGTACGCGAGGCCCGTCACAACGACCGGGTGCTGCCCGGCCAGGCGCTGATCGCCCCCGGCGGCCTGCATCTGCAGCTCAGGCGCAACGGCGCCCAGTACGTGGTGGATGTGCAGGACGGCCCGCAGGTGTCCCGCCACAAGCCCTCGGTGGACGTGCTGTTTCGTTCCGTGGCGCGGGCCGCCGGGCGCAATGCGTTGGGGGTGATCATGACGGGCATGGGGGATGATGGTGCCCGGGGCCTGCGGGAGATGTACGATGCGGGGGCGCTGACCCTGGCGCAGGACGAGGCGAGCTGCGTGGTGTTCGGCATGCCCAGGGAGGCGGTTCGCCACGGAGGCGTCGGCCGCGTCTG
>DATGNS010000045.1:0-4077 GCA_035306625.1 Pseudomonas sp. | reverse complement strand
GGCCGGCGCCTTCGGCACGCGCCGCACCGCCTGGCGGGTGGGAGTGCCGATGCTCGCCTCGCTGGCCATCGGGCTGGCGGTCGCCTGGCTGGCCTGAAGGCGCTAGCCTCCCTCCATTCCCGCCAGCGTCTGGGCGGGCCGCGCACCCAGACGGCCGAGCTCCGCGCGACCACGCAGGGTGAGGTCGGTGACGAAGCGGAACTGCTGACGCGGGTCCACGGGGTAGGCGCGGATCTTGTAGTGGGTGCCCCAGGGGTGCTCCTTGGCCACCACGGCGATGGGCCGGTCGAACTTGAGGTAGGGGCTGGTCAGCGCCACGTCGCGCAGCGCCTCGCCGATCCGGGCGGCGTCATGGTCGGGATGCAGGTAGAAGTCCGCCACGCACTGCAGGCTGTCGCCGCCGTTATTGGCGTTGCTGATCGGCGCGTCCCAGATCTTGAGGTGGGGGATGCTGACCAGGTTGTCGTCGGGGGTGACCAACTCGATGGTGCGCATGCCAACATGGGTGACCTCGCCGTAGACTCCATCGATCTCCACCCAGTCCCCCGGGCGGTAAGGCATCTCCACCGCCGCCACCACCCCGGCGATCAGGCTGCTGACGTAGTCCTTGAGGGCGAAGCCGATGGCCAGCCCCACGGCGCCGAGCAGGGCGATCATGTTCTGCAGCGAGGGGTCGATGACGATGGGCACCGCCATCGAGATGGCGACGATCAGGATCGCCAGGCGGACCAGCGGCACCAGGGCGAAGACCCGGAAGCGGTGCTGGCCATGCAGCCGGTTGGCGGCCCAGTTGAGCCCCTTCTGGCTCAGCACGATCAGCAGGATCGCCCCCGCCACCACCAGTGCCAGCTCCACCAGGGCCGCCGTATCCAGCTTGTTGAACAGCCGCGAATAGTCGTCGACGCTGTCCATCACCAGGCCTCCTTACAGGGCATCCACCAGGTAGGTACGCTCCTCGAGCAGGCGACGCACGCTCATGTAGCCCAGCGGCGCCACCCGCCAGCGGCCGTCAGCGCAGCTCACCACCCCGCGCCGCTGCAGCTGGCGCAGGCGGGAGAGCGCCCGGGCATGGGAGAACGGCAGCACCTCGCGCAGCAGCGCCTCGTCAAGGCCACCGTGCAGCAGCAGGGCGTGGAGCAGCAGTACCAACTCCTCACCGACCTCGCCGGGCAGGGTGGCCTCGTCGAGGGTCTCGGCCAGCCACAGGGTATCCGGGGCCTCCCCCTCCGGCGCCTCGTCGCACAGCTTGGCCCGCCAGTAGTGCCAGGCCAGGCCCAGCTGGCCGCGACAGTGGGCGGCCAGCTCGCGAAGCTCGCGGCTGGTGGAGGCCTCATCATCATCAGCCAGCACCGGCTCGCCGCTGCCCACGGCGAGAATCGCCGGCGGCTCGCCTGCCGTACCCGCCGCCGCGGCCCGGGTGGTGGCAGCCAGGTAGCGGGTCAGCCGCGCACCGTCGAAGGCCTGCAGGGTCACCGCTGCGGATTCGGGCAGCGCCAGGGCATGCTGCAGGTAGGTCCAGGTCCAGCTGTCACAGCCGATCACTCCGCGCCCCAGGCGCCCGGTGAGCGCGGCCTCGAGGAAGTTGCGCAGCCCGGAGAGCGCCGTCGCCTGACGCAGGAACCCCCGCTCCAGGCGCGGTATCACCCAGCCGTGTGCCGAGGGCTCCGGCGCCCAGGGCGGTTCGCCGTCCAGCAACGCTCCTGCCGCCGGCTCGGGTAACAAGCGTGCACCCTTCAGGCGCGCCCAGGCCTCCACCAGCTCGGCATGGCCGTCCGCGGGGGCGCCGACCAGCAGGGTGACGGGCCCCGCCGAGTCGCCGGCCTCGGCCAGATGGTGGGCCAGCGCCCGGGCACCCGGCTGCCAGTCGATGGGCGGCGCCAGGTTGGCCAGGCGCACCCGTGGCAGCCGCTGGAGCTGCGCCTCATCCCGCGCCGGCTCCTCCCCGGCCTCGCTGCCCAGCGTCAGCCAGCGCCCCAGGGCCTGCCAGCGGCGCCGCGCCTGGCTGGCCTGGGACGCCCTGGGCAGCTCTCGCTGCTCGAGGGACACCACTTCCCACAGCGGGCATTCCCGCTTTTCGTCCTGCGCCATGGCGCCCCTTCCCCTGGTGGCCAACATCGAGATGACCATAGCACGCCCCGGGCGGGGCGCCGAGACGACGACGCCCGCCGCGGCAGGGCCGGGCGGGCGTCAGCAGGCAAAGGGACGCAGGATGGTTACCAGGTCAGGCAGATCTTGCCGAAGTGGCGGCCGCCCTCCTGGTGGCGGAAGGCGTCGGCGATCGCCTCCAGCGGAAACTCGCGATCGATCACCGGCTTGAGCCCGCTTACCTCGATGGCGCGGATCATCTCCAGCTGGTGGCGCCGGCTGCCGACGATCAGCCCCCTCAGGCTGGCCTGCCTGGCCATCAGCTTGGCGGTGGGCACCTCCCCGGCGCCTCCGGTCAGCACGCCGATCAGCGCGATATGGCCGCCGATGCGCACCGCCTCGATAGACTGCGGCAGGGTGCCCGGGCCACCCACCTCGACCACCTGGTCGACCCCCTCACCGCCGGTCAGCTCCCGGACCGTACGGCCCCACTCCGGGTCCTCGCGGTAGTTGATGGTGTGCTCGGCTCCCAACTCGCGCAGCCGCGCCAGCTTCTCGTCGGAGGAAAAAATGGCGATCACCCGAGCCCCCATCATCCTGGCGAACTGCAGGGCGAAGATGGAGACGCCGCCGGTGCCCAGCACCAGCACCGTATCGCCGGCCTTGATCCCCCCGTCCACCACCAGGGCGCGCCAGGCGGTGAGCCCGGCGGTGGTCAGCGTGGCCGACTCGGCATGGCTCCACCCCGCCGGCTGGCGAGTGAAGGCGGTGGCCTTCGCCACCACCTGCTCCCGGGCGTAGCCATCGACGCCGTCGCCGGGTGTAGTGGCGAAGTTGCCCAGCCGTGCCGGCCCCTCCAGCCAGGGCGGGAAGAAGGTGGAGACCACGGCGTCGCCCGCCGCGAACTCCTCGACGCCCTCCCCCACGGCCTCGACCACCCCGGCACCGTCGGACATGGGGATGCGCCCGTCGGCGGTGGGAATGCCGCCTGCCGCCACCAGGTAGTCATGGAAGTTGAGCGAGCTGGCGTGCAGGCGCACGCGGATCTCGCCGGGCCCGGGTTCGCCCGGCGCCTCTTGTTCGCTCAACTGCAGGTTATCGAGCCCGCCCGGGCTCTTCAGGGTCACGACCTTCATGTTGGCTCCTTGTCGCTGGAATCGATGGCAATCCGGGATAGCCTGACACAGGGGTGCGGGCGATGTCCGCCGAGATCAACCCGTGAGCTCGTTGAGCCGCCAGTCGTTGTCGGTGAGAGGCACCGCACCGCCGTCGGTGATGCGCACCGTATCACTCAGGCCGATACCCCACTGCCCCGGGCGGCGCAGGCAGAGCGGCAGATGGAAGACCATGTCCTCGGCGAACTCGCGAGCCTGGCCGCGGGCGATATAGCCGGTACCCTCCACCCAGCTGGGCGGGAACTGGGCGCCCACCGCATAACCGAACACCCCGGAGAAGAACACGCGCTCGGCGTGGGGAGCCAGCACTGTCTCGGCGGCCCGGGCGGCATCATCAAAGCGGTTGCCGGGGCGCATCGCGGCGGTCAGCGCCTCGAACATCTCGCGGCAGACATCGCGCAGCGCCTGCATCTGCGGCGTGGCCCGCCCCGCCACGGCGGTGCGCATCATCGGCGCGGTGTAGCGCTGGAAGGACGCGCCGAACTCCAGGAACACCGGATCGCCCCGCTCGATCACGCGGCGCTTGTGGTTGACGTGGATGATGCTGATGCGCTGCCCGCTGGTGACGATGGGCTGCAGGCTCATGAACTCGCTGCCGGCCGCCAGCAGCGCCCGGCTGCCCTCCGCGGCGATGTCGTTGTCGGTGACCCCCGGCGCGATCACTGCCTCGGCGGCGGCGAGGCCGGCCGCGGTGATCCGCGCACTCTCGCGCAGGCAGTCGAGCTCCGCCGGCGTCTTGACGATGCGGATGGCGTCGAGCAGCGCCCCGCCGTCATCGCGGAAGCGCTCGGCCCCCAGCCGCGCCTGCAGTTCGCGG
>DATGNS010000044.1:0-18363 GCA_035306625.1 Pseudomonas sp. | reverse complement strand
GGCGAGCGCAGACCGGCGTCGTAGCCGGCGCTCTCTTCCGCCGCCTTGAGCGCCTTGCGCTTGCCGCTGCGCGCCCCCGGCACCACGGCGCCTTCGAGAATGTCGCGCACGTCCTTCTGGATGCCCTTGGGCACGATGCCGTGGGCCTCGTTGAAGGCCAGCTGCTTGGCGCGGCGGCGCTCGGTCTCGTCGATGGCACGCTGCATGGAGCCGGTGATGCTGTCGGCATAGAGGATCGCCTTACCGTGCAGGTTGCGCGCCGCGCGGCCGATGGTCTGGATCAGCGAGCGCTCGGAGCGCAGGAAGCCTTCCTTGTCGGCGTCGAGAATGGCCACCAGCGACACCTCGGGCATGTCCAGGCCCTCGCGCAGCAGGTTGATGCCCACCAGCACGTCGAAGGCGCCGGTGCGCAGGTCACGGATGATCTCCACCCGCTCCACGGTGTCGATGTCCGAGTGCAGGTAGCGCACCTTGATGCCGTGGTCGGCCAGGTAATCGGTGAGGTCCTCGGCCATGCGCTTGGTCAGGGTGGTGACCAGCACGCGCTGATCGAGGGCCACGCGCTTGTTGATCTCCGAGAGCAGGTCGTCCACCTGGGTGGTGGCCGGGCGCACTTCCACTTCCGGGTCCACCAGACCGGTGGGCCGCACCACCTGTTCGATCACCCGCCCTGCATGTTCGGCCTCGTAGGGACCCGGCGTGGCGGAGACGAAGATGGTCTGCGGGCAGATGGCCTCCCACTCGTCGAAGCGCAGCGGGCGGTTGTCCAGCGCGGAGGGCAGGCGGAAGCCGTACTCCACCAGGGTTTCCTTGCGCGAGCGGTCGCCCTTGTACATGGCGCCCACCTGGGGCACCGAGACGTGGGACTCGTCGATGACCAGCAGCGCGTCGGCCGGCAGGTAGTCGAACAGGGTCGGTGGCGGCTCGCCGGGCCCTCGCCCCGACAGGTAGCGCGAGTAGTTCTCGATGCCGTTGCAGTAGCCCAGCTCCATCATCATCTCCAGGTCGAAGCGGGTGCGCTGCTCCAGCCGCTGCGCTTCCACCAGCTTGCCCTTGCCGTGCAGGTAGTCGAGGCGGTCCTTGAGCTCCACCTTGATCTGCTCGATGGCCTCCAGCAGGGTTTCCCGGGGCGTGGCGTAGTGGGTCTTGGGGAAGAAGGTGAAACGCGGCAGCTTGCGGATCACCTCGCCGGTCAGCGGGTCGAAGGCGGCGATGCTTTCCACCTCGTCGTCGAACAGCTCGATGCGCACCGCCTCCAGCTCGGACTCCGCCGGGAAGATGTCCACCACGTCGCCGCGCACCCGGAAGGTGGCGCGGGCGAAGTCCATCTCGTTGCGGGTGTACTGCAGCTCGGTCAGCCGGCGCAGCAGCTCGCGCTGGTCCAGGCGATCGCCACGATCCACGTGCAACACCATCTTCAGGTAGGTCTCCGGACTGCCCAGGCCGTAGATGCAGGACACGGTGGTGACGATGATGGCGTCGCGGCGCTGGATCAGCGCCTTGGTCGCCGACAGGCGCATCTGCTCGATATGGTCGTTGATGGAGGCGTCCTTCTCGATGTAGGTGTCGGAGGACGGCACATAGGCTTCCGGCTGGTAGTAGTCGTAGTAGGAGACGAAATACTCCACCGCATTGTGCGGGAAGAACGCCTTGAACTCGCCATACAGCTGCGCGGCCAGGGTCTTGTTGGGCGCCAGCACCATGGTCGGGCGCTGCACCTGGGCGATCACGTTGGCGATGCTGAAGGTCTTGCCCGAACCGGTGACGCCCAGCAGGGTCTGATGGGACAACCCGGCCTCGAGCCCCTCGACCATCTGACGGATGGCCTCCGGCTGATCGCCGGCAGGCGTGTAGCGGGTCTCCAGTTTGAACAGCGAATCGGACATGGGCACCTCGAGCAACGCGCCAGCCGGCGCCGGCAATGCGGCAAAAGCGCCGGCGGGATATCGCGGCAGGGAAAAATTGTGGCCATAATACCGCCCCGTTTGCGCAGCACCCTAGCGCCTCCGGCTCAGGGCGTCTGCATGGCCCCCACCCCTCCTTCTTCGAGCTCCGTCACCATGAGTTTGTTCTCCGCAGTAGAAATGGCACCGCGCGACCCCATCCTGGGCCTCAACGAAGCGTTCAATGCCGATAGCCGCACCACCAAGATCAATCTCGGTGTCGGGGTTTACTACAACGAGGATGGGCGCATTCCGCTGCTCAAGGCAGTGGCCGAGGCCGAGAAGGCCCGCCTGGCCGCCAGCGCGCCGCGCGGCTACCTGCCGATCGAGGGCCTGGCCAGCTACGACAGCGCCGTGCAGAAGCTGCTGTTCGGCGCCGACTCCGCCCTGCTGGCCGACGGCCGCGTGGTCACCGCCCAGTCGCTGGGCGGCACCGGCGCGCTGAAGACCGGCGCCGACTTCCTCAAGCGCCTGCTGCCCGACGCCACCGTGGCCATCAGCGATCCCAGCTGGGAAAACCACCGCGCCCTGTTCGAAGGCGCCGGCTTCCCGGTTCACAACTACCGCTACTACGACGCCGCCACCCACGGCGTGGACCGCGCCGGCATGCTGGCCGACCTGCAGGCCCTGCCGCCCCGCTCGATCATCGTCCTGCACGCCTGCTGCCACAACCCGACCGGCGTGGACCTGACGCTGGACGACTGGAAGGCCGTGCTGGAGGTGCTGCGCGAGCGCGAACACGTACCCTTCCTGGACATCGCCTACCAGGGCTTCGGTGACGGCATCGAGGAAGACGCCGCGGCCGTGCGCCTGTTCGCCGAGTCCGGGCTGCAGTTCTTCGTGTCCAGCTCCTTCTCCAAGTCCTTCTCCCTGTACGGCGAGCGCGTCAGCGCGCTGTCCATCGTCACCGCCTCCCGGGAAGAAGCCGCACGCGTGCTGTCGCAGATCAAACGCGTGATCCGCACCAACTACTCCAACCCGCCGACCCACGGCGCCACCGTGGTGGGCAGCGTGCTGAACAGCCCCGAGCTGCGGGCCATGTGGGAAAGCGAGCTGACCGAGATGCGCGAGCGCATTCGCGCCATGCGCCAGACCATGGTCCAGGGCCTGGCCGACAGCGGTCGCGACTTCAGCTTCGTGGCCCGTCAGCGCGGCATGTTCTCCTACTCGGGCCTGTCCGCCGAGCAGGTGGAACGCCTGAAGGTCGAGTTCGGCATCTACGCGATCGCCACCGGTCGCATCTGCGTGGCAGCCCTCAACCGCAACAACGTCGGCCGCGTCATCGAGGCCATCAAGGCAGTGATCTGACCGGCAGGGCCGGCACCCTGCCGGCCCCTCCTGCCCGCTCTGCCAACACCGCAACTTCCATGTCCCGTAGGGTGGACAACGCAATGCGTTGTCCACCGGACAGCGCCTCGGTACACACCACAGCGGCGGCCGGAAAAGCGCCGACCGCCCCACCCGCCCCGCCAAGCCGCAACGTCCAAACCCGACCTCGTCCCGTAGGGTGGACAGCGCCTCGGTGCACACCGCAGCGGCGGCCGGAAAAACGCCGACCGCCCTACCCAGGCCAACATTGCCGCTCCCAACTCCCGGGCGCGGTGATGGTGGCGTAGGGCGGTCAAGGCCTCGCCTTGGCCGCCGGGCCGGGCCTCGGTGCACACCGCAGCGGCGGCCGGGAAAGCGCCGACCGCCCTACCTATGCCCTCGGCCGCGGTCTGGCCTGCTCAACCGAAGTCTCTCCAAAAATCCACTTTTCTTGATCAAATGCAATGTATTCCCATTTGCATGGGAATAGCGTGTACGCACCTTTCCCATCCGAGGCTTCACCATGCACGCCATTGCCCGCACCCTTGCCTTCACCCTCGCTGCCTGCCTGTCCGTCGGCGCCCTGGCCGACGAACGCATCAAGCACGCCAAGGGCCTGCCCGCCCACACCCTGGCGGAAGCGGTTGCCAACCTCAACAGCCACAACGCCAAGCTGGCGCAACTGCTGGAGCAGCCGATGACGCCGCAGCGCATGGACGAGGCGCACCTGCTCAGCTACACGCTGGAAAACGCCCTCAAGCGCATCAAGACCGACCTGGCCGACATCGCGGAAGCCCTGGAGGCCATGCACATCGCCTCGGAAACCAACGACCCGGCGACGGTCAAGCGCCAGGGCCAGGCCTATCTGGACGGCATCTCCCCGCTGCTGCGCTGAGCACGGGTTCCAGCAGGGCGCGCATGTTGCGCCAGTGCGAACCCTTCCAGTACACCCGCTGGCACGCCTCGCAGGTCCAGAAGGCGTCGCAGCAACGCAGCACACCCGGCGGCAGACGGGCCTCCACCGTCTGCCGCTCCACCGGCCGCAACGGCCGGTTGCACGCCAGACAGAGGCTGAACGGCCGCAGATGGCCCGCCAGATCCAGCCGTGCGCATACCTCGCGCAGCTGGGCCGGCGGCTTGAGGGCGCGGACATAGCAGCCGTGTCGGACGGCCCGACGCTTGAGCAGCTCACGGTCCCGGGTAAGCACGACGCGACCCTGCCGGTCCGCCAGCTCGGCGATCTCGGCATCCGTCAGGGCGTGGTGATACAGGATGTCGAAGCCGGCCATGCGCAGCAGACGGGCCAGCCCGCCCAGGTGCACGTCGGCGACGAAGCGAAATTCCTGCGGTCGCGACCGGCCCAGCGGCCGGATATCCAGGGCCAGGAAGGGCGGATAGGCCACGACGCGATCGCCGTCCCGGATCAGCCGCTCGAAGCCGGCCGGCTCGCCATTGACCAGAATCAGCTCCACTTCCGTATGGGGCACACCCAGGGCCTCGATCATGTGCTTGGTGGTGGATGCCCGCGTACAGTCGGCCGCGAACGTCCGGTTTCGACGCGGCGGCGTCAGGAAGTCGTTGAGCTGGGCGTAGAAGCGGAACGAAGCGGTTACGGTCATGACGGCATCGAGGGACGGTTCACCAGCCGAAAAGGCAACTCCGGTTAGACAACCGCCCACGCCATTCTCCTGGCCGCACCGCACTCGGGATCGGCCGGCACCTCATCGGGCGCCTATGGCGGCACAACTAGGCGAAATGCGGCCCTTTCCTATACCATTCCGGGCCGTCTCCGAGCCGCAGCACTGCCGGCTCACCCCGCTTTCACCGTCTGGTATCCCATGAAGTTCTCCCGCGTGCGCGCCGATGTCCTGGCCGGACTCACCACTTCGTTCGCCCTGGTGCCCGAGTGCATCGCCTTTGCCCTGGTGGCCCAGGTCAATCCGCTGATGGGCCTGTATGGCGCCTTCATCATCTGCACTATCACCGCGCTGTTCGGCGGCCGTCCGGGGATGGTGTCCGGCGCGGCCGGTTCGATGGCGGTGGTGATCATCGCCCTGGTCATCGAGCACGGCGCCCAGTACCTGCTGGCGACGGTGCTGCTGAGCGGCCTGCTGATGGTGCTGTTCGGGGTGCTGCGGCTCGGCAAGCTGATCCGCATGGTGCCGCATCCCGTGATGCTCGGCTTCGTGAACGGTCTGGCGATCGTGATCGCCCTGGCCCAGCTGGAGCACTTCAGGGTGGATGGCCAGTGGATGACCGGCCCGGGCCTGTACTGGATGCTGGGCCTGGTGGCCGCCACCATGCTGATCGTCTACCTGCTGCCACGCCTGACCAAGGCCATTCCCTCCGCGCTGGCCGCCATCCTGACGCTCGGCGCGGCCACCTGGTTCTTCGCGCTGCCGACCCACACCCTGGGCGACATGGCGCCGGTGGCCGGCGGCCTGCCGCGCATCGCCCTGCCGGAGATTCCCTGGACCCTGGACACCCTGCGCATCATCGCGCCCTATGCCGTGCTGATGGCCCTGGTGGGCCTGCTGGAAACCCTGCTGACCCTCAACCTCACCGACGAGATCACCCAGACCCGCGGCCGCACCAACCGCGAGTGCGTGGCGCTGGGCGCGGCGAACCTCACCTCAGGCCTGTGCGGCGGCATGGGCGGCTGCGCCATGATCGGCCAGACCATGATCAACCTGGGCTCCGGCGGCCGTGGACGCCTGTCCGGCGTGGTGGCCGGAGTGATGGTTCTGCTGTACGTGCTGTTCCTGTCGCCGCTGATCGAGCAGATTCCCCTGGCGGCCCTGGTCGGCGTGATGTTCGTGGTGGCCCAGCAGACCTTTGCCTGGGCCTCGCTGCGGGTGATCAACCGCGTGCCGCTCAACGATGCCCTGGTGATCGTGGCGGTGACCATCATCACGGTGTTCACCGACCTGGCCACCGCCGTGCTGTGCGGCATCGTCATCGCCGCGCTGAACTTCGCCTGGCAGCATGGCCGCGAGCTGTACGCCACCAGTCATGAACAGACCGACGGCAGCAAGCTCTACCTGCTGCACGGCACGCTGTTCTTCGCCTCCACGACGCGCTTCCTGGAGCTGTTCGATCCGGCCAACGACCCGCAGCAGGTCACCCTGGACTGCGAGCGTCTGTCCTTCGTGGACTACTCGGCCATCGAGGCGCTCAAGGTACTGCGCGACCGCTATGCGCGCGCCGGCAAGCAACTGCGGGTGATCCACCTGTCGGAACGCTGCAAGCAGCTGCTGCGCCGCGCCGGCCAGGCCTGATCCGCGCGGCGGCGTCCGGCGCGAATTTCGTAGGAGCTCAGCCGCGATAACCCTGGTGCGGGCCCCGATCGCGGCTGAAGCCGCTCCTACGAGCCGAGGCCGCCAGCCTCAGCCGGCCAGGCGCCTGGCCAGACGCTCCTGCAGCGCCTTCAGTTCCGCCTCGTCAGCCTTGCGCGCGGCATGCACGCCCAGGCCTTCGCCTTCGTAACGGGGCACGATGTGGAAGTGGATATGGAACACGGTCTGCCCGGCCGGCGCGCCATTGAACTGGGCGATCTGGATGCCGGCCGGCTCCAGCTCCTCGGCCACTGCGCGCGCCACCTTCTGGGTCGCTACCGCCACCTTGCACAGGTTGTCCGCATCGATGTCCAGGAGATTGCGGGCGGTCGCCTTCTTGGGCACCACCAGGGTGTGGCCGTGGGACTGGGGGAACAGGTCGAGGAACGCCAGCACATCCTCGTCCTCGTAGACCTTGTAGCAGGGCGCCTCGCCACGAATGATCTTGGCGAAGATGTTCTGGGAATCGTAATCGCCGTGCAGGCTCATCGGTTCTCTCCTGAGCAATGATGGGAATCGGACGAAAGCTTACCGGCTTGTACGCGACCCGGCACGCCGGGCAAGCAGGCTCGCTGGCCAAGCCCGGGCATTTTTTGCGTTAATCACGCCTTTCCATTCCCTGCCAGGAGTACGGCATGCGCACCATCCATCCGGCCGGGCACCTCGCTCGCTGACCTGAACCCATGGAACTGCTGTTTCTCGGCACCTCCTCCGGCACCCCCACCCGCGCCCGCAACGTGAGCGGCCTCGGGCTGCTGGAGGACCAGGGCAAGGGCTGGTACCTGATCGACTGCGGCGAGGGCACCCAGCATCAGATCCTGCGCACGCCCCTGTCCCTCTCCGCGCTGCGCGCCATCTTCATCACCCATGTGCATGGCGACCACTGCTTCGGGCTGCCCGGCCTGCTGGCCAGCGCCGCGCTGCAAGGGCGCCGGGCACCGCTGACACTGATCGCCCCGCAGGGCATCGAGGCCTGGGTGCATGCCACCCTGGCGATGAGCCAGACGTACCTGCCCTATCAACTGGATTTCCAGGCGGTGGAACAGCTGGAGGAATGGCGCACCCCGCGGATGCGGGTGCGAGCCATCGCCCTCTCGCATCGCTGTCCGAGCTTTGCCTACCGCTTCGAGGAGGCGCGCCCGGATACCCGGCTGGACATCGAGCGCCTGGAGCGGGACGCGATCCCGCGTGGCCCGCTGTGGGGCCAACTGGCCAGGGGATTCGATGTGGAGCACGAGGGACGCCTGCTGCGCAGCGAGGACTACCTGGTGCCGGGCCGGCCGCCGCGAGTCATCGTGGTCGGCGGCGACAACGACTCACCCGAGCTGCTGACCGACGCCTGCAGGAACGCCCAGGTGCTGGTGCACGAGGCCACCTTCAGCCAGGCCGATCTGGATGATGACCGCAGCAGCTTCGGCCACAGCACGGCCGCCGCGGTGGGCGGCTTTGCCCACCAGGTCGGGCTGCCCAACCTGGTGCTGACCCACTTCAGCGCCCGCTACCAGGCTGAAGGAACGCGGGGCGCATCCTCCATCGAGGCGCTTCGCGCGGAGGCGGCCGGCGTCTATCGGGGGCGGCTGTTCCTGGCCGAGGATTTCGTCCGCTACCGGCTGGACAAGGGCGGCGTGCTGGAGCGGTTGTAGAGGTTCGGTGCCCTAACCTGCCGATGGCCAGCGGCGTTGACCGTCAGCGCGCCTTGCCACCCCACTGTTTCACGTCTTCCAGCCAGGCCAGATCCAGTCGGTTCTGCTCGATATCCAGCCCCTGGGCCTCCATGGCCTCCCGGTGCGCGTCGATCTCGCGGACCATCTGGCTGAGCTCGGCCAGGTTGCCATCCAGCTGCAGCATCTGCGTCATGCCCAGGTGATAGAAGCGCAGCAGCTTCATGGCCGTCGGATCGCCGGCCTCGACCCCCGCCCTGACCTGGTGCATCTGGTTGGTGATGCGCATCAGGCTGCGCTTGAGGCGCCAGCCGTACACCGCCGGCGCCATCCAGGGGGTGGACCAGAACTTCAGACGCACGATCGCCACGGTGAGCGCCAGCCCGCTCAGCACACCCAGCAGGTTCCAGCGGAAGTTGTCGCCGCCCGGCTCGCCGAACAGCTTCACCGACAACGTGGCCGCGGTCAGGGCCAGCAGCACGAACAGGGCGATGATGGCCAGGGCGATGGTCCGGGTCTGCTGGCGGTAGCGTTCCGGGCTCATGGGCTGGATTTCGAACATGCGAAGGGACTCCGTACTGCGTTCACATGAAAAGGCCGGCAAGATGCCGGCCTCATTAGCTCAAACCCGATGCTCAGGCAATGATCGCCAGCAGCTTCTCCCATTCCTTGGTTTCCTTCTTCGACACGCCACCGAGCAGCTCGATGGCCTGGCGCAGACGGAAGCGGGACAGGTCGGGACCGAGGATCTCCATGGCGTCGAGCACCGAGACCGAACTGGCCTGGCCGGTAATGGCCGGGAAGATCAGTGGCATCACATCACGCAGCTTGAGGCCGAGGTGTTCGGCAACCTTCTGGATGATGCCGGTGATGTTGTCCTTGTTCCACTGGCGCAGGGCTTCCAGCTTCCAGAGGATCAGCTGCAGCACCTGGCGCACCTGCTCCGGTGACAGCTTCTTGTGCTCGAACAGGCTGGCATCCGGATTGACGCCACCCATGAAGAAGAACGCGGCCAGCGGCGCGATCTGGCTGAAGGTTTCCACGCGACCCTGCACGTGGGGCGCGATCTTCATCAGATAATCCGGATTGAAGGCCCACTTCTGCACTTCCTCGGCGAACTTCTCCACCGGCAGCTCGCGCAGCCATTGCCCGTTCAGCCAGGACAGCTTCTCCAGGTCGAAGATCGGGCCACCCAGGGACACGCGGGTGATGTCGAAGTTGGCGATCATCTCGTCGAGGGTGAACTTCTCCCGCTCGTCCGGCATGGACCAGCCCATGCGGCCCAGGTAGTTGAGCATCGCCTGGGGCAGGAAGCCCATGCGCTGGTAGAAGGTGATCGAGGTGGGGTTCTTGCGCTTGGAAAGCTTGCTCTTGTCGGGGTTGCGCAGCAGCGGCATGTAGCAGTTCACCGGCGCTTCCCAGCCGAAATACTCGTAGAGCTTGAGCAGCTTGGGCGCGGACGGCAGCCATTCCTCGCCACGCAGCACGTGGGTGATACCCATCAGATGGTCATCCACCACGTTGGCCAGGAAGTAGGTGGGCAGGCCGTCGGCCTTCATCAGCACCTGCATGTCGATGCGATCCCACGGGATCTCCACCTCGCCACGCAGCATGTCGCTGACCACACAGATGCCCTCGCTGGGCACCTTCATGCGCACCACATGGGGCTCGCCGGCAGCGATGCGACGCTGCGCCTCTTCCGGGGCGATGTGCATGCAGTGGCCGTCGTAGCGCGGGGTTTCCTTGTTGGCCATCTGCTCGGCGCGCAGGGCGTCCAGACGCTCGGCGGAGCAGAAGCACGGGAACGCGTGGCCCTTGGCGACCAGCTCGTCCGAGTACTTCTTGTAGATGGCTCCCCGCTCGCTCTGCCGGTACGGACCATGGGGCCCGCCCACGTCCGGACCCTCGTCCCACTCGATGCCCAGCCAGCGCAGCGCGTCGAAGATCTGCTGCTCGGACTCCCGGGTGGAGCGCACCTGGTCGGTGTCCTCGATGCGCAGGATGAACTGGCCACCGTGCTGACGGGCGAAGCAGAGATTGAACAGGGCGATGTAGGCAGTGCCGACGTGCGGATCACCGGTAGGCGACGGCGCAATACGGGTACGAACGGTGGTCATGGCGACTCTCGATGGGAGAACAAATCGAAGGGCGGGATGTTAACAGGCCGGATGCCATGGGCTCCAGCGAGGCACCACCCGCGAATGCTCAGAAAGCCGCGCCACCTCGCCAGAAGCCACGCACCAGGGCGACGAAGATCCCCACCATGCCCCCCAGGACCAGACCCAGCGCAAGAATGAGCATCTTTTTCGGCTTGATCGGCGTGTCAGGGATGCGGATGGGCCCGTCCTGGGAAAATACCCTGACATCCCGATGACCGACCTCCATACCCTTCAGGAACTGCAAACGCTCCTGCAGAGGACGCAGCTCCGGAATGAAAGGATCATCCGACTTGCGCTGCAAAAGAACTTCAAGCTCCGCACGAATGGCCTTGGCTCCCCGCAGATACAACGGACTTCCATCGAAGGCCGCCGATGGATTGCTGGTGGAAAAGGTCTGCCACATTGTTCCCTGCGGATCCTTCAGGCCAACCGACTCCGCCACCTCGAGCGCCTCCTTGAGCACCGCGATCCGATCTTCACGCCGCTGGCGAACGGTGTCCCGCAGGACCCCGATACGGTGCTCGATGGACTTGACCTGGGTTTCGATTTCACTGGCCACGTTCAGGCGCATGGCCTCTTCCGCGCTGGCAGCCGCCATGGAAAGAAAGCGCTCCAGCCATGACGACGCCACGTGCGGATCTTCACCGCCGATCCGCACCTCCCGGTACTCTGGCCTCGCCTTTATGCTGGTTATCGACAGAATGCCATTGAATTGATCCCACAAGACATCTCTGGGCAACTTGTCTCGCCCTTCCTCGGCCGGAATGTAGAACTCCTCAAAGAAATTCCGCTTCAAGGATTCGGAATCAAGGCTTCGCAAAAAAACGTTATATACATCCTGAACAGTGAGAGGTTTCAGCCCCGCGGCCTCGGTTCTGCCCAGGTTATAACCGGCAATATCGGAGACATTCGGAGGAAGCACGCCCACCCGAGCTTCGTAATAAGGTGTAGCCAGGAAGGCGTAGGAGACCGCAGCAAGGAAAAGCGCTGCCATCGTTGAGAAAACAAGCGCCTTCTGATCCCAGAGCATCCTGATAAGCGCCATGACATCGACATCATTATCGATGGCTGGGCCTGCCATTCTCAGCGCCTGATTGTCCTGCATGCCCCCTCCCTGTCTGAGTGTCCATCACCAGCTCTTCGCCTGACGGCGAGGCCGGTATCGAGCCAAGACAGCAAGATTAGCGGAACATCGGCGGTCTGCAGCAGAAGCTGCCCAAGGTGCGGGCAGGATCGCAAAATGGGCTAGCCCGTCTCGCGATTCCTGCCCCCCTTATGGACGAATGCTCTTGCAGTACAACCTGTGCGGCAGGGAAGAGGAGATTACTTGCTCGATGTGGCAGCGTCCCTGGAGGAACGCTGGAAGTACAGGTTCCTGGCGAGCGCGAAGAAGACCCCAAACATGCCGCCCAGGACCAGGCCTATGCCCATGATCAACGGCTTCTTCGGCCTGACGGGTGTTTCCGGAACCAGAGCGGGGCTGTCGAGGGAAAACACCGAGACGTTGTCCGGTTCGATGTCAATGCCCTTGAGGAACAACAGATGTTCCTGCAACGAACGCAGTTCGGGAATGAAAGGATCATCCGATTGACGCTTGCGGAGCACATCCAGCTCGGCTCGAATCGATTTCGCCCCCAGGAGATAAAGCGGGACATTGCTTGCCGTAAAGGAATCGGAGCCGGTAAAGGCCTGCCACATGGTGGCCTGCATCTCCTCCAGCCCAGCGGACTCGGCCACCGCGAGCGCCTCTTCAAGCAGTGCCACACGATCCTCGCGGCGCCGCGCCGCTGTCTCGCGCAGGGCTTCCAGCCGATGCTCCAGGCCTTGAATATGGACCAGCAATTCCCCGGCAGCATCCGCCTGAATGGTGGCTTTCGCCATTTCGCCCACCATCGACACGAAACCATTAAGCCATTCCGCAGACGCTGCCGGATCTTCATGCTCCAGCGTTACCCGCCATTTGCCCGACCTGAGGTCCTTGACCTGCAGTCGATCATTGAATTTCTTCCACAGCTCAGCGCTGTTGACCGAGTCATTGGCTGGCAACACGACCTTTTCAAAGAACTCGGTACGGACGGCATCAGAGGTGAGGCTGCGAACGAAGACCTGATAAACGTCATTGACCGTGTACGGCTGGAACCCGGCCACCTGCCCACGTCCAACGTTGTACCCGGCAATATCGGAAATCTGCGGGGGCAGAACGGTAGCAGTTGCCTGGTAGACCGGCTTGGCCAGGAAGGCATAGGCCGTGAAGCACAGGAATACGACGGTGGTAATCAGGACAATCGCAACCCGCTGCGCCCACAGCGTACGCAGCAGCTCCAGCAGATCGATCTCGTCGTCCCGCATCCACTGATTCCCAACCCCTTGTGCCTGCATGATCGCCTCGTTACAGCCGAAAATGCGAATGCTGCCACAGATTCCGTGGCCACGCCAAAGACACTGCGTCTTCGACATAGCCGGGCCAGGCGGGTTGGCTATCTATTCGACATCCACTTCCTCATTCACCCGATCACGCAGTTCCTTGCCGGGCTTGAAGTGGGGAACGTACTTGCCGTCGAGGGCGACCGCCTGGCCGGTCTTGGGGTTGCGGCCGATGCGCGGCTCGCGGTAGTGGAGGGAAAAGCTGCCGAAGCCGCGGATCTCGATCCGCTCGCCGGTGGCCAGTGCCTCGGACATCTGCTCCAGCATGCTCTTGATGGCCAGTTCGACATCCTTCGACGACAACTGGCCCTGCTGCGTGGCAATACGTTCGATCAACTCCGACTTGGTCATGATTTTCCCTTCTTTTTCAAGCGGCTAGACCAACATTGCCGTTGGGTTTTAGCACGCTGCGCAGAATTTGAACAGCCTCTGCGAGCCGAAGGGTGCTTCAGCAGGAAGAATGCGCGCCAACAGGAGCGATCTCAGGCGATTTCACGGCGAAACGGCGGCAATGCGTTGAGGATTGCCTTGCCGTATCGCTGCGTGACCACGCGGCGGTCGAGCAGGCTGATGACGCCCCTGTCCTGCTCGTTGCGCAACAACCGTCCACAGGCCTGCACCAGCTTGAGGGCGGCATCGGGCACCGCGATCTCCATGAAGGGATTGCCACCGCGCGCTTCGATCCATTCGGCCAGGGCGGCCTCCACCGGATCATCCGGTACGGCAAAGGGGATCTTGGCGATCACCACGTGCTCGCAGTAGGCACCCGGCAGATCGACGCCCTCGGCGAAGCTGGCCAGGCCGAACAAAACGCTGGGCTCGCCGTCATCGACCCGCGCCTTGTGCCGGTTGAGGGTCTCCTGCTTGGACAGGTTGCCCTGGATCAGCACTCGCTTGCGCCAGTCGCGGTCGACCCCATCGAACACGTCCTGCATCTGCTTGCGCGAGGAAAACAGCACCAGCGCGCCCCGGGCGCCCTCCAGCAGCCCGGGCAGCTCGCGCACGATGGCGGCCGTGTGGGCTGCGCTGTCGCGCGGGTCGGCCTTCAGGTCGGGCACCCGCAGCACGCCGGCCTCGGCGTGGCGGAACGGGCTGGGCACCACCAGGGTGACCGCCGAACGCGGCAGGCCGGCGCGCATGCGGAAGCGATCGAAGCTGTTCAGGGCGGTCAGGGTGGCCGAAGTCACCAGGGCGCCATGGGCCACGTTCCACAGGTTGCGGCGCAACGTATCGGCGGCCAGGATCGGGCTGGCGTTGACCTCGATGTCATGCAGGTGACCGCTTTCGGCCAGGGTCAGCCAGCGCGCCATGGGCGGGCTGTCCTCCGGGTCCTCGCTGGTGAAGGCGGTCCACAGCTCCCAGTTGGCCTGGGCGCGGGTGAGCAGGCTGCCGAACAGCGGATACCACTCTTCCGCCTGGTGGCTGGCCAGTCCGACGCCGGCGTCACCGTCCATGGCCTCCTTGAGCAGCTCGGCCAGCCGGGTGAAGACATCCGTCAGGCGCGCAAAGCCCTTCTTCAGCTCGATGCCCAGCTCCCGCAGATGCTCGGGAACCACCCCGCCCTCGAAGCGGTGCCGGGGACGCTCGCGACCCTCCATGTCCTCGCCGGTGCGAAAGTCCGCCACCTGCTCACAGGCGGCGAACATGAACTGCTGCTGAGCGCGCAGCTCCCGCGCCACCTCGGGCACGCCCTCGATCAGGCGTCCCAGCTCGCCGGGCAGGGGATTCTGCGCCAGCAGTTTGGTGAGGTTCTTGTCGATCTGGCCGAGCCAGTCGGCGGTGGAGCGCAGGCGGCTGAAGTGGGCGAAATGGCCGATGGCCTTGTCCGGGAGGTGATGCCCCTCGTCGAACACATAGATGGTTTCCCGCGGGTCGGGCAGCACGGCACCGCCGCCCAGCGCCAGGTCGGCCAGCACCATGTCGTGGTTGGTGACGATCACGTCCACCTTGGTCATGCCCTCGCGGGCCCGATAGAAACTGCACTGCTGGAAGTTCGGGCAATGCCGACCGGTGCACTGGCTGTGATCGGTGGTCAGCTGCGACCAGACGGCGTCATCCAGCTCCTGGGGCCAGCTGTCCCGGTCCCCGTCCCAGCGGTTGCCGGCCAGCTTCTCGACCATCTGGGCGTGAAGCTTCTGGCTGGCCTCGTCGACGTCCAGGCGAAAGCCCTCCTCCTCGAACAGCTGGGCCGTGGCGCTCTGCGCCTGGCCTTCCTGCATCAGCAGGTCGAGACGGGACAGGCACAGGTAGCGGCCGCGCCCCTTGGCCAGGGCGAAACTGAAGTTCAGCCCGCTGTTGCGCATCAGGTCCGGCAGGTCCTTGTGGACGATCTGCTCCTGCAGGGCGACGGTCGCCGTGGCGATCACCAGGCGCTTGCCGGCGGCCCGGGCGGCGGGAATGGCGGCAATGCTGTAGGCCACCGTCTTGCCGGTCCCGGTGCCGGCCTCGATGGCCACCACGGCCGGCTCGCCGTCGCGGCGACCCTCCTCGTCGGTGGCGATGGCTCCCAGCGCCTTGGCCACCTCGGCGATCATCAGCCGCTGCCCGTAACGGGGCTTGAGTCCCTTGCTCTCAAGGAAACGGGAGTAGGCACCCTGGATCTGGGACTTGAGTTCGCTGCTGAGCATGAGGCGGCTGTATATATTTTCAGTGGTTTTCGGGGTGGCTATGATAACCGCCCCCAATCGTTGCGCCAGCGGAGAATGACCGATGCCCACCTACACGCTGCTCTACGTGCTGCACCTGCTGGCCGCCCTGCTCTGGGTCGGCGGCATGTTCTTCGCCTGGATGGTGCTGCGCCCGGCCGCCGCCGGCATCCTCCAGCCCGCGGAACGCCTGCGCCTGTGGGTCGACGTGTTCGCGCGCTTCTTCCGCTGGGTGTGGGCGGCCGTGCTGGTGCTGCCGGTCAGCGGTTTCGCCCTGCTGCATCTGCGCTTTGCCAGCTTCGATACCGCGCCCGGCTATGTGCATGCCATGTTCGGGCTTTATCTCGCCATGCTGGCCCTGTTCCTGCGCATTGCCCTGCTGCAACTGCCACAACTGCGGCGGGCGGTGACCAGCGAAGATTGGCCCACTGGCGCAATAGCACTTGGCCGAATTCGGCGACTGGTTGGCATCAATCTGATTATCGGCCTGCTGATTGTCATAATCGCCGGCGCGCGCCTGTTTTAAGCAAGTTTCATTGACGCCAGAAATCCGGCTGTCGAGTTTGTCTATCTTCTCTTGGAAATTGCTCTTGATTCCCGCTATAAGTCCCGTCATCTGAAAGAAGCGGGCAAATGATGAGTCAGGAGCAGGACACGATATTCCAACTCAAGGGCAGCATGCTGGCCATCACCCTGTTGGAGCTGGCCCGCTATGACCTTGCCGGCCTGGAGCGCCAGCTGGCGGAAAAGGTAGCCCAGGCCCCCAGGTTCTTCGACAACACGCCCCTGATCCTCGCGCTGGACAAGCTCAAGGACGCCTCCGTCAACGTCGACCTGCGCAAGCTGGTCGAGCTCTGCCGCCAGCATGGCCTGCAGACCCTCGCGATACGCACCGATCGCCAGGGCGACGCCTCCCTGGCCACCCAGCTCGACCTGCCGGTGATTCCCACCAGCAGCGCCAGTGGCCGCGCCCTGGAGCCCAGCGAGCCACGCCAGGAGGCGGGGCGTCCCAGCAAGGTCATCCATCGCCCGGTGCGCGGCGGGCAGCAGGTGTATGCCCAGGGCTGCGATCTGATCGTCATCGGCCCGGTGAGTGCCGGGGCGGAACTTCTTTCCGACGGCAATATCCATGTTTACGGACCCCTGCGGGGTCGAGCGCTGGCGGGAATCAAGGGTGACGGCAAGGCGCGTATCTTCTGTCAGGAATTGCATGCCGAACTGGTATCCATCGCGGGCCGTTACAAGGTTGCCGAAGATTTGCGACGAAGTCCGCATTGGGGTCAGGGAGTACATATCAGCCTGACGGGTGATTTATTGAACATCAATCGACTTTGAAAGATACTTGGCGACTTTTAAGCACCGCCGGAAGACTTGCCACACAAGAGCCTTCCTGTCGCCCGTCTTACTCATTCAGGGGTGATTTACCTTGGCCAAGATCCTCGTTATTACTTCAGGCAAGGGAGGCGTAGGTAAAACCACTACCAGCGCCGCTCTGGGCACCGGACTCGCCCTGCGAGGGCACAAGACAGTCATCGTCGACTTCGACATTGGCCTGCGTAACCTGGATCTGGTGATGGGCTGCGAACGCCGGGTCGTATACGACTTCGTGAACGTCATCAACGGCGACGCCACGCTGCATCAGGCGCTGATCAAGGACAAGCGCCTCGACAACCTCTATGTGCTGGCGGCCAGCCAGACCCGCGACAAGGAAGCGCTGACCCAGGAGGGCGTCGGACGGGTGCTGGACGAGCTGTCCAGCAACTTCGAATACATCATCTGCGACTCCCCGGCCGGCATCGAGCGCGGCGCCCACCTGGCCATGTACTTTGCCGACGAGGCGATCGTGGTCACCAACCCCGAGGTCTCCTCGGTACGCGACTCCGACCGCATGCTGGGCCTGCTGTCCAGCAAGTCCCGGCGCGCCGAGCGCGGCGAGGAGCCCATCAAGGAACACCTGCTGCTGACCCGCTACGACCCGAACCGCGTGGACAAGGGCGAGATGCTGGGCGTCGACGACGTCGAGGAAATCCTCGCCATTCGCCTGCTGGGGGTGATCCCCGAATCCCAGTCGGTGCTCAAGGCCTCCAACCAGGGTGTGCCGGTGATCCTCGACGAGCAGAGCGACGCCGGCCAGGCGTACAGCGACGCGGTGGACCGCCTGCTGGGCAAGGAAGTGCCGCAGCGCTTCATCGACGCGCAGAAGAAGGGATTCCTGCAACGCCTGTTCGGAGGCCGATGATGAGCTTCTTTGACCTTCTGCGCGACCGCGACAGAAAACAGACCGCCTCCATCGCCAAGGAGCGTCTGCAGATCATCGTTGCCCACGAACGGGTCCAGCGCGTGCAGCCAGACTATCTGCCGGCCCTGCACAAGGAACTGATCGCGGTGGTGCGCAAGTACGTGAACATCAGCGACGACAAGGTCCAGGTGAGCCTGGAGGATCACGACAACTACTCGATCCTCGAAGTCAACATTCCCCTGCCGGACCGCTGATCCCGCCGGCACCGCAACGGCGGCCAGCAACAACACCGATCGCCCTACGCCAGGCACAGGCACGGAGTCGATCGTAGGGTGGTCAACGCCTCGCGTTGGCCACCGGGCGCGGCCTCGGTGCACACCGCACTCGGCGGCCGGAAAGACGCCGACCGCCCTACGCCAGGCACACAGGCGCGGAGTCGATCGTAGGGTGGTCAACGCCTCGCGTTGGCCACCAGGCGGGGCCTCGGTGCACACCACACCGCACTCGGCGGCCGGAAAGACGCCGACCGCCCTACACCAGGCACAGGCACGGAGTCGATCGTAGGGTGGTCAACGCCTCGCGTTGGCCACCGGGCGCGGCCTCGGTGCACACCGCACTCGGCGGCCGGAAAGACGCCGACCGCCCTACG
>DATGNS010000043.1:0-3414 GCA_035306625.1 Pseudomonas sp. | reverse complement strand
GGGCGCATCACATCCACCGAATCTCGCCGAAACTTCACCCCTGGTGAGAAACCGGGGATTCATCCAGCCCGGCCGCTGCTGCACACTGGCCTGCCATTCGCCATTTGGTCCGCATGAACAACGCCCCAGGCCCGATGCATCGCACCCGCCGCTGGCTGCAGGACGTGCCGCTTGCCGATCTGGTCGATCGCCGCAACGCGCCGATGCTGCAGATCGTGCTGCTGCTTATCGCCGTTCCAATTCCGCTGCTGTGGCTGTACCGGATCCTGGGCACCGGCCTCGCCTGGCGGCCGGGCGAGACCCTGAGCCTGGCGACGGGCCTGCTGCTGTCGGCGGTCGCATTGTTCTCTTTCATGCTGGTGCGGCGAGGCCGCCTGCAGTGGGCGATCCGCCAGTTGCTGGTGCTGGTGGCCGCGGTGCTGCTGGTGACCTACGCCCTCAAGGGCATGAGCCCGCACGTGTTCGAACTGCCGCTGCAGGTGATGTGGCTGTTCGTGGCCGGGATGATGATCGGGCGCCGGGCGCTGTGGGCCATGTACGCGGTGCTGGCGGCGGCGCTGGCGGTGGGTGCCATCAGCGAGGCACGGATGCTGGGCGAAGCGCTCCCGCACCTGCTGGGCGATGCGGTGATCCGTTCGGTCATGTTCCTGGTGATCGCGGTGGTGGTGGACCGCACCACGCGCTCGCTGCGCGAAAGCCTCAACGAGGCGAATGAACGCGGGCGCAAGCTGGAGGTGGCCAATCAACGCCTCGAAGCGGAGATCGTGGCCCGCGAGCAGGCGCAGGACCAGCTCCTGCACGCGCAGAAGATCGAAACCGTCGGCCACATGGCCAGCGGCATCGCCCACGACTTCAACCACGTGCTGAGCCTGATCCTTGGCTACGCCGAACGGGCGAAGACGGCCGAGGTGGAGGACGAACTGCGCCAGGCCGTGGACGGCATGGAATCTGCCGCGCGCCGGGCCAGCGCCCTCACCCACGGGCTGCTCACGTTCAGCCGCTACGACGCCACCCGGGCCCAGCGTTTCGATGCGGGCGAAGCGCTGGACGAAGTGCTGCCGATGCTGCGCCAGGCGCTGGGGCCACGCATCGCACTGGAGGTGCGGCGGGCGGCGGGACCGTCACCCGTCGTGTTCGACCGCGTCCAGTTCGGCCTGGTCCTGCTCAACCTGGCAACCAACGCAGCCCAGGCCATGCCCGGGGGCGGGCGGGTGGAGCTGGGGCTGGAGACCGGCACCGGCCCGGACCGCGTGCGCATCTGGATGCGCGACGGGGGGCCGGGCATTCCCGTCGAAGTGCAGGCGCGGATGTTCGAACCGTTCTTCACCACCAAGCCGGCCGGCCAGGGCACCGGGCTGGGATTGGCGATCGTGCACAACCAGGTGACCGCCTTCGACGGCCTGGTGCACGTGGAAAGCGCGGAGGGCACGGGCACCCTGGTCACCATCGAGCTGCCGCTGGCCGGTGAAGGCGACCGGCCCGAAGCGCGCTCGCCGGCCTACCAGGCCAGCATGTAGCCAACTCCGCGCACCGCCTTGAGCGGCAGGTCCAACCCAAGCTGCTTGCGGCACTTCCGGCGCAGCCGGTAGACCAGCATTTCCAGCCGGTGGGGATCGAAATCGTGGATGTTTTCCACCAGGCGGCCGATCAGTGCGTCCCGGGACACCGGCACTCCCGGGGTGGCGGCCAGCGTCTCCATGATCCGCCTTTCCGCCAGGCTCAGCACTACGTCATCCCCATCCGGGCCGCGGATCCTCCATCCCCCCTCGTCCAGCCCCCAGCCGCTGGCGCCCGTCGCTGTGGGACCAGGCTCCCGCGTGTCCGCGGCCTGTGCCGCGCTGTCGGCCTCCGCGGAGATCCGGATGGCCAGGTTGCGCAGGGTGGCCACCACCTCCTGCATGTCCGCCGGCTTTGCAATGTAGGCGTCGACTCCCGCCTCCAGCCCGCGCATCCGATCGGCGCCCGAGCTTCGCCCGGTGAGCATCACGATCCCGATCGAGGGCGAAAGGCCACGCAGGTGGCCGGCGATGGCAAAGCCATCGTCGTCCGGCAGGCCGACGTCCAGCAGCACCAGGTCGTAGGGCTCGGCCAGCATCGCCCGATAGAGTTCGAGCGCGCTGCCCATGCCCACCACCTCGAATCCCGCCCGCGACAGCACCGGCACGAGGATCGCATCCCGGTATTCGGGATCGTCCTCGACCACGGCGAGCCTGATCGTGCCGGTTCGTTGAGCTGTTTCCAGTTTCATCGTGCACCCAGCTTGCCGCCACGGGCCGCGAGCCGCAATGCGGCCATTGCCGGCGACCGCGTCGGCCTGCCGGTGACAACAGAAGCGGGCGGGATCACCTGACGCTGTAGAGCCAGCATTGGCCGGCTGTGGGAAGCGGCGCGGCAGCGGAGCAAGCTCCGCTCTACCGGAGCGCCGATCACCGTTCGTCGTGGGGGAAACCGGCCTTAGACTTTGGTCGCAGCCTGGCCCGGCGGCGGACCGCCGGCGGGCAGATGACTCCCCCCCCGCAGGAAGTCCGGAAATGGTGGGTCGTGCTGGATTCGAACCAGCGACCAGCGGATTAAAAGTCCGATGCTCTACCAACTGAGCTAACGACCCGGAGGCCCGCCCAGCCTGCATTTTGCGGGGGGACGGCCTACAATGGACGCCGATTTTACACGCGGTGACGCCCACGGACATCCGGGTGATGCGCGGGACGCGCGGGGAACCCGCCGCTTGCAGAAATCAGGCTCCGGCGACTTGATCCAGATCAAGCCGGCGACGCCCCTCAGCCGCAACAATACCGCCCGCTCCCGAGACTCCCCAAGCCATGGCAGACACAAGTACCGCAGCGGCCATCGACCCCTCCGCGGGCCCGGCCGATTCCGCAACCCGGGGCTATTACAACGACAAGGTCGTGCTCCAGTTCGCCGTGGCCACGGTGGTCTGGGGCATCGTCGGCATGCTGGTGGGGGTGGTGATCGCCGCCCAGCTCTACTGGCCGACGCTTTTCGAGGGCATTCCGTGGCTCAGCTACGGCCGCCTGCGCCCGCTGCACACCAACGCGGTCATCTTCGCCTTCGGCGGCAGCGCGCTGATGGCCACCAGCCTGCACGTGGTGCAGCGCACCTGCCACGTGCGCCTGCTCTCGGACGGCCTGGCGGCCTTCGTGTTCTGGGGCTGGCAGCTGGTCATCGTGCTGGCCGCCGTGACCCTGCCGCTGGGCCTGACCCAGGGCAAAGAGTACGCCGAGCTGATCTGGCCGATCGACATCCTGATCGCCGTGGTCTGGGTGGCGTACGCGGTGCTGTTCATCGGCACCATCGCCAAGCGCCGGGTCAAGCACATCTACGTGGCGAACTGGTTCTACGCCAGCTTCATCATCGCCGTGGCGCTGCTGCACATCGTCAACAACATCGCCATCC
>DATGNS010000042.1:0-2438 GCA_035306625.1 Pseudomonas sp. | reverse complement strand
TCGGCGGGCAGCGAAAGCGCCGGCACCAGGGGTTCGAAGTCGCTGCCGTCGGCCCCCAGGCCATGCAGGATGAACACGCAGGCGTCGGCGGGCTTGCCGCCCTTCGGCTCGATGATCAGCTCACCGGGTTGGCTCATGGGGAGGGCTTCCATTGGTCGGGGAAATCAGACCCGACACCCTACCGCAAAGCCATGGCGGCGGCGAGACGCCAGGTCCGTCAGAAGGGCCAGATAAGCGGAATCAGCGTCAGGGCCACCGCGGCGGTGATCAGGTTGAGCAGCCCGCCCACCCGCAGGAAGTCGCCGAAGCGGTAGCCTCCGGGCCCGTGCACCATCAGGTTGGTCTGGTAGCCGATAGGCGTGAGGAAGCTCGCCGAGGCGGCGAACATCACCGCCACCACGAAGGGCATCGGGTTCACCCCCAGGCTCTCGGCGCTGGCCATCACCACCGGGAAGGTGATCACCGCGGCGGCGTTGTTGGTGACCAGCTCGGTCAGCAGCGCCACCAGCAGGTAGGTCCCGACCAGCAGCAGCAGCGGGTTGCCATCCGCCAGCGCCAGGGCCCCTCCGGCAAGAGCCGCCGCGGCCCCGGAGCTCTCCAGCGCCGCGCCCAGGCCGAAGGAGGCGGCGATGGTCAGCAGCACCTGGGTATCCAGCCCGCGCTTGGCGGCCCCCACAGAGCAGCAGCCGGTCAGCAGCACCATCGCCGCCCCCAGCATGGCCGCATTCATCATGCTCATCACCCCGAGGCTGGCCAGGGCCACCACGCCGGCCAGGATGCTCCAGGCCAGCCAGGCCTTCTCGTGAACGGGGCGTGCCGCCCCGTTGAGCTGGCTGATCAGCAGGAAGTCCCGCGACTGGCGATGGCGCTCGATGAAGGGCGGGCGTGCCTCCAGCAGCAGCACGTCGGCGGGCTGCAGGCGCACCTGGCCGAGGTTGCCGGCGACCCGCTCGCCGCCGCGGCACACCGCCAGCACGGCGGCCCCGTAGAGGGTGCGGAAGTGGCCGTCGCGGATGCGCTGACCGACGAACTGGCACTGGCTGGAGACCACCGCCTCGACCAGGCGCCGCTCCTTGAAGTCCTTCTCCAGGCTCGACTCACCGTGGCGCGACGGCATCAGGCCGCGCACCTGCTGCAGCTCCACTGCCCCCTCGCTGGTGCCGGCGAACACCAGCCGGTCGCCGCCCTTGAGCCGTTCGCCGGGCCCCACCACGCTGACCACGTTGCCGTCGCGCTCGATCTCCACCAGGAACAGCTCCTGGAGGTGGCGCAGCCCCGCCTCCTCCACCGTGCGATTGACCAGCGGCCCCTCCGGGTCGACCTCCATCTCGATGGTGAACTCGCGGGGGTTCTCGAAGGCCGCCGCCGCGCCGCGCCGCGCCGGCAGCAGCCGCGGCCCCAGCAGGATCAGGTAGGCGAGGCCGATCACCGCCACCGGCACGCCCACCCAGGCGAGATCGAAGAGCCCCATGGCAAGCTCGGGCGAACGGTCCACCAGCAGGCCGTGCACCACCAGGTTGGTGCTGGTGCCGAACAGCGTGATGGTACCGCCGAGGATGGAGGCGAAGCTGAGCGGCATCAGCAAGCGGTGGGCCGGCACGCGCACGCGGCGACTCCAGCTCAGCACCGCGGGAATGTAGGTGGCCACCACCGGGGTGTTGTTGAGAAAGCCGCTCAGCGAGGCCACCGGCAGCAGCAGGCGCAGCAGCGCGCCGCTCTCGCGGCGAGGCCGGCCCAGCACATGGCGGATGATCAGGTCGATGCCGCCGGTCTGGCGGATGGCGGTGACCAGCACATACATGAAGGCCACGGTGAACAGGCCAGTGCTGGAGAAGCCGCCCAGCGCCTGGGACGGCTCGAGGATGCCGAGCGTCAGCAGCAGGATCACCGCGCCCAGCAGGACGATATCCGGCCCGAGCCGCGAGAAGGCCATCAGCGGAAAGACGGCGATCACGACGGCGAGGGAGATCCAGGCGTCCAGGGGCATGGCAGGTATCCGGTCAACGAGAGTACCCCTATTCTGCCGCCCGCCGATTATTCTAAAAAGTTCTTTGTGGAACTTCTCTTATTCCATAAATGGCCGTATCGATCCTACCTTCCTGCCTGAGCCGGCTCCCCGGCACGCTCCTCACGGGCCAACTCGCGCACACGCAAAAGGGCCCGCACGTGGCGGGCCCTTTCTCGACTCCCGAAGGAGTCACATCAGTGTCAGCTGGCGATTAGCCGATGACCTTGATGTTGGAAGCCTGGAGGCCTTTCTTGCCCTGGGTGACGTCGAAGGAAACCTTCTGGCCGTCTTGCAGGGTCTTGAAGCCGTCAGCCTGGATCTCGGAGAAGTGAGCGAACAGGTCGTCACCGTTGTCGTCCGGAGAGATGAAGCCGAAGCCCTTGGTGTCGTTGAACCACTTGACAGTACCGGTAGCCATTATCGAATTCCT
>DATGNS010000041.1:0-16810 GCA_035306625.1 Pseudomonas sp. | reverse complement strand
GAATGCAGGCCGAACTGGCCAGCGAGGCGGGGCTGCATGTGCTGGACAATTCCGGCTCGCTGCAGGACTGCGTGGAACGATTGCTGACGCTGATTCGCCAGCACGCCGATCGCTGACCGGCCTTTCTTGACCCCGGTCAAGGCCGAACGGCACCCCGAGGCGGAGCATGGCCCCTGCGAGGTGTTCCATGGCCAAGAAATTTCCCCTCAAGCCCGCCCATCCCGAGCGCATCTGCTGGGGCTGCGACCGCTACTGTCCGGCCGAAGCCCTGGCCTGCGGCAACGGCGCCGATCGCACCCAGCACCCCAGCGAGGTCTGGGGCGACGACTGGCACGCCTTCGGCGGCTGGAAGGTAGAAGGCGACACGGCTATCGCGGTGGAGCCGGAAACCCTGATCCACCGCGAATGACCGACCGGGGCTGCTACAGCAGTTCGGCGCGCAGCTGCTCGGGGGTCTTGATCGACAGCAGGCCAGGGGCCACGTCGAAGGCGGTCTTGGCGCCCACCTGGCCCTGCTGGTTCAGACGGTAGGCCGCGCGGGCATAGGCCACCAGCACGCTGGCGGTGAACTCGGGGTTGCTGTCGAGCTGCAGGGAATACTCGATCACCTGGTTGTGCGCCTCGCTGGTGCTGCCGCTGCGGATCACGAAGCCGCCATGGGGCATGCGGCTGTGCTCGCGGCGCAGGGTTTCCTCGCTGATGAAGTGCACGGTGGTGTCGTAGTCGGCGAAGTAGTTGGGCATGGTGACGATGGCCTGCTCCACCGCAGCCGCGTCGGCGCCCTCTTCCAGCACCACATGGCATTCCCGGGTGTGCTTCTGGCGCGTGGTCAGCTCGGGCCGCGAGCCGCTGCGCACCTCCTGGATCGCCGCCTCGGACGGCAGGGTGTACTGCACGCCGGCCTTGACGCCCGGCACCCGGCGGATGGCGTCGGAGTGCCCCTGGCTCAGCCCCTTGCCCCAGAAGGGGTAGGTGGCGCCATCGGGCAGCAGGGCCTCGCCGTACAAGCGGTTGATGGAGAACAGGCCCGGATCCCAGCCGATGGAGATCAACGCGGTCTTGCCGGCGGCGCGGGCCGGCGCATCCACCGACTCGAAGTATTCCGGGATGCGGGCGTGGGTATCGAAGCTGTCGACGATATTGAACATGGCCGCCATCTCCGGCCCCTGCCGGGGCAGGTCGTCCTTGGAACCGCCGCAGAGGATCAGCACATCGACGGCGTCGCGGAATTCCGGCAGCTGCGCAATGCCATGCACCGGCGTCTGCGCGAACAGCGGCGTGAGCGATTCTGGTGCACGGCGGGTGAATATCCCGACCAGCGTCATGTCCGGGTTCTTGGCCACGGCGGCCTCTACACCGCGTCCCAGGTTGCCGTAACCGGCGATACCGATGCGAATCTGCTTGCCCATAACTACCTTGCTTGAAATGACCCATTTTGGGGCATGGCTGCCCGACGGCGCACCTTACACCATTTCGCCGGATTTTCCTCCGCAGCACGGGATTGGCGGCGCCTGTGCCCTGGGATAGGATCACCGGGTCGTCAAAAATTAATTACAAGGCCGACCAGAATGATGAACAGCCATCCCGCTTCCTATTACGCCGCTTCGGCCAATCCGGCCCCGGCTCGCCCCGCCCTGCAGGAGCACATCGAGACGGATGTCTGCGTCATTGGCGCCGGCTACACCGGCCTGTCCACCGCACTGTTCCTCGCCGAACAGGGGTTCCGGGTGGTGGTGCTGGAAGCGGTGCAGGTGGGCTACGGCGCCTCGGGGCGCAATGGCGGCCAGATCGTCAACAGCTACAGCCGCGACATCGATGTGGTCGAACAAAGCCTGGAGCCAGGCAAGGCGCGGCTGATCGGCGAGATGGCCTTCGAGGGCGCCCGCATCATCCGTGAACGGGTCAGTCGCTACGGCATTTCCTGCGATCTCAAGGATGGCGGCGTGTTCGCCGCCTTCACCCCCAGGCAGATGCGCAACCTGAAGGAGCAGAAGCGCCTGTGGGAGCGCTACGGCTACACCCACCTGGAGCTGCTGGACCGCCAGGGCATCCGTGATGTAGTGGCCAGCGAGCGCTACATCGGCGGTATGCTGGACCGCCAGGGCGGCCATATCCACCCCCTGAATCTGGCGCTGGGCGAGGCGGCGGCGTTCGAATCCCTGGGCGGCGTCATTCACGAACACAGCCCGGCGCTGCGCATCGAGCGGGGCGACCGGCCGGTGGTGCATACCCCGCAGGGCCAGGTGCGAGCCAGCTTCCTGGTGGTGGCCGGCAATGCCTACCTGGGCTCCCTGGTGCCGGAGCTGGCCGCCAAGTCCATGCCCTGCGGGACCCAGGTGATCGCCACCGAGCCCCTGGACGAGGAGCTGGCGCGCAGCCTGCTGCCCCAGGACTACTGTGTCGAGGACTGCAACTACCTGCTCGACTACTACCGGCTCTCCGCCGACCGCCGTCTGATCTACGGCGGCGGCGTGGTCTACGGCGCCCGGGATCCCGCCGACATCGAGGCGATCATCCGCCCCAAGATGCTCAAGACCTTCCCGCAGCTGGCCAGGGTGAAGATCGACTACGCCTGGACCGGCAACTTCCTGCTCACCCTGTCGCGCCTGCCCCAGGTGGGGCGCATCGGCGACAACATCTACTACTCCCAGGGCTGCAGCGGCCACGGCGTCACCTATACCCACCTGGCCGGCAAGGTGCTGGCCGAGGCTTTGCGCGGCCAGGCCGAACGCTTCGACGCCTTCGCCAGCCTGCCCCACTACCCCTTCCCCGGCGGCCGGCTGTTCCAGGCCCAGTTCAGCGCGCTCGGCGCCTGGTACTACAGCCTGCGGGATCGCCTGGGGGTGTAGCTCAGCGCGCCGAGGCGCCGGCCGTGGCGCACGGTATCGGCAACGCCTCGCAGCGGTCGGGGTTGCCGGCAATCTGCAGAGGCGCGCGGAAGCGCCCGTCCTCGGGCGCCAGCGCCGCCGCGCAGCGCCGTGCGGCCTGTGCCTGCGCCACGCAGCCCTGCCCGGCCAGCACTTGCGACAGGTTGAACCAGCCCGGGGCGAAGTCTGGCGCCAGCGTCACGCTGCGCCGCAGCGCCGCCACTGCCTCGGCACGCCCCTGGGCATGCAGCCGGTTGCCCAGCGCAAACCAGGGCAGGGCCTCGTCCGGCCAGCGCCGGGTGGCGGCCCGGTAGGCCTGTTCGGCGGCTTCGCCCTGGCCGGTTTCCTCCAGATCGCTGGCCGCCCGCAGCCACGGCAGCAGGCTCGCCGTGGCCGGCAGCTGTCGCGGGTCGCTGACCAGCACCGCCCAGCGTTCTCCCCGCTGCCAGGTGCGCATGAAGGTGGCGAAGTCGGTTTCCAGCCGGCGCGTCACGCCCGAACGCAGTATTACCACTTCACGCGGGCGGTCGTAGCCTACCGCGACCGCGAAGTGCCAGACCGGCCACCAGCTGAAACCGAGATTCTGCAGGACCAGCACCGGATTGCCGGCTGCCAGCTCGGTCAGCAGACTGTCGAGACGCGGCTCCAGCGGATAGACCAGCCGCCCCTCCTGGCGCGCCGCGGCCACCAGTTCCACCTGCAGGCTGCCCTGGCGACCGGGCAGATAGACGCGCTCGACCAGCTGTTCCGGCGTGACCTGGCGTCCGCCATGCGCCAGCAGAGTGGCCAGCGCCGCCGGGCCGCACTGGTACTCGCGCTGCGGGAAGAAGGGCACCGAGGTCAGCTCGACCCGTTCGGGCAGCCGCGCGTTGTCCGGTGCCAGTACCGGAGACCGCGCGCAGGCGCCCAGCAGGGCCAGCATCAGCAACAGGAGCGGACGGATCAGCGCACGCACCGGATGAAGCTGTAGATGTCCGTGGCGCACAGCATGTCGGTGATGATGAAGATCACCAGGAACAGCACGATGATGCCAACCACGCTGCCACCGGCGGGTGCCTGTTCGAGCTGCTGGTTGAACTGGGCCAGCTCGGCGGCGGTCAGGCTGTTGATGCGCTGCTCCACCTGGTCGGGGGCCACGCCCAGGGAGGCCAGCTTGTCCTTCACACCCTGGTCGTCGAGCATCTGCAGCAGTTGCTGACGGTCCACCTGCAGTTGCTGCTGGGCGATCACCTCCGAGGTGCTGACCATCGCCTGGGCGACGGGGACCTGGGCCATCACCAGCAGATGAAACGCCGCCAGCACGGCGGCCAGATGACGCATGAAGCGATGGGCGATCATGGGTGTCTCCTCGCGAGGTTGTCCTCGCGGTAGACCATGGGCCGCCGACGCCGTTCGGCCTCAGCGGCCTTCCAGCCAGAGCAAAAGCTCTTCGGCCAGGGCATCGCTGGCCTGGCCCAGGGCGGCCACCGCCTCCTCGACCGAGCGACCGGCCACGTCCTGCTCGACGACGAAGGTGCGGCTGGCCAGCAGCTCGCGACTGCCGCCCCGCAACAGGGTCGCCTGCAGGCGGATAACCGCCCGCGGCCTGCCGTCCCGGTACTCGATCTGGAACGCCTTGAGCTCGCCGGTCATCTCCAGGGCGGCGGGCGCCGGCAGGTCGTCGCTGATCACCGCCCGGAAGCGGCCTCTTTCACGCCCCCGCTCCACCAGCCGGTCGCGCAGCAGCACCGGCGCCCGATCGCTCCAGCGCACCCCCTGGTAGGCGCTGAGCTGATCGGGCCGGGGCATCACGATGATGCGCGTGCTGTCCAGCAAGGGGTTGGCCCGAGGTCGGCTGATGCGCAGTACCTCACCCTCACCGGAGGTGCTCGCGACAGGCTGCGGCGCCGCGACGCTCGGCAACTGGAAGACCTGCAGTTCCTCGGCTTCCGGCAGGATCGAGCAGCCCGCCAGCAGCAGCGGGATCAGCAGCAGCCAGGTGCGGCTCATGGGCGGAACTCCTTGAGGGTGTCGCGGTTGAACAGATAGCCGGAGGGGTCCTCCTCCAGGCGCCGGGTGAAGGCGCGCAGCGAGCCCAGCGCCTCGCCCAGGTCCTGCAGCATGGGCCCGAGGGCACCCAGGCCCTGCATGCCCCCGGCCAGGGCATCGCTGTTGTCCGCCAGCAGGGTTTCCAGCTCATGGCTGCTGCGCTGCAGCGACTCCAGGGTGGCCACCGCCTGGCGCAGCGCCTGGCGGCCGTCCCGATCCAGCATGCCGTCCAGGTTGTGCAGCACCCGGGTGGCCTCGGTCAGGGTGGCGTTGAGCTGGACCATCGCCTGGTCGAGGCTGCCGCTCTGGTCGGCCAGGTTGCCGGTAGCCTGCTCGATGTTGGCGACGATCTGGCCGAAGCGGGTGATGTTCTCCTCGGAGAACATCCGGTTGGCCTGGTCCAGCAGACGGGTGATGCTGGTGATCATGTCCTCACCGCCGGACATCAGCTTGGCGATGGGGGACGGATCGGCCACGATCACCGCCGGTCGCTCGGCGCGGGTTCGCAGCAGCGGGCTCTCCGGGGAACCGCCCAGCAGCTGGATGATGGCCGTGCCCGTCACCCCGGTGATCGCCAGGCGGGCCCGGGTATCCTGCTTGATGGGCGAACCGGCCGCCACGCGAATGCGCGCCCGCACCTTGCGCGGGTCCTCGGGGTCCAGCCACAGGGCATGCACGTCGCCGATGCGGATGCCGTTGTATTCCACGGCACTGCCCCGGGACAGGCCGGTCACCGTCTCCTCGAACACCACCTCATACTCGCTGAACGAGCGGTCCGCGCTGCTCTTGCCCAGCCACAGCGCGAACAGCAGCCCGCCGGCGACCAGCAGGACGGTGAACAGACCGATCAGAACATGATGGGCTCGGGTTTCCATCAGCGACCCTCCGCCGCCTGGGCGGCCTGTGCGGCCGCGCGCCCGCGCGGCCCGTGAAAGTACTCCCGGACCCAGGGGTCGTCGGTGGCCGCCACCACTTCCAACCGGTCCGCTACCAGCACCCTGCGCCGGGCCAGCACCGCGACCCGGTCGCAGATGGCGTACAGGGTGTCCAGGTCGTGGGTGACCAGGAACACGCTCAGCCCCAGTGCGTCGCGCAGCGTGGCGATCAGTTCGTCGAAGGCCGCGGCGCCCACCGGGTCGAGGCCGGCGGTGGGCTCGTCCAGAAAGAGGATCTCCGGATCCAGGGCCAGGGCCCGCGCCAGGGCCGCGCGCTTGACCATGCCGCCGGACAGCTCGGATGGGTACTTGTCAGCAGCCTGGGCCGGCAGGCCGGCCAGGGCCAGCTTGAGGCGGCCCAGCCGCTCGGCCTCGACGCGCTTCAGACCGGCATGTTCGATCAGCGGCAGCGCGGTGTTCTCCAGCACCGTCAGGGAGGTGAACAGCGCGCCGCGCTGATACAGCACCCCCAGCCGCCGCTCCAGTTGCGAGCGCTCCTCCCGCGACAACTGTTCCAGCGCCTGGCCAAGCACGCGGATGCGCCCGGCGTTGGGGCGGCGCAGGCCGACGATGCTGCGCAAGAGCACCGACTTGCCGGTGCCCGAGCCGCCCACCACGCCCAGCACCTCGCCGCGATACAGGTCCAGGTCGAGGTTGTCATGGACGGTCTGGGCGCCGAAGCGGTTGACCAGACCGCGCACCTCGATGACCGTCGCCCGTGCTTCCGTCACCATCCCATCTCCATGAGAAACAGCGCCGCCAGGGCGTCCACCAGGATGACCACGAAGATCGACTGCACCACGCTGGAGGTGGTGTGCTCGCCCACCGACTGGGCGCTGCCCTCGACCTGAAAGCCCTCCAGGCAGCCGATCACGGCGATCAGGAAGGCGAAGATCGGCGCCTTGGCCATGCCCACCAGGAAGTGCTTCAGGTCCACCCCGTTCTGGATGATGGAGAGGTACAGGCTCGGCGGGATGTCCAGGGAAACCGCGCACACCAGCATGCCTCCCAGCATGCCGCAGAGCATGGCGATGAAGGTCAGCAGCGGCAGCGCGACCAGCAGTGCGAACACCCGGGGCAGCACCAGCAGCTCCACCGGATCCAGGCCCAGGGTGCGGATGGCATCCAGCTCCTCGTTGGCCTTCATGGAGCCGATCTGGGCGGTGAAGGCACTGGCCGTGCGCCCGGCCAGCAGGATGGCGGTCAGCAGCACGCCGAACTCGCGCAGGAAGGAATAGGCCACCAGGTCCACCGTGTACTGGGTGGCGCCGAAATCGGCCAGCACGGTGGCGCCGAGGAAGGCCACCACCGCCCCGACCATGAAGGTCAGCAGGGCGATGATGGGCACGGCATTCAGCCCGGTCTGCTCCAGATGCACCACCAGCGAGGTGATCCGCCAGCGACGCGGCCGCGGCAGGCTGGCGACCAGCGTGGCCAGCACCAGGCCGATGAAGCCGAGCAGCCGTGTGACGTGCCGCCCGAGGATGTCGACGGTGCGACCGACATGCTCGAGCACATCGGCAATGCCGGAGCGTCGCGGTCGGTCGCTGTCCTCCCGCACCTCGCGCAGGGCCCGGGCCACGGTGCGCAGCAGCGCGCGACGCTCCTCGGAAAGCCCTCGCGCCGAGTCCGCCAGTTCCAGCAGCCGCTCGGCGCCGAACAGCTCGGCCAGCAGCGCGGCACCGGCGGTGTCCAGCGCCTGGACTTCCCGCATGTCGACATGCCGGGCGTCCTGGGACACGCTCTTCCAGCGCGCCAGGCCCGCGGCCAGCCGCGCGTGCTCGGCAAGCGTCCAGGCGCCGCCGAGCGACAGCGCGGCGGTGTCTTCGTCATAGCGAATATCGGCGTGCGGGACCATGTGGGCAGCTTAGCAACTGTCCGACCGAACGCTCGGCAGGGCACCGGAAGACGCCCTGGCCATGGCGCAACGCCAGACTTCCCGGGGCTTTGATACAGATCAAAGAGCCCCCCTGCCCCCCCACCTAGACTCACCGCCACAGAAAAACAACTGGGACGTCCAATGCTCGACGCCATCCGCTGGGATCCCGAACTGATACGCCGCTACGACCAGGCTGGCCCGCGCTACCCGTCGTATCCCACCGTGGCGCAGTTCCACTCCGGTGTCGGTTCGTTCGACCTGTTGCACGCCCTGCGCAACAGTCGACGCGAACGCCGTGCCCTGTCCCTGTACGTGCACATTCCGTTCTGCGCCAACGCCTGCTACTACTGCGCGCGCCACAAGGTGGTGAGCAAGGATCGCAGCTGTTCGCAGCCCTACCTGAAGCATCTGGAGCGGGAAATCGCCATGGTGGCCTGCCACCTGGGCGCCGACCAGCGGGTGGAACAGCTGCAGATCGGCGGTGGCACCCCTACCTACCTCAACCATGCCGAACTGCGCCAGCTGATGCAGGCGCTGCGGACGAACTTCAACCTCCTCGACGACGACTCCGGCGATTACGGCATCGAGATCGACCCCCGCGAGGCCGACTGGTCCACCATCGGCCTGCTGCGCGAGCTGGGCTTCAACCGGGTGAGCCTCGGCGTGCAGGCGCTGGACCCGGACGTGCAGCGCGCCGTCAACCGCCTGCAGAGCCTGGAGCAGACCCGCACCATCGTGGACGCCGCGCGTACCCTGCAGTACCGCTCGATCAACATCGACCTGATCTACGGCCTGCCACGCCAGAACACCGAGCGCTTCTACTCGACGGTGAAGGCCATCCTGGAGATGCAGCCGGAACGCATCTCCCTCTACAACTACATGCATCGCCCCGAGCGGCATTCCAGCCAGCGCCGCATCCAGGTGCAGGATCTGCCGAGCCCTGAGGAGAAGCTGGAGATGCTGCACAACGCCATCGAACAGCTGACCGCCGCGGGCTATCGCTACGTGGGCCTGGACCACTTCGCCCTGCCCGACGACGAGCTGGCCATGGCGCAGGAAGACGGCTTCCTGCAGCGCAACTTCCAGGGCTACACCACCCACGGCCACTGCGATGTGATTGGCCTGGGCGTCTCCGCCATCAGCCAGGTGGGCACCCTGTACTGCCAGAACGACACCGACCTGGCCGGCTACCAGAACAGGCTGGACAGCGACCAGCTGGGGACCTTCCGCGGCCTGCACTGCAACACCGATGACCTGCTGCGCCGCGACGTCATCCAGCGGCTGATCTGCCACTTCGAACTGGACTTCGCCAGCCTGGAACAGGCCCACGGCATTCGCATGCGGGAGTATTTCGCCGACATCTGGCCCCATCTGCAGGCCATGCACGAGGACGGCCTGCTGACCCTGGACGACCAGGGGATCCAGATCCTGCCCACCGGCCGGCTGCTGGTACGCACCGTATGCATGCTCTTCGACCGCTATCTGGAACCCGCTCAGGCAAGCGCCCTCAAGCGGGCCTGCGGCCATTAGCCACAGGGCGGCCCGCCGGCCCGCAACACAGCGCGTAGAGCGGCACGACCGCTGCTCCAGATGAAAGTTCCCGTCTGGTTATGCCGGTTCGTCTGGGGTAACCTTGCGACGAAACCGTAACCTCAGGAAGAGCCATGTCCGAGACCAACAAGCTTCGTGCGCCACACCAGGCGCATTGCAAGGATTGCAGTCTGGCTCCGCTGTGCCTGCCGTTGTCCCTCAATATGGAGGACATTCACGCGCTGGACGAAATCGTCAAGCGGGGCCGCCCGTTGAAAAAGGGCGAGTTCCTGTTCCGCCAGGGCGACCCCTTCGGCTCGGTATTCGCCGTGCGTGCCGGCAGCCTGAAGACCTTCAGCGTCACCGACCTGGGTCAGGAGCAGATCACCGGCTTCCACCTGCCCAGCGAGCTGGTCGGCCTCTCCGGCATGGATACCGAGCTCTACCCGGTCTCGGCGCAGGCGCTGGAAACCACCTCGGTCTGCGAGATCCCGTTCGATCGCCTGGACGATCTCGCCGTGCAACTGCCGCAGCTGCGGCGTCAGCTCATGCGCATCATGAGCCGCGAGATCCGCGACGATCAGCAGATGATGCTGCTGCTTTCCAAGAAGACCGCCGACGAACGCATCGCTACCTTCCTGGTCAACCTGTCCGCCCGCTTCCGTGCCCGGGGCTATTCGGCGCACCAGTTCCGTCTGGCCATGTCGCGCAACGAGATCGGTAACCACCTCGGGCTGGCGGTGGAAACCGTGTCCCGGGTGTTCACCCGCTTCCAGCAGAACGGACTGATCGACGCGGAGGGCAAGGAAGTCATCATCCTCAAGCCTATCGAACTCTGCGCCCTGGCGGGCGGCAGCCTGGAGTTCTGATCCGGCTGACCGCCGTCTATCCTCCTTACCCAGCGGTGCCGGTATACTCCGCGCACCGCGTTTCTCTGGATGCAAGCACATGATTTTCGACGAGTTTGCCCTCAAGTCCCTGATCCGGGCAGTGCCCGACTTCCCCAAGCCGGGCGTGGTCTTTCGCGACATTACCCCGCTGTTCCAGTCGCCGCGCGCCCTGCGCATGATGGTCGACAGCTTCATCCAGCGTTACGTGGAAAGCGACTTCACCCACATCGGCGCCCTGGATGCCCGCGGCTTCCTGCTGGGGCCCATCCTGGCCTATGAGCTGAACAAGCCGCTGGTGCTGTTCCGCAAGAAGGGCAAGCTGCCCTGTGATCTGCTGGAAGAGACCTACGAGACCGAATATGGCGACGCGGTTATCGAAGTGCAGGCCGACAGCCTGTGCGAGGGCGACTCCGTGCTGCTGGTCGATGACCTGATCGCCACCGGCGGCACCCTGCTGGCGGCCGCCAACCTGACCCGCCGCATGGGCGCCCGCGTGTACGAGGCCGCCTCCATCGTCGACCTGCCCGAACTGGGCGGCTCGCGCCGCCTGCAGGACATCGGCATTCCCGTCTTCACCCTCACCGCCTTCGCCCTCGACGATCGCTGATCGCCGTTCGCAGCCGCCAACCCTTGGTTGGCGGCGAATCCTCATTCATCCGGCCTCAAATGTGTGCATCTGGTCCGCCTGGGATCAGTCTGCCTATCGAGTGCCGTACCGAGGATTTGTCATGACCGTTCTTCAGCCCGTACGCGTTACCCCCCATTTTCCGGTCCGCCGCATGGACTTCACCTTTGGCCGCACGCCCCGCTACTGGTGGAGCGGCGACCCGTTCATGACCCACTTCATGAACAACCTCTCCTCCCTGTTCCCCTATGGCGAGAAGTTCTTCGTCGACAGCGTGCGCGCGGTGCGCGACCAGGTACGCGACCGCCAGCTGCAGAAGGACATCAGCGCCTTTATCGGTCAGGAGGCCATGCACTCCAAGGAGCATGCCGCCTACAACGAATACGCCGCCGAGCACGGCTTCGACCTGCGCAAGCTGGAGCTGCGCATCAAGGTGCTGATGGAGTGGGTCACCCGCCTGACCCCGAAGAAGATGCACGTAGCCGTCACCTGCGCCCTGGAACACTTCACCGCCACCATGGCCGAACAGCTGCTGCGCCGCGAGGACATCGCCCTGCAGATGACCGACCCGCGCATGTACCGGCTGTGGATGTGGCACGCCATCGAGGAGAACGAGCACAAGTCGGTGGCCTACGACGTCTACCAGGCCATCGGCGGCGGCTACCTGCTGCGCACCACCGCCATGCTGGTGACCACGGTGATCTTCCTCGGCGTGATCACCTGGTTCCAGCTGCACCTGATGCGCAAGGACGGCCAGCTGTTCAACTGGAAGGCCTGGAAGTACGGCCTGAAGACCCTGTTCCATCCGCGCCACGGCTATGTGCCGGGTCTGATCAAGCCGTACCTGGACTACTTCCGCCCGGGCTTCCACCCCACCCAGCACCCGACCCGCGAGCTGGAAAAGCGCTGGAAGCAGGCACTGGCCTTCGCCAGCTGAGCCCCCGCTCAGAGCCGGTCGCCCTGGCGCAACACCAGGGCGCCGGCCAGCAGGGTGATGATCAGCTCCTCGGCCTCCGCACGAATGTCCACCTGCCGATGGAGCAGCTCCAGGTAATCCTGGGCCAGCACGAACAGGTGCCGGGTGATGGTCGAGGCCATGCGCAGCAGGGTGTCGTCATCCACCCCGGGCACCAGGCCAAACTCCGCAATATCTTCGGCCATGTCCCGGGCGAAATCCGCCATCAGTTCCCGCAGCGCGGTGCGCAGCACCGGCGAGGCGCCGTGCAGCTCACGCATGCCGACGATGAAGCTTTCCGGATTGCGGGACACGAAATCGAAAAACAGCTGCACGGTTTCCCGGCACACCAGCCGTCCCCGGGACAGGTCCGCCCCCAGCAGCTGCTCGGTACGCTCCAGCTCCAGGGTGCGCTGGGCCGCCTCGCGGCGCAACTGACGCAGCGGCGTGCGCAACTGCTCGCCGATCCGGGCGATCAGCACCAGGCCCAGCTCCTCGATACTGGCGAAATGCCGGTAAAAGGTATTGGGATTCAGCCCCGCCTCGCGGGCCAGCTCACGCAACCCCAGGCTGCTCAGGCTGTGGGTTCTGGCCATCAGGCGCAGGGCCGCATCGAGCAGCAGGCGCTTCCCGTGAGCCAGGGGTGTTTCCATCCGAGTCATGGTCTTTCCTTTTCATTGCACCACCCAACGGAGGTTAGGGCGGAACCCGGGTAGACAAATGTCTACACCCTTATAGAGTTCCATGAGCCGCTCCGCAGCGCCGCCCCACCAAGGCATGGCGACACGGAACGCGCCCATGCGGTCACACAATCATAAGAAGGAACCTGGCCCAATGACTGTTGCCCCCAAGTCGCCCTCCCCCGAGGCGCCCACCCCCTGCAAGATAGCCATTCTCGGCACCGGATTCTCCGGCCTGGGCATGGCCATTCGCCTGAAACAGGCAGGCGAGCACGATTTTCTGCTGTTCGAGAAGGAAGCCGGTGTGGGCGGCACCTGGCGGGTCAACCATTACCCGGGCTGCGCCTGTGATGTGCAGTCGCACCTGTACTCGTTTTCCTTCGCCCCGAATCCGGAGTGGTCGCGCATGTTCGCCCCGCAGCCGGAAATCAAGCAGTATCTGGAGTCCTGCTGGGAGCGCTTCGACCTGGCCTCCCACACCCGGCTGAATACCGAAGTGAGCCACTTGAAGTGGGACGAGACCCGGCAGCTGTGGGAGATCGAGGTCCGCGACGGCCGCCGCTTCACCGCCCGCTTCGTGATCTCCGGCATGGGCGGCCTGTCCACCCCGTCGTTCCCGAACATCAAGGGCCTGGAGAGTTTCCAGGGCCGGCTGTTCCACTCCCAGCAGTGGGACCATGACTACGACCTGAGCGGCAAGCGGGTCGCAGTGATCGGCACCGGCGCATCCGCCATCCAGTTCGTGCCGCAGATCCAGCCGAAGGTGGCCCGGCTGGACCTGTACCAGCGCACGCCGCCGTGGATCATGCCCAAGCCCGACCGCGCCATCAGCGCCCGCGAGCAGCGCCTGTTCCGCCGCTACCCTGCCCTGCAGAAACTCTGGCGCGGCGGCATCTACACCTTCCTGGAAGCCCGCGTGCTGGGCTTTGCCATCAGTCCGCACATCCTGCGCATGGCCAGCCTGGTGGCCCGTCATCACCTGCGCCGCCAGGTCCGCGACCCGGAGCTGCGCCGCAAGCTGACCCCCGACTACGTGATGGGCTGCAAGCGCGTGCTGATCTCCAACGACTACTACCCGGCGCTGACCAAACCGAACGTTTCCCTCATTACCGACGGCATCGCCGAGATCCGTGCCAACAGCATCGTCACCACCGACGGCCAGGAACGGGAGGTGGACGCCATCATCCTGGGCACCGGCTTCACCCCTGCCGACCCCATTCCGCGCGGGCTGATCAGCGGGCGCAACGGCGTCGACCTGGTGGACAGCTGGCCCCGGGGACCGGAGGCCTACAAGGGCACCACCACCGCCGGCTTCCCCAACCTGTTCTTCCTCATGGGGCCGAACACCGGCCTGGGGCACAGCTCGATGGTCTACATGATCGAATCGCAGATCCAGTACGTGCTGGACGCGCTGCAGATACTCGACGAACGAGGCCTGCAGAGCGCCGAGGTCAAGCGCGAGGCACAGGAGCGCTACAACCAGCGCATCGACAGGACCTCTACCCGCACCGTGTGGAAAGCAGGCGGCTGCGCCAGCTGGTACCTGCACCCGGTCAGCGGGCGCAACTGCACCATCTGGCCCGGCTTCACCTGGCGCTTCCGCCAGATCACCCGCCATTTCGATCCGGCGGCCTACCACTTCTGCCGCCTGCCGGCCGGCGAGGCCGCTGCGGAAGAAACCGTCGAGCCTGCCGTTGCCCGGGAGGTGCGCGCATGAAGACCTTCCATGACAAGGTGGCCGCCATCACCGGCGCCGGCTCGGGCATCGGCCGCGCCCTGGCACTGAACCTGGCCCGCCAGGGCTGCGAACTGGCGCTGAGTGATGTGAACGAGGCAGGTCTGGCGGAAACCGTCGAGCAGGTTAGCCGCTTCGAGGTGAAGGTCAGCCACCAGCGCGTTGACGTGGCCGATTTCGAGGCCGTGCGCCAGTGGGCCGACCAGGTGATGATCGAGCACGGCCGCGTCAACCTGATCTTCAACAACGCCGGTGTGGCCCACGCCGGCACCGTGGAAGGCAACGCGCTGGATGACTACCACTGGATCATGAACATCAACTTCTGGGGCGTGGTGCACGGCACCAAGGCCTTCCTGCCCTACCTGAAGGCCAGCGGCGCCGGGCACATCGTCAACGTGTCCAGCGTGTTCGGGCTGTTCGCCCAGCCCGGCATGAGCGCCTACAACGCCACCAAGTACGCGGTACGCGGCTTCACCGAATCCCTGCGCCAGGAGCTGGACATCGCCGACTGCGGCGTCTCCGCCAGCTGCGTGCATCCCGGCGGCATCCGTACCAACATCGCCCATGGCGCACGCATGAACGACAGCCTGGCAACCGTCACCGGCCAGAGCGCCGACCGCTCCCGCCAGCAGTTCAACGACCTGCTGCTGCGCACCAGCCCGGAAAAGGCCGCTGCGGTGATCCTGCGCGGGGTGCGGCGCAATCAGCGGCGCATCCTGATCGGCCATGACGCCCGTGCCGTGGACCTGATGATGCGCAGCATGCCGGCCCTGTATCAGCGCATGGTGGTGGCCACCATGCGCCTGGCCGCCCACTTCGCCCCCAAGGCGCCACCCGAGACGCCGCTGGCGGAGTAGCAACGAAAAGGCCCTGCCAATCGGCAGGGCCTGGTTTTTTCCGAGCCGCGCTCAGAGGTTCATCTGCTTGCTGATGATCTCGTTCATGATCTCGCGGGTACCGCCGCCGATGGAGAGGATGCGGTTGTCCCGATACAGGCGCTCCACGCGGCTCTCGCGCATGAAGCCCATGCCGCCGAGGATCTGCGTGGCGTCATAGACGATGCGATCCGACACGTCGGTGGCAAAGTTCTTGGCCATGGAGATTTCCTTGACCACGTTCTTGCCCGCGGCCATTTTCGCCGCCTGCCGATAGGTGAACTCGCGGGACACCTCCAGCTGGGTGGCCATCTCGGCCAGGCGATGCTTGATCACCTGGAACTTGCCGATCGGCTTGCCGAACGCCTTGCGCTCGCGGGCCCAGGCCAGGGCGTCTTCCAGCGCCATCTGCGAGGTCATGTTGGCCATCAGCGCCAGGGCCAGACGCTCGTTCTGGAAGTTGGCCATGATGCCGGCAAAGCCCATGTTCTCCACGCCGATCAGGTTCTCTACCGGCACCAGGCAGTCATCGAAGAACAGCTCGGCGGTGTCCGAGCATCATCAGTTCATCTTCTTCAGCTTGCGGCCGACGCTGAAGCCCGGGGTGCCCTTCTCCACGAACAGCAGGCTGACGCCGCCGAAGCCCTCGCCGCCGGTACGCACCGCCACCGTGTAGTAGTCGGCGCGCACACCGCTGGTGATGAAGGTCTTGCTGCCCTTGACCCGGTAGAAATCGCCTTCGCGCACGGCGCGGGTCTGGATGTTGGCCACGTCGGAGCCACCGCCGGGCTCGGTGATGGCCAGGGCGATGATCTTCTCGCCGGCCAGCACTTCGGGCACCACGCGGTCGCGGATGTGCGGCTTGGCCCACTTGAGCACCGGCGGCAGGCCGATGTCCAGCGAGCAGAGGCCGGATACCAGGCCGGTGGAGCCGCAACGGATCAGCTCCTCGCTGGCCGCGATCTTGGCGAACAGGTCGCCCTCGTGGCTGCCGCCGAACTGCTCGGGGAAACCGATGCCGAGAATGCCGGCATCGCCCGCTTTCTTGTACAGCTCGCGGGGAAACTCCTCGGCTTCTTCCCAGTCATCGATGTGGGGAAGAATCTCCCGCTCGACAAAGCGGCGCACCGAATCACGGATCAGTTGGTGGGATTCGTCGAAGTATTCCTGGAATGCGGCCATTGGATCGGCTCCGGTTTGTTTTTGTGCCCGGAACCTTACCAAGCGCTTGCTTGGTTTTCAACCGGACAAACGAAAGCCACCTGACGCCGCCCGGCGCCTCGCCGAAGAAAGGAAGAATTACAGGTTGATGGGCTTGCGGCCCGCCAGGGCGTGGGCCAGGGTGCCGCCGTCCACCAGCTCCAGCTCGCCGCCCAGCGGCACGCCGTGGGCGATGCGCGACACCACCAGCCCCTTGGGCTGCAGCAGCTGGGCGATGTAGTGGGCCGTGGCCTCACCTTCCACGGTGGGGTTGGTGGCCAGGATCACTTCCTGGAAACCGCCCTGGGCGATACGCTCCAGCAGCTCGGGCACGCCGATGGCCTCCGGCCCCAGGCCGTCCAGCGGGGACAGGTGTCCCTTGAGCACGAAGTAGCGGCCGCGATAGCCGGTCTGATCCACGGCAAACACGTCCAGCGGGCTCTGCACCACGCACAGGGTCGAGTCGTCACGGCGCGGATCGCTGCACTGCGGGCAGATCTCGTCCTCACTCAGGGTCCGGCACTGGCGGCAGTAGCCCACCCCTTCCATGGCCTGACGCAGCGCCTCGGCCAGGCGCAGGCCACCGCTGCGGTCGCGCTCCAGCAGTTGCA
>DATGNS010000040.1:0-2042 GCA_035306625.1 Pseudomonas sp. | reverse complement strand
TCGAGCATCCGGGCATTCCGCCCTTCCTGCCCTCCTTCGCCTGGCCCTGGAGCCTGCCCGGCCCGGACGGTCAGCCGCTGGTGCTGTCCTTCGAGCTGATCCGCCAGCTGGCGGCACCAGCCTTCGCCATCGCCATGCTCGGCGCCATCGAGTCGCTGCTCTGCGCGGTGGTGGCCGACGGCATGGCCGGCACCAAGCACGACCCCAACGCCGAACTGCTCGGCCAGGGCATCGGCAACCTGGTGGCGCCGCTGTTCGGCGGCATCACCGCCACCGCGGCGCTGGCCCGCACCGCCACCAACGTGAAGGCGGGCGCGTTCTCGCCGCTGTCCGGCATCGTGCATGCCGGCGTGGTGCTGCTGGCCATGCTGCTGCTGGCGCCCCTGTTCAGCTACCTGCCCATGTCGGCCCTGGCGGCGCTGCTGCTGATGGTGGCCTGGAACATGAGCGAAGCCCATCACGTGGTGCATGCCATCAAGGTGGCGCCGCGCACCGACGTGCTGGTGCTGCTGGTCTGCCTGGTGCTCACGGTGCTGTTCGACATGGTGCTGGCGGTGGGTGTCGGACTGCTGCTGGCCGCCGGCCTGTTCATCAAGCGCATGAGCGACGTCACCGACACCGCCAGCCTGCCGCCCGACTACCACCACGCGCTGCAGGACCTGCCCGAAGGCGTGATGGCCTACGCAGTGCGCGGGCCGCTGTTCTTCGGCGCGGCGGAGAAGGCGCTGGACACCCTGCGGCGCTTCGACCGCGAGATCAAGGTGGTGATCGTGGAGATGAGCGCCGTGCCCTTCCTGGACTTGACCGCCCTGGCGGCCCTGGAGAGCATCCGCGACGACTACCGGCGCCACGGCATCGGCCTGGTGCTGGTCGGCACGCCGGCCCGGGTACGCCTGAAGCTGCGGCGCGCCGGCATCCATCGCCGAGAGGGCGAACTGGCCTTCGTGCGCAACCTGGCCCAGGCGCGCGAGAAGGCGCTGCACTGGATCACCGCGCAGCCCTTCGAGGCCCGGGCCTGAGGCTCCGCCCCGGCCGCGGCCTCGGATGCGCGTCTTCTTGCACAGCGCATCCGCAAAACCGCCGGGGGCATCCGCCGCAGCCCCCGCCCGGCCGGGGCTGCGGGCCCGCTGCGCAAGGATTCGCCACCGGCTGCGCAGGCCCTTGCGCAGTTTCCCGTGACGCAACGCCCAGCGAAGCCGCACCCCAGACCCAAGTCGTTGATATGGCGGGACTTTCCGGCTTCGGCACGCTTCTTGTGAGGGAACCGGGGCAAACCCATTCACCCTTACAAGGAGCGTACCCATGCCAACTCCCGCCTACCTGACCATCGAGGGCAGCAAGCAGGGCCTGATCACCGCCGGCACCTTCAGCGAGGACTCGGTCGGCAACATCTTCCAGGAAGGTCATGAGGATCAGATCCTGGTCCAGGCCTTCAGCCATCAGGTGATCATTCCCCGCGACCCGCAGTCCGGCCAGCCGACCGGCCAGCGGGTGCACAAGCCGCTGATGATCACCAAGGTGTTCGACAAGTCCTCGCCGCTGCTCTTCAACGCCCTGACCTCCGGCGAACGCCTGAACAAGTGCCGCCTGGAGTGGTATCGCACCTCGGCCACCGGCACCCAGGAGCACTACTTCACCATCGAGCTGGAAGACGCCGTGATCGTCGACGTGCAGTCGCGCATGCCCAACTGCCAGGACCCCAGCCAGGCACACTTCACCCATCTGGAAGACGTCTACTTCACCTACCGCAAGATCATCTGGACCCACGAGGTGGCCGGTACCTCCGGCTCGGACGACTGGCGCGCGCCGAACGTCTGAATCCGCGGATGAAAGGACGCCCCGATCGCGGGGCGCCCGACCGACAGGGAATGTCCATGTCCACTTGCCGTTTTCGCCTGACACTGGCCGACCTGGACCTGCAGGTGCTGGCCTTCGAGGCCGAGGAAGCCATCGGCCGGCCGTACCGCATCCGCCTGCAGCTGGTCGGCCCGCAGCCGGATCTCGAGCTGGCCGCCCTGCTGCGCCAGCCCGCCTGGCTGGAG
>DATGNS010000039.1:0-20598 GCA_035306625.1 Pseudomonas sp. | reverse complement strand
GCGATGCGCTGTGCGCCTCCTGTCTGCAGCCGGTGGCCGGACCCTTCCAGGTGCTCGGCGTGCAGGACAGCGGCCCCGGCATTGACGAGCGGGTGCAGCGCACCATCTTCGAACCCTTCTTTACCACCAAGCCGCCGGGGCAGGGCAGTGGCATGGGCTTGTCCATGGTGCATGGCCTGGTCCACGAGTACGGCGGCCATCTGCTGCTGCACAGCCGGGTCGGCCAGGGCTCCTGTTTCGAGGTGCTGCTGCCGGAGCTGGACGGCGCCACAGTGGTCGCCGCGCCACTGGCGCGGAGCAATGGCGAAGGCGTGGGCGGGTTGCGCGGACGGGTCGGCGTGGTGGACGACGACCCGCTGGTGTGCGAGTTCCTCACCGACTGCCTGCGCCAGTGGGGCCTGGAAGTGACCGCCTGGAGCGATGCCGAACAGGCGGGCAGCGACCTGCTGGCATCGCTGCGGGACTGGGATGCGCTGATTCTCGACCAGAGCATGCCGCGCCTGAGCGGTCTGGCCCTGGCCGAACAGTTGCTGGCCGCGCGGCCGGGGCTGCCCATCGCCCTGCATACCGGCTTCATCAGCTCGGACGAAGAGCGCGCCGTGCACCGTCTCGGCCTCGGCCTGCTGCACAAGCCGCTGGATACCAGTGCGCTGCATGACTGGCTGGGTAGCCGGTTGCCGGGCTGAAACCTTTGCGCAACACAACCACCACCATCGGACATGGGCGCGATACACGGGGCGCGAATACTGACCTCGACTGCCAATCGGGGCAGCCGCAAGCGGAGGTCTCCCATGCCACGTTCAGTTCTCAGCCGCGTCCTGTGTGGGCTGCGCAGCTATCTCGAGTCCGACCGTTCCTTCTTCATCCACCTGGCCGAGAGCCAGCGTCACGCCGGCTGATGCCGGGAGGTTCCGATGAAACGCTTTGCCATCTTCGTCTACGGCATCGTCTGCTACGCCGTGTTCTTCGCCACCTTTCTCTATGCCATCGCCTTCATCGGCGACCTGCCGGACATTCCCCGCAGCATCGACGGAGAACCGCTGCTGCCCTCCGGCCAGGCGCTGGCCATCGACCTGCTGCTGCTGACCCTGTTCGCTGTGCAGCACAGCGTCATGGCGCGGCCGGCCTTCAAGGCCGTGTGGACCCGCATCATTCCGACCGCGGCCGAGCGCAGTACCTATGTGCTGTTCTCCAGCCTGGCGCTGATCGCGCTGTTCCGTTTCTGGCAACCGCTGGGCGGTCAGGTCTGGTCGCTGGAGAGCACCGTCGGCCAGGTACTGATGTATGGCGGCTTCGCCTTCGGCTGGGCGCTGGTGCTGTACAGCACCTTCCTGATCAATCATTTCGACCTGTTCGGTCTGCGTCAGGTCTGGCTGGAGCTGCGCGGCAAGCCCTACACCCCGCTGGCCTTCAAGACCCCGGGCGCCTATCGGCTGGTGCGTCATCCCCTGTACGTGGGCTGGTTCTTCGCCTTCTGGTGCACCCCGAACATGAGCGTCACCCACATGCTGTTCGCCCTGGTGAGCACCGCCTATATCCTGGCCGCCATCAGCTTCGAGGAGCGCGACCTGCTGCAGGCGCACCCCGAGTACGCCGACTACCGGCGCCGGGTGCCCATGCTGCTGCCGCGTCTGCGCGCGCCGGTGCAGCAGGAAATGGATGAAGCGGCCTGAACAGTGCCGCAACGACAAAGGGCGCCATGGGGCGCCCTTTGTCTGTGTGGCCGCTCAGCGTTCCGCCGGCTGCTCGCGCGTCCTGAGCAGCGAGAGGATCACCCCGCCGGCCAGCAGGCCGAGGGTCACGCTCAGGGACAGCAGCGCCGGGATCTGGCCGACGAAACCGTGGGCGAAGATCTTGCCGCCGATGAAGATCAGCACGAGTGCCAGGGCGTACTTGAGGTACACGAAGCGGTGCATCAGCGCGGCCAGGGCGAAGTACAGGGAGCGCAGACCCAGGATGGCGAAGATGTTGGAGGTGTAGACGATGAAGGGGTCCTGGGTGATGGCGAACACCGCCGGCACGCTGTCCACGGCGAACACCAGGTCGGCCAGCTCGATCAGCACCAGGCAGAGGAACAGCGGCGTGGCGTAGAGCAGGGCGCGTTCGGCGCCGGCCGGCTTGAGGCGCACGAAGAAGTGGCCCTCGTGCAGCGCGTTGGTCATGCGGATGTGCTTGCGCAGGAAGCGGACCATGCGGTTGTTGTCCAGGTCCGGATGCTCCTCTTCTTCCTTCTGGAACATCATCTTCACGCCGGAGATCAGCAGGAAGGCGCCGAACAGGTAGAGCACCCAGGAGAACTCCTTCACCAGGGCGGTGCCCAGGCCGATCATGATGGCGCGCAGCACGATCACGCCGATGATGCCCCAGAACAGCACGCGGTGCTGGTAGCGGCGGGGGATGCCGAAGGCGCCGAAGATCATCGCCATCACGAACACGTTGTCCATGGACAGCGACTGCTCGACCAGGAAGCCGGTGTAGAACTCCATGGCGCTCTGCGCGCCCAGCTCCAGCCACACCCACACGCCGAACAGCACGCCCACGCTGAAGTAGCCGCCGTACAGCAGCAGGCTTTCGCGCATCTCGATTTCACGGTTGTCGCGGTGCAACACGCCCAGGTCGAGGATCAACAGGGCCAGCACGATGACGAGAAAGCCCAGCCAGAACCAGGCGGGAGTTCCCAGGAAGGGGGTTGTCAGAAAGTCGAACGGATGCATCGGTCAGGCCCTCCAGCATCGGATTGTCGAAAACAGCTGACTCCGACATCACGGTGGGGAAACCCACCGCCAGAGGGGCCCGGTAGTCACTGCGCGCAATAGGCTATGCCTGTCGGCCGTGGAGTGCAATGGTCCTAGCGTACCCAGACTTCCACCCGCCGGTTGCGCAGGCGCCCGGCCGGATCCCGGTTGTCCGCCACCGGCAGATCGTCGCCGATGCCCAGGGTGTGCACGGCGGTCACGCCGGCCCGGAACAGCGCCCGGCGCACCGTTTCGGCCCGCAGGCGCGACAGCAGCTCGGCGCGCGCCGGGTCGTCCTTGGCGTCACCGAAACCCACCAGCACCAGTTGCGCTCCGGTTTCCCGCACGTGATCGCGTACCCGCTCCAGGTCCCGCAGGGCCTTGTTGTCCAGCTGTGCGCTGCCTTCGTGAAAGCGGAAGTTGACCGACAGGCGCCGGGCGCCACCGGCCAGGTCGCGGTAGGCCGCCGGCATGCGCGGGTCCGCCTGGACCGGCACCAGGCGCAGGTTCTGGCCAACGAAGCCCACCTGTTCGACGATCCGCTGGCCCTCGCGGCTCTGGGCGAAGTCCAGCAGTGCCTGGGCCCAGGGGCTGGCATCTCCCGGCGCGCGGTAGAGGAACAGGCGACGGGCCAGGGGATAATCCTCGGTGGCAATGCTGTCGGGGGTTGGCGGCAGTGCCTGCGCGCCCCCGGAAGACACCGCCAGGGCGCGGGCGCCGCCCACCGAGGCCAGGCCGACGAAGCCGATGCCATGGGGATCCTTCAGCACCGCCTCGGCCAGCCGGTCATTGGACTCGAAACGTTGTGCCGTGCCGGCCAGCGCGTCGCCCCGGGGAACCAGCACCAGCTCGTTGAAGGTATCGAAGGTGCCGGATCGGTCATCGCGGGCATACAGGCGCACCGGCGCGTCCTCACCGCCCACCTGACGCCAGTTGCGCAGCGTTCCGGAAAACAGGGCGGCCAGTTGATCGATGGTCAGGCTGCGCAGCGGATTGGCCGGATGCACGATGACGGCCAGGCCGTCGATGGCGATCACCTGTTCGGCGGCGGCCGAGCGCAGGTCCCCGCGTTCGGCAAGGGCCGCCACCTCGCTGTCCCTGACTGGCCGGGACGCGGCGGCCAGCTCGGCGCGACCTTCGCGCAGGGCACGAAAACCGGTGCTCGAACCATGGGCGGCGATGGTCATCTGCACGCGAACCCCATCGGGCCGGCGTGCCAGCAGGATCAGCTCGTTCTCCTCATCCCCCGGTTGTCGGGCGATGTCGCTGAAGCCCTGCTGACGCAGCAGCCCTTCCATCAACGCGGGAGCCAGGGCGGCGCCGATGGTGTTGGAACCCTGGATGCGCAACAGCGACGCAGGGTCGGCGTGGCTGCTCAGCGCGGCGGACAGCAGAAAAATGGCGAGAAAGGCACGCGACAGCGTCATGCGGCAACTCCGGCGGATTGAGGCCGCGCACAGGCTAGGGCCGCTTCATGACGGTCGCGTTACAGCGGAACCCGCGCCGCAAAAGCGCGGGGCAGAGCGCCTCAGTCAATCTCCAGCCAGATCGGCGCGTGATCGGAAGGCCTCTCCATGCCGCGCAGCTCGTAGTCCACGCCGGCATCGGCAAAGCGGTCCTGCAGGGCCCTGGAGGCCAGGATCAGATCGATGCGCAGGCCGCGCCGCGGGTCATCCTCGAACCCGCGGCTGCGGTAGTCGAACCAGCTGAAGCGGTCGTTCACCTCGGGATGCAGGTGGCGGAAGCTGTCCACCAGGCCCCAGGCCTTGAGCCTTTCCATCCATTCGCGCTCCTCCGGCAGGAAGCTGCACTTGCCGGTGCGCAGCCAGCGCCTGGCGTTTTCCGCGCCGATGCCGATGTCGCAGTCCTGCGGGGAGATGTTGAAGTCGCCCATGACGATCAGCGGCTGGTCGGGCCGGTACTGCTCCTCCAGCAGGCGCTGCAGGTCGGCGTAGAAGCGGGTCTTGGCGGGGAACTTCACCGGATGGTCACGGTTCTCGCCCTGGGGAAAGTAGCCGTTGAGCACATGCACGATCTGTCCGTCGGGCAGGGTGAAGCTGCCCCCGATCAGGCGGCGCTGCGATTCCTCGCCATCCCAGGGGAAACCCTTGAGCACCGTCAGCGGCTCCTGGCGGGACAGCAGCGCCACGCCGTAGTGGCTTTTCTGCCCGTGAAAGTGCACGTGATAGCCCAGCTCCTCCACCATGGCCTGCGGGAACTGCTCGTCGGCCACCTTGGTCTCCTGCAGGCCAATGACGTCGGGCTGGTGCTTCTCGATCAGCGCCGCCAGCTGATGAGGGCGGGCACGCAGACCGTTGATGTTGAAGGAAACGAACTTCATGGGAGGTCCCGAGGCAAGAAACTGGAACGCGATGCTAGCCCATGCCGGCGCCTGGCAGCCACCCGGGCGCGCTGCTAGGGTCGCTGAAGACCGGACGACGACAGGAGATCGCCGTATGCCCGCCAGCCAAGCCCTCGAACCCGCCAGCGTCTGCCTGCTGGACAGCAGTTACGGCCCGGAAGCCGCATCCCTGCTGTATCGCGCCTACCGCAACGACCCCACCTACCGCTGGCTGATGGACACCAGCCGTCCCGGCTATGACCACCGCCTGCGTACCACCCTGCGGGAGCTGCTGCGCAACCATATCGCCGAGCAGCGTCCCGCACTGGGGTTGGTGCAGCATGACCGGCTGATCGGCATCGCGCTGATCTCCCCGCCGGAACGGCGTCTGGAAGTGACGGAAAGCTGGGGCTGGCGGTGGCGCATGCTGCTCAGCGCCGGCCGGCGCGCCACGCGGCGCTACCTGGATTTCCACGCGGCGGTAATGGCCTGCGTGCCGCCCGGCCCGCATCACCTGCTGCCGCTGCTGGGCGTGCTGCCCGAATACCAGGGGCAGGGCTACGGCGAGCAGCTGCTGGGCGCGCTGCACGACTGGTGCGCCCAGGATGGTGCTTCCCAGGGCATCGTGCTGGACACGGGCAACCATCGGTACATGGATTTCTATCGACGCAATGGCTACCGGGAAATCGGTGAGGTCCGCATCGGTCCGGTGCGCGAACATGTATTCTTCCACCCCAATCCCCAACCCCTGGCTGGCATCCCTGGATCGCACGGCTGATTTTTCGCGGAGAATAGCGACCTCGTGTATGCATGGCCCACCCGGATGCTGCGTGGTGCAGGATGGAGCCTGCTGTTTTTGCTGCTGGCGCAGACGGCGCTGGCCGAGCAGTTGCGAGTGCGCATCTCGCCGGCCAACGAGGAACTCAAGGCCAACGTGGAGGGTTACATCGGCGAACTCGAAGGCAAGAGTCGCGAGGAGCTGCAGCGCCTGAGCCGCATCGCCAGTGCCCAGGCGCGACAGGCCGCCGAGGCCCTGGGCTACTACCGGGCCGAGATCGAGACCGAGGTCGGCGGCGCCGAGGCCAAGCCGCGCCTGACCGTGCGCATCGCCCCCGGCGAGCCAGTGCGCCTGCGTAACGTCACGGTGCGCATCGAGGGGCCCGCCGCGCAGCAGCCCGACTTCCAGCTGCCGGACCTGGAACGCCTGCGCCCCGGGCGACGCCTCAACCATGGCGAGTACGAGGCGGTGAAGAGCCGCATCGAAAGCCAGGCCGCGCGTTTCGGCTACTTCGCCGGACGCTTCGAACCGCAGCGCATCCTGGTGGACCCGGCCGCCGGGCATGCCGACATCGAGCTGGTCTTCCAGAGCGGCGAGCGCCACCGTTTCGGCGACATCAGCTTCAGCGGCCAGCACCCGTTCGAGGATCAGCTGCTGCGCCGCATGCTGCCCTTCGCTCCGGGCACCCCCTATGACAGCGAACTGATCGCCGAGCTGCACCAGAACCTGCAGGGCAGCGGCTTTTTCGAGAGCATCCGCGTGGATGCCGCACCCAGCCTGGCGGAGGCCGGGGTGATACCGGTGGACGTGCGCCTGGATGCACGCAAGCCGCGCACCTTCGGCGTCGGTCTGGGCTATTCCACCGACGTGGGACCACGCGGCAGCTTCGAATGGACGCGCCACTGGCGCAATCCCCAGGGGCACAGTTACGGCGTCGAGACCGAGTGGTCGGAGCCCCGTCAGAATGTCGGCCTCTGGTACGACATCCCGGGCGAGAAGCCGCTGACCGACAAGCTGCGCTGGGCCGGCGGCTACCAGTACGAGGAACTGGCGGACACCGACAGCCTCAGCAAGCTGCTCAGCGTCGGCCCGGAATGGCACAGCCTGCGCCCCAACGGCTGGCAACGGGTGCTGTCCCTCAAATGGCAGCACGAGGAATACCGGCTGGGTGACGACGAGGGCACCAGCACCCTGCTGATGCCGGGCCTTGCCTATTCCATCCTCAGGAGCGACAACCGTCTGGACCCCAGCCGGGGCTATCGGGTGCAGTTCGAGGTGGCCGGCGCCCAGAAGGGGCTGGGCTCCGATGCCAGCCTGGTGCATGGCGAGATCGGCGTGCGGGGGCTGATCACCCTGGCCGAGCGCCACCGGTTTCTCGGGCGGGCCCAGGTGGGTGGCACCATCACCGACGACTATGCGTCGGTGCCGCCATCGCTGCGCTTCTTTGCCGGCGGTGACCAGAGCGTGCGCGGTTACGACTATCAGAGCCTGTCGCCCACCAACTCACGGGGAGACCGGGTGGGTGGCCGCTACATGGTGGCGGTCAGCGGCGAATACCAGTTCTCGCTGACGCCCACCTGGCGCCTGGCGACCTTCGCCGACCACGGCAACGCCTTCAACTCGCTGGAGATTCCGGAGTTGAAGAGTGGCATCGGCTTCGGCATTCGCTGGGTCTCGCCGGTCGGCCCGCTGCGCCTCGATCTGGCGCACCCACTGGATGGCACGGGTGGTGTGCGCCTGCATTTTTCCATGGGGCCCGAATTGTGAGTCGCCTGTTCAAATGGAGCCTGCTGGCTCTGCTGTCGCTCTGTCTGTTGCTGGTTGTGGGGCTGGCGGTGCTGCTGGGCAGCGCCGCCGGCAGCCGCTGGCTGCTCGGACAGGTGCCCGGCCTGCAGGTACAGGGTTTCGAGGGCCGTCTGGCCGGCGACTGGCAGGCCCGGCACCTGGAGTGGGCCCAGGGCGAACAGCGTGTCACCCTGGTGGCTCCGCAGCTGGACTGGTCGCTGCGCTGCCTGTTCCAGCTGCGCCTGTGCATCAAGCGCCTGGCGGTGGAGGAGGTGCAACTGGTGTTTCCTCCCGACGAGGAGGCTCCTCCGGCCGACGAGGAGCCGGGAGCGATCCGGCTGCCGGAGCTGCGGCTGCCGCTGCGCATCGACCTGCGCCAGGCAACGATCGGCCGCCTGTCCCTCAACGGCAGCGAACTGCTGCATGACCTGGAACTGAGCACCGAGTGGAACGAGCAGGGGCTGCGCATCGAGACCCTGCGGGTAGAGCAGGGCGAGGCCCTGCGTCTGGTTGCCTCGGGGCAGGTGGTGCCGAGCGGCCAGTGGCCGCTACAGCTCAACGGCAGCCTGAGCCTGCCGGCGCCGGGCGAGCGCCCCTGGGCCCTGGCCCTGCATGCCGAAGGCGAGCTGCAGCGCACTCTGCGCCTGGCAATCGACAGTGGCGGTTACCTGGCCGGGCGCCTGGAAGGCACCCTCCAGCCCCTGCAGCCGAACCTGCCGGCCAGTCTGCTGCTGAGTGCCCATGGCTTCAGGGCCGCCGACGGCCTGCCGGCCACCCTGACCCTCGATCACCTGCGCCTGCAGGCCGAGGGCGACATGCAGGCCGGCTACCGTGTCAGCGGTGGCGCACAACTGCCGGCGCAAGGGCGGCCGATCGCGGTCGCCCTGAACGGGCTGGCCACCCTGTCGGGCGCACAGATCGACGAGCTGCGCCTGGATGCCGGGGAGGAGCAGTCCCTGTCGCTTTCCGGGAATGTCGCCTGGGAGGGTGCGCTGAACATCGATGCCCGGCTGCGCTGGCGCGACTTTCCCTGGCTGCGCCTGTATCCCATGGACCCGCCGCCGCCGGTGGCGCTGCGTCGGCTGGATGCGGAGATCAGCTACCTGGACGGCAGCTATCTCGGCAATTTCGCCGGAGATCTCGACGGCCCGGCGGGCCCCTTCAGCCTGTCCAGTCCCGTCAGTGGCAACCTGAGCGAGGTGCATCTGCCCTCGCTGCAGCTGGAGGCCGGCCAGGGCCGCGCCACCGGCCAGCTGAGCCTGGGCTTTGCCGAGACCATCCGCTGGAACACCCGTCTGGTGCTCTCCGCGCTGGACCCCGCCTACTGGGTGGCGGATCTGCCGGGCAGCCTGGACGGCACCCTGGTCAGTGACGGGCAGTTGCACGAGGACAGCCTGGACGCCCGCGCCGACCTGCAACTGGACGGTGAGCTGCGCAACCTGCCGACCAGCCTGGCGCTGCTGGGCCGGGTGGAAGGGGAGCGCTGGATCCTGTCGCGTCTGGCGCTGCAGATGGGGGACAACCGGGTGCAGGGCCGCGGCCTGCTGACGAGCGAGTTGGCCGCCGAGCTGGAGCTCGTCCTGCCGCGTCTCGAGCAGCTCTGGCTGGACCTCAGGGGCGCCGTGCAGGGGCGCCTGGATCTGAGCGGTACCCGGGAGCAGCCACGTGGCCTGCTGAGCCTGGACGGGCGGCGGCTGGGTTACGGTGAGGCGCTGGTGAACAGCCTGCGCATCAGCGGGAACCTGGGAGAACGGAACCAGGCCCGCCTCGACCTGCTGGCGGACGGGCTGCGCACCGGTGACACCGACTGGGGCCGGCTGACGCTGACCGGCAACGGCGACCTGCAGACCCAGGCCGTGGCGCTGCAACTGACCGGCGAGCTGCTGGAGGCCGAGCTGGGCCTGGCGGGGCGCCTGGAACGGGGCGATGGCGGCTGGCAGTGGCAGGGCCGCCTCGAGGAGGCGTTGCTGGCCGCTGCAGAGCAGCGCTGGCGGCTGCAGGCGCCGGCGACCCTGGAACGCCTGGCCGATGGACGTCTGCTCCTTGGGCCACAGTGCTGGCGTTCGAGCAACGCCAGCCTGTGCGGGGAGGGTGAGCAGCGCCTGCTGCCCGAGCCGAGCCTGCGTTATCGGCTGCGTGACTTCGATCTGACCACGCTGGCACGCTGGCTGCCGGCGGACTTTGCCTGGCAGGGCGAACTCAACGGTGATGTGGAACTGGACCTGCCGGAGGCGGGCCCTGAGGGGCGGGTGCGGCTGGATGCCGGCCGCGGCTCCCTGCGGGTGCGCGAGTCCGGCGAATGGGTGGACTTCCCCTATCAGGCGCTGTTCCTGGACGGTCGACTGCAGCCGGAACAGGTGGATCTGCAGGCCCGCTTCGATGGCGGCGAGCTGGGTGAGCTGCGTCTGGATGCACGTATCGACCCGCGCGGCGAGGAGAAACCCCTGCAAGGTACCTTCGCGTTGCGCGGCCTGAATCTGACCGCGGCCCGGCCGTTCGTGCCCCAGGTGGAGCAACTGGAAGGACAGGTCAATGGTGACGGGCAGTTGTCCGGCAGTCTCCTGGCTCCCGAGATCAATGGTCAGCTGCGGTTGAGCGACGGGCTGCTGGCCGGCGGCGAGCTGCCGACCCGGCTGGAGAACCTGGGCCTGCTGGCCACCATCCGCGGCCAGCGGCTGGACCTGGAGGGCGGTTGGCGCAGCGGCGAGCGCGGCACCGGACAGATCGGTGGCTGGCTGGGCTGGCAGGATGGCCTGGCGGCCGACATCCGCGTGTCCGGGCGGCGCCTGCCGGTGGTGGTGCCGCCCTATGCCGAACTGGACGTGGAGCCGGACCTGCGCATCCAGCTGACCGACCAGGGACTGGCCCTCGGCGGGCGGATCCAGGTGCCGCGCGGCGACATCACCATCCGCGAGCTACCGCCGTCCACGGTGAAGGTCTCGCCCGATGTGATCATCGTTGGCGAGGAGGCCGAGGATCAGGCCGAATCCCGGCCGATCCGCATGGACATCACCGTGCTGGTCGGCCAGGACGAGCTGAACTTCTCGGGCTTCGGCCTGACCGCGGATGTCGCCGGCGACATCCATATCGGCGACCAGCTGGATACCCGGGGCGAGCTGGCCCTCAATCGCGGCCGTTACCGGGCCTACGGCCAGCGCCTGACCATTCGCCGCGCGCGCCTGCTGTTCGTCGGCCCCATCGACCAGCCGTTCCTGGATGTGGAAGCGATTCGCCGGGTCGACGAGGTGGTGGCCGGCCTGCGCATCACCGGCAGTGCCGCGTCGCCCCGGGTCGAGGTGTTTTCCGAGCCGGCCATGGGACAGGAACAGGCCCTTTCCTATCTGGTGCTGGGGCGTCCGCTGGGCAGCGGCGACGACGGCGTGGGCGACGCGGCACTGCTGGCCCAGGCCGCCATCGGCCTGGGGCTGGCCGGCAGCGCCGGTATTACCGGCAACATCGCCCGCCAGTTGGGCATCAAGGACTTCCTGCTGGAAACCGAGGGCAGCGGGGCGCAGACCAGCGTGGTGGCCAGCGGTCGGCTCTCGGACCGCCTGACCCTGAGCTATGGTGTCGGCGTGTTCGAGTCGGTGAATACCCTGTCGCTGCGGTACCGGTTGAGCCGCCGCGTATTCCTCCAGGCGGCCAGCGGCCTGGCCAGCTCCCTGGACATCTTCTATCGCCGAGATTTCTGAACCGCGCGAATTTTTCCTTGCAGATCATTGGCATGCCCGCGATTCTTGCAACCGGTCGGAAAAAGAAGGAAATCCCATGGAAGCGATAGCGAATCTGGTCAACCAACTGAACGCCCTGGTATGGGGCCCGCCCATGCTGGTGCTGATTCTCGGCACGGGCCTGTTCCTGATGCTGTACCTGAGGTTCATGCCCCTGCGACGCATCGGGCCCGGCTTCCGGCTGATGTGGAAGGGGCGCGCCAAGGGCGACGACTCCACCGGCGAGATCAGCCCGTTCCAGGCGCTGATGACCACCCTGGCCGCCACCGTCGGCACCGGCAACATCGCCGGCGTGGCCACGGCCATCTTCCTCGGCGGCCCCGGTGCGCTGTTCTGGATGTGGATCACGGCCCTCGTGGGCATGGCCACCAAGTACTGCGAAGTGGTGCTGGCCGTGCACTACCGCGAGAAGGACGCCCGTGGCGAGCACGTCGGCGGTCCCATGTACGCCATCCGCAACGGCCTGGGCCGGAAATGGGCCTGGCTGGGCGGTGCCTTCGCCCTGTTCGGCGGACTGGCCGGCTTCGGCATCGGCAACATGGTGCAGGTCAACAGCATGGCTCACGCCCTGGAGACCACCTTCGCGGTGCCGCTGTGGGTGACCGGACTGGCCGCCATGCTGTTCACCGGACTGGTGATCCTCGGCGGTATCCGTCGCATCGGCCAGGTGGCCGCGGCGCTGGTCCCGTTCATGTGCCTGGCCTATGTCGTGGCGGCCCTGGTGGTGCTGATCGTCAACGTCGACGCCATTCCCGGCGCCTTCGCCCTGATCTTCGAGCACGCCTTCAGCCCCATCGCCGCCACCGGCGGCTTTGCCGGCGCGGCAGTGATGGCGGCCATCCGCTACGGTGTGGCGCGCGGCATCTTCTCCAACGAGGCGGGCCTGGGCACCGCCGGCATCGCCCAGGCGGCCGGCACCACCGACAACGCGGTGCGTTCCGGGCTGATCGGCATGCTGGGCACCTTCATCGACACCATCATCGTCTGCTCGATGACCGGCCTGGCCATCGTCTGCTCCGGCGTCTGGACCAGCGGGGAGAGTGGGGCGGCGCTGTCTGCGGCGGCCTTCGAATCGGCCATGCCGGGCTTTGGCGGCGCGATCCTCACCCTGGCGCTGGTGACCTTCGCCTACACCACCATCCTCGGCTGGAGCTACTACGGTGAGAAGTGCTGGGAGTTCCTGGTCGGCGCCAGGGCCATCTGGCCGTTTCGCGTGATCTGGGTGCTGGCCGTGCCGATCGGCGCGCTGACCCAGCTGGAATTCACCTGGCTGGTGGCCGACACCCTGAACGGGCTGATGGCCATTCCCAACCTGATCTCGCTGCTGGTCCTGAGCCCCGTGGTGGTGGGTCTGACCCGCGAATATTTCGCGAGGCAGGGCGTCCGGGTGTGAACCCCGGACGCAGCATGCTTAAATGCCCGTTCGTAAATCCTCTCCAGAAGGAAGCATCCAATGGCTCAAGTGACCATGCGTGGCAACCCCATCGAAATCTCCGGCAACCTGCCGCAACCTGGTCAGCAGGCACCGGCGTTCAGCCTGGTCGGCACCGACCTGGCCGACGTGACCCTGGCCAGCTTCGCCGGCAAGCGCAAGGTGCTGAACATCTTCCCCAGCATCGACACTCCCACCTGCGCCACCTCGGTGCGCAAGTTCAACGCCGAGGCCTCCAAGCTGGAGAATACGGTGGTGCTGTGCATCTCCGCCGACCTGCCGTTCGCCCAGAAGCGCTTCTGCGGCGCCGAGGGCCTGGAGAACGTGGTCAACCTGTCCACCATGCGCGGCCGTGAGTTCCTGCAGGATTACGGCGTGGCCATTGCCAGCGGCCCGATGGTCGGCCTGACCGCCCGTGCCGTGGTGGTATTGGACGAGCAGGACAAGGTGCTGCACAGCGAGCTGGTTCCGGAAATCGGCCAGGAGCCCGATTACCAGGCCGCCCTGGCCGCGCTGCGTTGATACACCGCGCCCCGGCCCGTGCCGGGGCGCATCTCCCATCGGTCATTCCCGCTTACACTTCCCGCCGATTCCGCAGGTAAAACTGCGGTAAAGAGCCTTTGCAGGCAGGCCTTCAATCCTTATCGTTCCTGCCCATCGATTTTCAGGCGTTGTTTCCATGTCCGATTCGCGTTCCTCCTCCGCCCGCCGAGGCGTGCTGCTGCTGGTGGCGCTGGTTGTCCTGGCCCTGCTGATCTGGTGGTTCTGGCCGGCCGGCAAGGCGCCGGGTGGCGCAGGGGGACTGGGTGGGCCCGGCGCCGGCCCGGCCCGCTTCGCGTTCGGCGGCCCGGTGCCGGTACGCGTTGCGCCGGTGACACGTGGCGATTTCCCCATCGAGCTCCGCGCCCTGGGCACGGTGACCGCCTACAACACCGCCAACGTGCGTACCCGGGTGGGTGGCGAGCTGGTGCGGGTGCTGTTCGAGGAAGGGCAGCGCGTCAAGGCGGGGGATCTGCTGGCGGAGATCGACCCGCGACCCTATGAAACCGCGCTGCGCCTGGCCGAAGGCCAGCTGCAGCAGATTCGCGCGCAACTGAAGAACGCCGAGATCGACCTGGCCCGCTACGAGGGCCTGTTCAAGGAAGACTCCATCGCCCGCCAGACCCTGGATACCCAGCGCGCCCTGGTTGCCCAGTATCAGGGGCAGCTCAAGGCCCAGCAGGCCGCAGTGGAGGATGCCCGCCTGAACCTGGAATTCACCCGGATCCGAGCCCCCATTTCCGGGCGCCTCGGCCTGCGCCAGGTGGACCTGGGCAACCTGCTGACCAGCAATGACAGCGCCGTACTGGTGACCATCACCCAGACCGAGCCGATCGCCGTCAGCTTCACCCTGCCCGAGGGCGAGGTGCCCCAGGTGCTGGAACAGCTGCGCGCCGGGCATACCCTGAGTGTCGAGGCCTGGGATCGCGCCGAGCGCCAGATTCTGGCCACCGGCCAGCTGGAAAGCCTCGACAACCAGATTGACACTGCTACCGGCACCCTGCGCCTCAAGGCACGCTTCGCTAACAGCGACCAGCGGCTGTTCCCCAACCAGTTCGTCAACGTGCGCCTGCGGGTCAGCACGCTCGAGCAGTCCCTGCTGATTCCCTCGGCGGCCCTGCAGTACGGTTCCCGGGGCACCTTCGTGTATGTGGTGGGCGAGGGCGACAAGGTGGAGCTGCGTCGCGTCCTGGCCGGACCCAGCAGCGGCGAGTGGACGGTCATCGAATCCGGCGTGCAGCCCGGGGAGCGCCTGGTGCTGGAAGGCACCGACCGCCTGCGCGACGGTTCGCCCGTGCAGGTGATCGAGGACACGACACCGGCCACCGCCAAGCGCGACGCATGAACATCTCGCGGCCCTTCATCCTGCGCCCGGTGGCCACCACCCTGCTGATGGCGGCCATCTTCATCATGGGGGTGATCGCCTACCGCATGCTGCCGGTGTCGGCGCTGCCGGAAGTGGACTACCCGACCATCCGCGTCATGACCCTGTATCCGGGCGCCAGTCCGGAGGTGATGACCCGTGCGGTGACCGCGCCGCTGGAGCGCCGCTTCGGCCAGATGCCCGGCCTGCAGCAGATGTCCTCCACCAGTTCCGGCGGCGCCTCGGTGATCACCCTGCGCTTCAGCCTGGATGTGCAGCTGGACGTGGCCGAGCAGGAAGTGCAGGCGGCCATCAACGCCGCCAGCAACCTGCTGCCCAACGACCTGCCGGCGCCGCCGGTGTACAACAAGGTCAATCCGGCGGACACCCCGGTGATGACCCTGGCCATCACCTCGCCGACCATGCCGCTGTATCGGGTGCACGACCTGGTGGATACCCGCATGGCGCAGAAACTGGCGCAGATCAGCGGCGTCGGCCTGGTCAGCCTGGCCGGCGGACAGCGGCCTGCGGTGCGCATCCGCGTCAATCCCGAGGCCCTGGCGGCCTACGGCCTGAACCTGTCCGACGTGCGCGCGCTGATCAGCGCTTCCAACGTCAACCAGCCCAAGGGCAACTTCGACGGTCCGACCCGGGTTTCCCAGCTGGATGCCAACGATCAGCTGCGTTCCGCCGAGGAATACGCCGAGCTGATCCTCACCTACCGGAACGGCGCCGCCCTGCGCCTGAAGGACGTGGCGCAGATCGTCGACGGCGCCGAGAACGAGCGCCTGGCCGCCTGGGCGAATCGCAGCGGCGCGGTGCTGGTGAACATCCAGCGCCAGCCGGGAGCCAACGTCATCGAGGTGGTGGACCGCATCCAGCAGCTGCTGCCGCAGATCAGTGCCAGCCTGCCGGCCAACCTGGACGTGATGGTGCTCACCGACCGCACCCAGACCATCCGCGCGGCAGTCAAGCACGTGCAGTTCGAGCTGATGCTGGCGGTCTGCCTGGTGGTGCTGGTCACCTTCCTGTTCCTGCGCCGGCTGTCGGCCACGATCATTCCCTCCATCGCCGTGCCGCTGTCGCTGATCGGCACCTTCGCGGTCATGTACCTGGCCGGCTTCTCCATCAACAACCTCACCCTCATGGCCCTGACCGTGGCGGCGGGCTTCGTGGTGGACGACGCCATCGTCATGCTGGAGAACATCGCCCGCCACCTGGAGGAGGGCGAGACGCCCCTGCAGGCGGCGCTCAAGGGGGCGAAGCAGATCGGCTTCACCCTGATCTCGCTGACCTTCTCGCTGATTGCCGTGCTGATTCCGCTGCTGTTCATGGAAGACGTGGTGGGACGGCTGTTCCGCGAGTTCGCCATCACCCTGGCGGTGGCCATCCTGATTTCCCTGGTGGTGTCGCTGACCCTGACCCCCATGATGTGCGCGCGCTTCCTGCGTCAGGAAAGCGAGCAGGAACAGGGCCGCTTCTACCGCGCCGCCGGCGATTTCATCGAGCGCATGATCGCCGCCTACGACAAGGGCCTGCACTGGGTGCTGCGTCACCAGCCGCTGACCCTGCTGGTGGCCATCGCCACCCTGGGGCTGACCGTGCTGCTGTACCTGATGGTGCCCAAGGGCTTCTTCCCGGTGCAGGACACCGGCCTGATCCAGGGCATCTCCGAGGCGCCGCAGAGCATTTCCTTCCGCGCCATGAGCGAGCGGCAGCAGCGCCTGGCCGAGGTGATCCTGCAGGACCCGGCGGTGGCCGGCCTGTCCTCTTACATCGGCGTGGACGGCGACAATCCGACCCTGAACAGCGGCCGCCTGCTGATCAACCTGATTCCCCATACCGAGCGTGACGTCACCGCCAGCGAGGTGATCGAGCGGCTGCGCCCGCGCCTGGCGGAAATTCCCGGCATCGAGCTGTACCTGCAGCCGGTGCAGGACCTGACCATCGAGGATCGCATCAGCCGCACCCAGTTCCAGTTCAGCCTGGAATCACCGGATGCCGAGCTGCTGGAGGAGTGGACGCCACGCCTGGTGGAAGCGCTGCGTGAGCGCCCCGAACTGAGCGACGTGGCCAGCGACCTGCAGACCCGCGGCCTGCAGCTGTTCCTGGACATCGACCGGGACGCCGCTGCGCGTCTTGGGGTGAGCGTGGCGGCCATCACCGATGCGCTGTACGACGCCTTCGGTCAGCGCCAGATCTCCACCATCTACACCCAGGCCAGCCAGTACCGGGTGGTGCTGGAAACCGCCGGCGCCGACCGTCTGGGCCCGCAGGCGCTGCGCCAGGTCCATCTGGCCACCCGCGACGGCGGCCAGGTGCCGCTGTCGGCACTGGTGCGCCTGGAGGAGAAGGCCACGCCGCTGCTGATCAACCACATCGGCCAGTTCCCGGCGGTGACCCTGTCCTTCAACCTGGCGCCGGGCGTCTCCCTGGGCGAGGCGGTGACAGTGATCGAGCAGGTGGAACGGGAGATCGGTCTGCCGGCCGGCATCGTCCGCCAGTTCCAGGGCGCCGCCCAGGCGTTCCGCGCCTCGCTGTCCAGCACCCTGCTGCTGATCCTGGCGGCGGTGGCGACCATGTACATCGTGCTGGGCGTGCTCTACGAGAGCTACATCCACCCGATCACCATCCTCTCCACGCTGCCGTCGGCGGCGGTGGGCGCGCTGCTCGGGCTGCTGCTCACCGGCAATGACCTGGGCCTGATCGCCATCATCGGCATCATCCTGCTGATCGGCATCGTCAAGAAGAACGCCATCATGATGATCGACTTCGCCCTCGAGGCGGAGCGCCATCAGGGCATGGCGCCGCAGGCCGCCATCCACCAGGCGGCGCTGTTGCGCTTCCGGCCGATCCTGATGACCACCCTGGCGGCGCTGTTCGGCGCCATTCCGCTGATGTTCGCCACCGGTTCCGGCGCCGAGCTGCGTCAGCCGCTGGGTCTGGTGCTGGTCGGCGGCCTGCTGCTCAGCCAGCTGCTGACCCTGTTCACCACACCGGTGATCTACCTGTACTTCGATCGCCTGAGCCGGCGCTTCACCGGGCGCAGCGCGGCCGGGGTGGCGGTGGACGCCCGGCCATGAACCTGTCGGCGCCCTTCATCGTCCGGCCGGTGGCCACGCTGCTGATCAGCCTGGCCATCCTGCTGGTGGGCGCGCTCAGCTTCGGGCTGCTGCCGGTGTCGCCGCTGCCGAACATGGATTTCCCGGCCATCACCGTGCAGGCCAGCCTGCCGGGCGCCAGCCCGCAGATCATGGCCTCCACCGTGGCCACGCCGCTGGAACGAGCGCTGGGCGGCATCGCCGGCATCAGCGAGATGACCAGCCGCAGCAGCCAGGGCAACACCCGGGTCATCCTGGTGTTCGACCTGGATCGCGACATCAACGCCGCCGCCCGTGAGGTCCAGGCGGCCATCAACGAGGCGCGGCCGCTGCTGCCCAGCGGCATGCGCAGCATGCCCACCTACAACAAGATCAATCCCGCCCAGGCGCCGATCATGGTGCTGTCGCTCACCTCGCCGGTGCTGGGGCAGGGCGAGCTGTACGACATCGCCAGCTCCATCGTCGGCCAGAAGCTGTCCCAGGTGCCTGGCGTGGGCGAAGTGCAGGTGGGCGGCAGTTCGCTGCCCGCGGTGCGCATCGAGCTGCAGCCGCGCCTGCTGGACCAGTACGGCGTGGCCCTGGACGAGGTGCGCCAGGCCATTGCCGACGCCAATCGTCAGCGTCCCAAGGGCGCCGTGTCGGACGATCACCGCCACTGGCAGATCCAGGCCAACGACCAGCTGCGCCAGGCGGCCGACTACATCCCGCTGATCATCCGCTACCAGAACGGCGCGGCGATCCGCCTCGGCGACGTGGCCAGCGTGCGCGACGCGGTGGAGGACCGCTACAACAGCGGCTTCTACAACGACCGCGAGGCGGTGCTGATCGTCATCAACCGCCAGTCCGGGGCCAACATCCTGGAAACCATCGAGGCCATCAACGCCCAGCTGCCGGCCCTGCGCGCGGTGATTCCGGCCAGCGTCGAACTGGACGTGGCCATGGAGCGCTCCTCGGTGATCCGCGCCACCCTGCGCGAGGCCGAGCGCACCCTGCTGATCGCCGTGGGCCTGGTGATCCTGGTGGTGTTCGCCTTCCTCGGCCACTGGCGTGCGGCAGTGATTCCGGCGCTGGCGGTGCCGGTGTCGCTGATCGGTACCTTTGCCGCCATGTACCTGTGGGGCTTCTCGCTGAACAACCTGTCGCTGATGGCGCTGATCGTGGCCACCGGCCTGGTGGTGGACGACGCCATCGTGGTGCTGGAGAACATCGCCCGGCACATCGAGAACGGCGAGAAGCCGCTGGCCGCGGCCCTCAAGGGCGCGAAGGAAGTGGGCTTCACGCTGTTGTCGATGAACCTGTCGCTGGTGGCGGTGTTTATCTCCATCCTCTTCATGGGCGGCATCGTCGAGCGCCTGTTCCGCGAATTCTCCCTGACCCTGGCGGCGGCCATCCTGATTTCCCTGGTGGTGTCGGTGACCCTGACCCCCATGCTCTGCGCGCGCTGGCTGAAGCCCGCTGAAGAACGCGCGCCAAGTCGCCTGCAGCGTTTCGGCAAGCGGCTGCAGGGCAGGGTGCTGGCCGGCTACGCGCGCACCCTGGACTGGGCGCTGGGTCATGCGCGCCTGATGCTGTTTCTGCTGCTGGCCACCATCGGACTGAACATCTACCTCTATGTGGCGGTGCCCAAGACCTTCCTGCCGCAGCAGGACACCGGCCTGCTGATGGGCATGATCCGCGGTGATGACGGCCTGTCGTTCCAGGTGATGCAGCCGAAGATGGAGCAGTTCCGCAAGGCCGTGCTGGCCGATCCGGCGGTGGAAAGCGTCGCCGGCTTCATCGGCGGCAGCGGCGGCATCAACAACGCCTTCATGATGGTGCGTCTCAAGCCGCTGGCCGAGCGGCGCGTCAGCGCCCAGGCGGTGGTGGACCGCCTGCGCCGCGACCTGCCGAAGATTCCCGGCGCGCGGCTGTTCATGATGGTCAACCAGGACCTGCAGATCGGCGGACGCCAGCGCAGCACCGAGAACGAGTTCGTGCTGCTGGCCAGCGAACTGGAGGACCTGCGCACCTGGCTGCCGCGGGTGCGCGAGGCCCTGCGCGCCCTGCCGGAGCTGACCGACATCGACGCCAGCGAAGGCGAGGGCGCCCAGCAGATCACCCTGCAGGTCGACCGGGAAACCGCCCGGCGCCTGGGCGTGGACATGGCCATGGTGACCGGCGTGCTGAACAACGCCTTCAGCCAGCGGCAGATTTCCACCATCTACGACACCCTCAACCAGTACAGCGTGGTGATGGAGATCGATCCGCGCTACGCCGAGCATCCGGAAGCCCTGGACCGCGTGCAGGTGATCGCCGCCGATGGCAGCCGTGTGCCGCTGTCGACCTTCTCCCGCTGGGAACGCAGCCTGGAAGAGGACCGCGTGAGCCATCAGAGCCAGTTCGCGGCGGAGAGCATCGGCTACTCGGTGGCGCCGGGCTACAGCGCCGACCAGGCCCTGGCCGCCATCAACGCGGCGGTGGCCAGGGTCGGCCTGCCCACCGAGGTGCAGGGCCTGATCGGCGGCACCGGCGGCATGCTGCAGCAGACCCAGCAGGGCCAGCCGCTGATGATTCTCGGCGCGCTGGTGGTCGTCTACATCGTGCTGGGCGTGCTGTATGAAAGCTACGTGCACCCGCTGACCATCCTCTCCACCCTGCCGTCGGCGGGCGTCGGCGCGCTGCTGGCCATCCAGCTCACCGGCGGCCAGTTCAGCCTGATCTCGCTGCTCGGCCTGTTCCTGCTGATCGGCATCGTGAAGAAGAACGCCATCCTGATGATCGACCTGGCGCTGCAGCTGGAGCGGGAGGGCCGC
>DATGNS010000038.1:0-4406 GCA_035306625.1 Pseudomonas sp. | reverse complement strand
TAGGCGGCGATTCCCATGGGGACGCCGGCCCGCCAGGACTCCGAGGTGATCGCGACGATCCGCCCCCAGCCCTGCTCCAGCATGCCGGGCAGCACCGCCTGACAGCCGTGCATCAGGCCGTAGAGGTTGAGGTCGATATAGGCCTTCCACTCCTCCGGCGCGCTCTCCACGAAGCGGCCATAGGTCATGCCGCCCACCGGCACGCCGGCATTGGCAACGAAGATGTCGATGCCGCCCCAGCTCGCCTGAACGCCGGCGACCATCTCGTGAAGCTGTGCGGGATCGGTGATGTCCGCCGGCGCGGCGATGGCGTCATAGCCCTCGTTGACCAGGCACTCTGACGCCTCGCGCGCGCGCTCGGGCAGCGCATCGTTGACGGCCACCCGAGCCCCCTGGCGTGCCAGGGCGCGGGCTATCCCGAGCCCCATGCCGCGCCCGGCGCCGGTCACCAGGGCGCGCTTGCCGGTGAGCGTGAAGAGTGGTTGAAACATGTCGACCTCCTTGATCGTTGGGCAGAGGGGCGGCATTCAGCGCCCGGTAAACTGGGGGCGGCGCTTCTCCAGGAAGGCCAGCATGCCTTCCCGCTGATCTCGGGAGGCGAACATCAGCGCGTTGGCCTTGCGCTCGATGGCCAGGGCGCTTTCGAGGGGGGCGTCGAGACCGGCGAGGATCACCTCCTTGATCTGCTCGGCCGCCAGCGGCGAGAGCTCGGCGATCTGCGCCGCCACTTCCAGAGCGCGGGACGCCACCTGCTCATCGGGCACCAGCTCGCTCACCAGGCCGGCGACCCAGGCCTCGTGGGCCGTGATGGGGCGCCCGGTCAACGCCATCTGCATGGCCTTGGCCTTGCCTACCGCTCTGACCAGCCGCTGAGTGCCGCCAATGCCCGGCATGATGCCGATGCGAATCTCCGGCTGGCAGAAGCTGGCACCCTCGCCGGCAATTAGCACATCGGCCAGCATCGCAAGCTCGCAGCCACCGCCGAAGGCGTAGCCGTTGATCGCGGCGACCACCGGCTTCGGGCAGTGCTGGATCGGCGCCCAGAGCCTTTCGGTATGGCGCCGGTGAATCTCGATCGGGTCGGCCTCGATCATGCTGCGAATATCGCCGCCGGCGGCGAACACGCGCTCACCGCCGGTGAGCACGATGCAGCGGGCCCGTTCGTCCTCGCCCAGCTCGCGGAAATAGGCGGAGAGCCGCGTCTGCAGCTCGAGGCTCAGGGCGTTGGTGGCCTCGGGGCGGTGCAGGGTCAGCCGTGCCACGCCCTCAGCCGGCCAATCCAGCAGAACCGGCGGCGCTGTCTCATCTGTTGCTGTCATGGACGTCACTCTCGAACTGGGGAGTCTGTGAAATGGTCGCCCTCGCCGCGGGTGTCGCCATCGTCCGTTCAGACGAAGTGGCCGATGAGCCGAGCTCTCTAGACTGGAGTCATGGTGTCAGAGGCAAGCGAGGAGAGCCGGATGCAGCCAGTCAGATCATCAATGCCCGATTACTCGGGGCGCGTGGTGCTGGTCACAGGGGGGACTCGAGGCGTCGGAGCGGGTATCGCCCGCTGTTTCCTGGAGGCGGGGGCCGAGGTGGTGGTGTGTGGGCGCCAGGCGCCTGACTCGCTGCCGGAAGCCGACGGCCGCCGCGCCGACTTTCTCGAGGCGGACGTGCGCGATCGGGACTCCCAGCAGGGCCTGTTCGAGCGTATCGCATCACGCTACGGGCGCCTGGATGTGCTGATCAACAACGCCGGGGGGAGCCCCGCGGCGGAGGCGGGCGAGGCCTCGCCGCGCTTCCACGAGAGCATCCTGCGCCTCAACCTCATCGCGCCCCTTGAGCTGGCCCAGCACGCCAATCGGATGATGCAGCGCCAGCCGGAGGGCGGCTGCATCGTCTTTATCGGTAGCATCAGCGCCCTGCGCGCCTCCCCGGGCACCGCCGCCTACGGTGCGGCCAAGGCGGGAGTGCTGTCGCTGGTGCAGTCCCTGGCGGTGGAGTGGGCGCCCAAGGTGCGCGTTGTCGCCGTCAGTCCCGGGCTGGTGCAGACCGAGCAGTCTCACCTGCACTACGGCGACGAGGCGGGTATCGCCCGGGTCGCCGAGACCATTCCGGCGGGGCGGCTGGCGGCGCCGGAGGATATCGGCCGCGCCTGCTGCTTTATCGCCTCGCCGCTGGCGAGCTATGCCAGCGGCTGCAATCTGCTGCTTCACGGCGGCGGCGAGCGCCCGGCCTTCCTCTCCGCCAGCAGCGCCGCCCCCTAACCCTTTCGCGGCTGCCGCAGGGCAGCCGGACATGCAGGAGACCCAACCCGTGGCTGAACAAGAGTGGATATCCGAAGTGCGTGCCCTGGTGGGGCGTGAGTATGGTCGCGTCTACGCCTGGGATCGCGTCAATGCGCCGATGATTCGCCAGTGGTGCGAGGCGATGGGGGTCGACAACCCCCTCTATACCGACGAGGCCTATGCGCTGACCACCGAGCACGAGGGCATCGTGGCCCCTCCCGCCATGCTGCAGGCCTGGTGCCTGGAGGGCATGCACCAGAACAACTACCCGCCCGGCTCCACCGACGAGAACCCCTACGAGGTGCTCAAGCTCCTGGAGGCTCAGGGGTTTGCCTCGGTGGTGGCGGTCAACTCTGACCTGAGCTTCGAGCGCTATGTGCGCCTGGGTGAAAGGCTCTACTACACCACCCGGCTCGACTCGGTCAGCGAGGAGAAGACCACGGGCCTTGGCACCGGCTACTTCGTCACCCTGGTGATGCGCTTCTTTGCGGAGGCCCCCGGCGGCGACGAGCCGGTGGGGCAGCTGATGTTCCGTGTCTTCAAGTTCCGGCCGGCCCAGATGGCCCAGGCTAAGCCGGCCCAGGACGCAGAGGCGACTGCCAGCGTGCCGCGACCGCGTCCCGGCATCAGCGACGACACCCGCTTCTTCTGGGAGGGGTGCCAGGCCGGCGAGCTGCGCATCCAGTGCTGCAGCGCCTGCGGCGAGCTGCAGCACCCCCCCGGCCCCGCCTGCAGCCACTGTCAGTCACTCGAGCTGAGCTACAGGACGGTCAGCGGCCAGGGGCATCTCTACTCCTTCGTCGTCATGCACTACCCCGAAGTGCCGCCCTTCGACTACCCGAATCCCATCGGCCTGGTGGAGCTGGACGAGGGCGTGCGCCTGGCTGCGGGCCTCGTCGGCGTGGAGCCCGACGGCCTGGAGATCGGGCAGCGTCTCGAGGTGGTCTTCAATACCTTTGATGGCGACCTGGTACTGCCCCAGTTTCGCCCGGCGAGCGCTTGAGGAGGCGACATGGATTTCACGATGAACGAAGAGCAGCAGGCGATCGCCGAGATGGCGCGTGGGCTGTTCGGTGACCACTCCCAGGACGAGGCCCTGCAGCGCTTCGACGCCTCCGGCGAGCCCTGGCTGGCGCCGCTCTGGGAAGCCTGCATCGAGACCGGGCTTCACTCCCTGCTGATTCCCGACGCCCAGGGGGGCAGCGGGCTTGGCATGACGGAGCTGATGCTGGTGCTGCAGGCCCAGGGGGAGTCGCTTGGCCCAGTGCCGCTGTGGCGCCACCAGCTGGCCGCCACCTTGCTGGCGACGCTCGGCGACAGCGCCGAGGCGCCGCTGGTGGAGGCGGCGGCGGCCGGCCACCGGCTGCTGACGCTGGGTGGCATTGACGCCGTTGTCGGGCAGCGGCCATGTCTCTCGGCCGAGCCTCATCCGGATGGCTGGACCCTGGCCGGTACCCTGGCAGCGGTGCCCTACGCCGAGCAGGCGGTGTTGGTCATCGTGCCGCTCGCCCTGCCGGACGGCATGCGGCTGGCCTGGCTGGACCCCGCGAGCGCCGGAGTGGAGCGTCGCGAGGGCGTCATGGCCCAGGGCGAGCCGGTGTGCGACCTCGCGTGTGACGGCGTGGTGATCGGTCACGCCCAGCTGCTGCCGGAGGCGGCGCTGGACTGGCTGCGTCCGAGAGCGGTAGCGGCCCTGGCGGCCCTGCAGCTGGGCGTGAGCGAGGCCCAGCTGCGCCACACCGTGGCCTATATCTCCGAGCGGCGCCAGTTCGATCAGCGCATCGGCAGCTTCCAGGCGGTCCAGATGAGCATGGCCGATGCGCGTATCGACCTGGAGACGCTGCGCTCGACGCTCTGGCAGCTCTGCTACCGCCTTGATGCCGGGCTCGCCTGCGAGGCCGAGGCGGCAAGCGTAGCCTGGCTCGCCTGCGAGGCGGGGCACCGCATCGGCCATCGCGCCCAGCACGTGCACGGCGGCATTGGCGTCGACATCACCTATCCGATTCATCGCTACCTCTACTGGAGCCGCGTGCTGGGCAGTGAGCTTGGCGGCGGCAGCGCCGTGCTCGACGCCCTGGGGCAGTGGCTGGCTGAACATGACACTCTGGGATGGAAATATGACCTCGAAGAACATGC
>DATGNS010000037.1:0-6566 GCA_035306625.1 Pseudomonas sp. | reverse complement strand
CCGCCGCCGAGAATCACCACGCGCTTGCCCAGCGGCATCCAGAGCTTGGAGAGCTTCTGCAGGGCGGCGGTGCTGCCGGTGACTCCGGAGAGGCCGCCTGCCTTGAGCATCATGCGCTGGGAGAGGCTGAGCTTTCTCTTGGCGATCTCCTCGCCTTCACCGGTCAGCAGCCGGCGAAGCTCATCGCCGGACCAGACGTGGGCCTGGTCGGCGCCGGCGATCGCCGGCGCATCGCGGTTGGCGCCCACGGCCACGACGACATGATCGGGGGCCAGCGACTGGATCAGGGCGGGGGTCGCTTCGCTCCCCAGGCGCACCTCAATGGGAAGTTCTTCCACCGCATGGCGCAGCTGATCGACCAGCGGTCCGTTAGGGGGATAGGCCAGGGAGGCGAAGAAGAGGGTACCGCCCAGCCGCGGCCCGCGCTCCAGCAGCGTGACTCGATGGCCGCGCAGTGCGGCCACGCGCGCCGCTTCCATGCCGGCGGGGCCGCCGCCCACCACCACCAGATGGCGTTTCGAGGCGGCGGGCTCGAGGCGCAGCTCGTGCTCGTGCCCGACCATGGGGTTGACGGCGCAGCGGATGCGCTGGTTGAGGAATATCTGGCTGACGCAGACATAGCAGTAGATGCAGGGACGAATCGCCTCGCGGCGCCCCTCGGCCAGCTTGCGCGGCAGCTCGGGGTCGGCCAGCAGGGGGCGAGCCATGGCGACGAAGTCGCACTGCCCCCGGGCGATGGCCTGCTCCGAGTCCTCCGGCGACAGCCGGCCGGCGGTGATCACCGGGATGCCCAGCCGCTGGCGGAAGGCGCCGGCCCAGTCGAGAAAGGCGCCGGGGGTCTGGACCAGCGGAGCCTCGGTGAACTCATGCCCCTCCTTGAGGGTGGCATAGGCCGAGACGCTCACCGCATCGAGGCCCGCCGCCTCGGCCATAGCGGCGACTTCGAGACTCTCCTCGAGGTCGATGCCGCCTTCGGTATGCAGCTCCTTGGCATCCAGCCGCATCCAGACCGGGTAGTCGGCGCCGACCCGTTCGCGGACCGCGGCGATGATCTCCAGCAGCAGCCGGGCGCGGTTCTCGAGGTTGCCGCCGTAGGCGTCCTCGCGACGGTTGTAGTAGGGGGAGAGGAAGCCGGCGATCAGGTAGCTGTGGCCGGCGTGCAGCTCAACGCCGTCGAAGCCGGCGCGCTTGGCGCGCTCGGCCGCAGCGGCGAAGCCTGTCACCAGGCCGTCGATGTCGGCCTGCTCCATGACCCTGATCTTGGGCTGACCGCTCTGCCGGCTCTTGCTGGAGCTGATGAAGCGCCCCAGCTCCTCCTGGGTCAGGCTGGCCATCATGGCGGTGCTGCCACGGGGCGGCAGGGAGGGAACCCAGAGCTCGCGCCCTTCGGTCAGGTCGCGAATCGCCGTCTTGCCGGCGTGCTGAAGCTGAATGGCGATGTGCGCCCCGTGGTGATGAACGCGCTCGACCAGGTGCGTCAGCCCGGGCAGGAAGTCGTCATGGGAGAGCCCGACCTGCCAGGGCTCCGCCGTGCCGTGGGGGTGGGCGATGGCGCCGACCCCCATGGTCAAGAGGCCCGCCCCGCCGCGGGCGCGGGCCTCGTAGAAGGCCTGGATGCGCTCTCCGCAGCTGCCATCCTCCTCGGCCAGGTTGGTGCCCATGGGGGCCTGAATAATACGGTTCTTGAGCGCCAGCGACCCGATGCGCCCCGGCGACAGCAGCGCGGCGTAATCCGACATGGAACCTCCCGGTCAGCCGTGGGCGAGAAAGTCGAGACAGGTGCGGTTGAAGAGCTCACGGTGCTCCACCTGCACCCAGTGGCCGCAGCGGTTGACCATCAGGAAGCGCGCCTCCGGGGCGCCGGCCAGGAACTTGTCGGCTCCGCTCGGCGGGTTGAAGAGGTCGTTGGTGCCCCAGAAGCCGAGGACCGGACACGGGATCTCGCCCAGGCGCTCGGTCATGTCGGGGACCAGCATGGTGGAGAAGAGGTTGGCGGGCTGGGTGACGGCGACCGCGGCGCGCTCCGCGAGAAGCGACTCCTCCAGCCCCGAGGCGTCGTAGAGCTGCAGGCTCATCACCTGGCGCATCTCCTCGACGCCCATGGGCCCCCGGCCGTAGATCTCCACCATGCGGCGGATGCCCTCCATCTCGAAGTAGGTCTCCCGCGCCTCCACGCCGCCGGGGGCCATCAGGATCAGCCGCTCGACCCGCTGCGGCTGCTCCAGGGTCAGGCCAAGGGCGATTGCGCCGCCGAGGGAGTTGCCCAGCAGGGTGGCGCGGGGCAGGTCCAGGGCGTCCATGAAGCCGCGTAGGGCCGCGACGAAGAAGGCCAGGTCGTAGTTGACGTCGTCGGGCTTGTCCGAGCGTCCGAAGCCCGGCAGGTCGAGCACCAGGTTGCGATAGCCGGCCGCCACGAAGTCCGGCACGTTGCCCTTGAAGTTGCTGTAGCCGCTGGCACCCGGGCCGCTGCCGTGCAGCCAGATCACCGCCGGGCCGCTGCCCTCGTCCAGGTAGTGAAGACGCAGCCCGCTGGGGAGCTCGACATAGTGGCCTTCCGGCAGCGGCAGATTCTGTTCCGACATCCCGTTGTTCTCCTTGGGTCCAGGGTTTCGGGTGATGCTCCGGCAGGCTCGGCCAGGGAGCATCGTCCGTTCAGACCACACGGGAATATCGGCAGAAATAGTCTCGATGGACGATTACGCCGCCTGCTGCCCTGCGGATGATTCGCTACATGGGGCGGGGTCTCTTTCCCGCCATTCCTGAAAGATGACAGGCGTCAGGAGGCAGCATGCGGCATCAGGACAAGGTGGTGGTCATTACCGGGGCTGGCCAGGGGATGGGGCGCGCCATGGCACAGCGCTTTGCGGCGGAGGGGGGCCGGGTGGTGGCCCTGGATCTGCAGGAGGCGGCGGCCCGGGATGTGGCGGCGCAGCTCGGCGACAGCGCGCTGGGGCTCGGCTGTGACGTGGCCGATGCCGCCTCGGTGCGGGCGGCCTTCGAGGCCATCCAGGAGGCCTTCGGCCGCGTGGACGTGCTGGTCAATAGCGCCGGCACCGGCGCGGTAGACAGCTTCCCGGAGGTGCCCGACGAGAACTGGGCGCGCGTTATCGGGGTGAACCTGACCGGCACCTTCCTCTGCTGCCGTGAAGCGGTGCGGCTGATGCAGAAGGGAGGCCACGGCGGCGTACTCATCAACGTCTCCAGCACGGCGATCGCCACCGGCGAAGGCCCCGCCCACTACTGCGCCACCAAGGCCGGCGTGGTGGGGCTGACGCGCAGCATCGCTCGGGAGCTGGCGCCCCAGGGCATCCGTGCCAACGTGCTGGTGCCGGGGCCCACCAACACCCCGATGATGGCGGACATTCCCGACGAGTGGCGCGACCAGATGATCGCCGCGATTCCGCTGGGCCGCATGGCCGAGCCGGAGGACCTGGCGGGCGTGGCCTCCTTCCTGGCCAGTGATGATGCGGCCTACATGACCGGCCAGAACGTGTCGGTCAACGGCGGCATGGCGTTTCTTTGAGGGGGCAGGACATGCAGACAGCTTCTCTGGAGCAGCGCCTGGACCGGCTCGAGTCCATCGAGGAGATCCGCCAGCTGGTGGCCAAGTACGCCATCTCCCTGGACATGCGCGACCTGGATGCCCACGTCAATCTGTTCGCCCCAGACATCCGGGTCGGGCGCGAGCGGCGCGGGCGCGAGCACCTCAAGGCCTGGGTGGACACGACTCTGCGCGACCAGTTCACAGGCACCTCCCATCATTTGGGGCAGCACCTCATCGAGTTCACCGACCCCGACCATGCGGTAGGGGTGGTCTATTCCAAGAACGAGCATGAGACCGGCCCCGAGTGGGTGATCATGCAGATGCTCTACTGGGATGACTACGAGCGCATCGACGGGCGCTGGTACTTCCGGCGTCGACTGCCCTGCTACTGGTACGCCAGCGACCTGAACCGTCCGCCCATCGGCGATCTGAAGATGCGCTGGCCGGGCCGGGAGCCCTACGAGGGCACCTTCCATGATCTCTTCCCCTCCTGGAAAGAGTTCTGGGGCCAGCGCCCCGACAAGGAGACGCTGCCCGAGGTAGACGCGCCGGCTCCGCTGGAGCGCTTCCTGATCACCCTGCGACGCGATACGCCGGCGCCGCGCATACGCGTGCGCTAGGCCATGGACGAACAATAACGAGCTACAGAGGACACTCCATGAACCTTGACAGTGACCTGATGCCCTCGCGCACGGGGCATGGCCCTCTGCCAAGCCTGGCGGAGACCCAGGCCAGGCTGGATGAGCGCGCGGCCGCCGTGACGCTGACCGCCGATCTGCCCTATACCCTGGCCGATCGGCTGGAGGATCAGGCTGAGCGATATGGCGATCGCCCCTTCCTGTATTACCAGGCGCAGTGCTACCGCTATAGCGACATGAATGCCTGGGCCAACCAGGTGGCCAACGCCATGGCGTCGCGCGGCATCAGGGCGGGCGACGTCTGCGCGCTGGCCATGGAGAATCGCCCGGCTTTCTATGCCGCCTGGTTCGGCCTGGTCAAGCTGGGGGCCGTGGTGGCCTTCATCAATACCCAGATTCGCGGCGTGCCGCTGGTGCATGCGCTCTCGACCACGGGGGCGGCCCATGCCATCGTCGGCGAAGAGTGCCTGGAGAACTTCCAGGCTACCGAGGAGCTGCCCTCCCTGCCGCTGTGGCTGGTCGAGGACGACGAGCTCGCGGCGCGCCCGCCCCGGGAACTGCCCTGGCAGCCCCTGGGCGAGGCCATCGCCGCCGCGGAGGTGACGCCGCCGCCGGCCGGCCTGCGTGACGGGATTCGCACCGGAGACCGCACCCTCTTGATCTTCACCTCGGGGACCACCGGCCTGCCCAAGGCGGCGATCTACAGCCATCTGCGCTGGCTCACCTCCGGGGATGTGATGGTGCCGACCGTCGGGGCCACCAAGGAGGATGTCTTCTACTGCTGTCTGCCGCTCTACCACGGCGCCGCTGCCACCTCGGTGACCTCCACGGCCCTCAAGGCGGGGGCGGCCATTGTGCTGCGCCGCAAGTTCAGCGTCAGCGCCTTCTGGTCGGATATCGAGCGCCACGGGGTCACCGTTTGCCAGTATATCGGCGAGATCTGCCGCTATCTGCTCAACCACGACAGCCAGCCGAGCCGCCATTCGCTGCGCTGCATGCTGGGGGCAGGGCTTTCCGCCGAGATCTGGCAGCGCTGGGTCGAGCGCTTCGGCGAGATGCGCATCCTGGAGGGGTGGGGCTCCACCGAAGCCAACACCAGCCTGATCAACGTCGACAATCGGGTGGGCTCCTGCGGTCGGGTGCCTGACTGGAACCGTACCAACTTCCGCCTGGTGCGCTTCGACGTGGATACCGAGCGGCACCTGCGCGACGAGGAGGGCTTCTGCATCCTCTGCGAGCCCGGCGAGGTGGGCGAGGGGCTGGGCATGATCCAGTATGACGAGAATACGCCGGTGGCCCCCTTCGAGGGTTACACCTCGGCCGAGGCCACCGAGCAGAAGATCCTGCGCAACGTCTTTCGGCATGGCGATGCCTTCTGGCGCTCCGGGGACCTGCTGCGCTATGACGAGGATCGCTACTTCTACTTCGTCGATCGCATCGGTGACACCTTCCGCTGGAAGAGCGAGAACGTCTCCACCCAGGAGGTGGCCAACGCCCTGGATGACCTGCCCGGCATGGAGTCGCTAAATATCTATGGCGTGACGGTGCCTGGCTTCGAGGGGCGTGCCGGCATGGCTGCCATTGTCATGCAGCAGGGGCAGGCGTTCGATCCCGAGGCCTTCTATGCATTGACCGCCAAGCGCCTGCCCGGCTACGCCGCGCCGCAGTTCGTGCGCGTCTCGGCAAGCGCTGACATGACCAGCACATTCAAGCTGCGCAAGGTGGATCTGCAGCGTCAGGGCTACTGTCCCGAGCTGTGCGGCGAGCCGATCTACTTGCGCGACGACGCTGAGGGGCGCTATGTGCCTTGGTCAGAAGCGCGGCTCGAGAAGCTGGGCCTCCCCGCTTTTCGCCCCTGAGCGGGGCACCACCCTCCAATACCGCAACGAGGAAAGAAAATGACGGGACTGTCAGGCAAGGCGGCCATCGTGGGGGCCGCCCAGTATCGGCCCGAAAAGTATCAGACCGCACCGCAGATGTTCCATCTGGAGCAGGTCGCTGACTTGGCCGGGCGGGCGCTGCGCGACGCAGGCCTGCGCCGGGAGGACCTGGATGGGCTGGTGATCAACGGCCCTCACTTCCACGAGGCCTCGGTCTTCGTGCCGGCCATGGCCGCCGAATACCTGGGCATCGAGGTCAACTTGGCCGAGGTAGTTGACCTCGGCGGCTGTACGCCGGTGGGCATGGTGTGGCGCGCCGCTGCTGCCATCGAGATGGGGCTCTGTCAGGCGGTGCTCTGTGTGTTGCCGGCGCGCATGGCGCCCTTCGGCCCCGACGAGGACCCGGCCTGGATGGCCCGGGCCATGCGTTTCGGTGGTCACAGCACCGCCTTCGGTGCGCCGGAGGCGGAGTTTGACCTGCCTTACGGGCATATGGGTCAGAAC
>DATGNS010000036.1:0-6064 GCA_035306625.1 Pseudomonas sp. | reverse complement strand
ACCTGATCCCATCCCGAACTCAGCAGTGAAACGACTCCTCGCCGATGGTAGTGTGGGGTTTCCCCATGTGAGAGTAGGGCATCGTCAAGCACCCAAAACCAGAACCCCAATCCGCTAAAGCGGGTTGGGGTTCTGTCTTTTTCGACCCTGCGAAGGGGATCGCAGTGGCACCGTTACCTGTGGCGAAGCGTAACGCCTGTGAGCGTGCGGGATAGCCAGGCTGGCCATCGCACTACTATGGGTTGGCTGTCCCTTGGTCAGTGACCTCTATAGTGGTGCATCCGGAAGCCTCTACTCCAAGGAAGACCCGCATGCACACACCCAAAGCCGGGCGTTTGCTGAGCCTTGTCTGCGGTGCGCTGGTGGCAGGTACCAGCATGGCTGCGCTCAAGCCCCTCAATGACGAAGAACTGTCCGCCGTTTCCGGGCAGGCGCTGATCAGTCTGGATGCCCTCACCTATGGTGGCTTCCAGTACACCCGCATCAATTTTGGCGCCGAGATCGATGTCCTGCTGAACATGGACGAGTTGCGCCTGGGCGAGTTCGATCGCACCGGCGTGCCAGGCCTGGCATCCAATCAGCCGGCGGATATCCTGATCAACAATTTCGCCCTGGGCCGGGTCCGCAACAGCAACACCTCGTCCGCGTCGATCGAACCCTTCAAGATCCAGGATCCCTACCTGGAGTTCGCCTTCAAGGTGAATGATCAGGGTGTTCGCGAGGTCGCCGGCGTACGACTGGGATTCGGGAAGTCCATGGGCTACCTGTCCGGCGACATCCTGTCACTGACCGGCAACATGCAAGGCAAGATCTACGGACCGGCCTCGCTGGGCAAGGATTACTACATGGAGCAGAACGGCCTGAGCAACCTGGGTTGCCTGGTCGATATCAACTGCATCGCCCTCTCCCTGGCAGGTGACACCGAGGTGTACGCAACCGTAGAGCTGTTGCAGCAGGGCACCGGGTACAAGACGCTGGACGGCGTGCCGATCAACCGCGCCACCCATATCGGCGTGCCCGCAGGTGACTCGCTGCAGACGGACGCCACGGGCCTGATTGCCGCCCTGATCCCGACCCTGACCAAGTCGAGCAACTGTGAAGCGCTGGGATTGATCACCTGCTTCCCGCTGACCAACTACAAATCCATCCATGTCGGTGATCCCACCAAGGCCACCATCGATCAGGGCGGCGCCCAGGGCATCTTCTTCTCGATCCAGAACCAGAATGTTCCCTGGCAGGATCTGGCCAATATCGGCCAGTTCGTGGAGACCCAGCGCGGCGCCTTCGCCAACTTCGCCAAGTCGGGCTCCGGTGCCAATGCCGTGTACCCCTTCATGCTCACGCTCTTCGATGCGCTGCGCGGCACGTCGCGCGAGCCCACATGCATGGGTGCGCAGGCGGCGGGCTGCTGACATGAGGCGATCAATCAGATTCCTCGGCTTGCCCGTGCTCTTCAGCGCAACCTGTGCGGTTGCGATGCAGCCGATGGGAGATGCCGAACTGGAGTCGGTCAGCGGTGCCGGGATCGGCTTTTTCCTGGATGGCTTCCTGTATGACAAGCAGGACGCCACGGCGCGCATCGAGGGGTTCAAGGACTCCAATGGCAACCCGGTGGTCATCCATCTGGAAAATGCCTATGTGAAGGGGCAGGGCAGCCAGCGCGGCACGCTCGACACCCTGGCCAACATCGGCACGCCGCTCCATCCGTTCCGCCTGGGCATCAAGGATTCCTCGCAGATCGCTTCCCTGCCGGCAGGTATCGAGGCGCTGCAGTTGATGACCCCCACCTGGACGGATCCGCTCAACGATACCCACCACTACGGCCTGTGGTCCTACTACCAGGGGTGTCTGTATGGGGAAGCAGGCTGCACCAACCCGGATCTGGCCCTGAACCGGCTGAACGCCAACGTTGCAGCGCTGACCGCACGCCAGACGTACCTGATGCAGCGCTATGCAGGGGTGGGCTTCCTGACCCTGCAGCAGGAAATCAATGCCGACATGGCGCTGGTACAGGCTCGGCAGCAGACCGTCGACACGGTCAACGGCCAGTACATGGCGGCCCGCAACACGATGACCTCGTTGCACAACTCGGCCCGCAACGATCTGATCTATCCCAAGCCAGCTCTTGGTGAAAAGTACTGGTGCGGTACCGTGTGCGTCCCCTCGGACGTCAGGGCTTACAACGCCGCAGTGGACGCCTGGGCGGCCAAGGGCGAGGAGCTCACCAATGCCCATGTCGCCCTCGGTGAGGCGTGGCAGGTGAAGCGTTACGGGCTCACCCTGGGGGAACGAACCCAGGACTACAACGAGTTCACCAGCCTGTGCGGGGTACCCAATGCGGAGCAACCTGCTTGCAGTGGTGGTCGCATCACCAAGATGGAGGGCGATCGGGCATCCCTGCTGCTGGTGTCCTCCAGCCTGAAGGATGGCAAGACTCGCGTTCCCGGCCTGGATATCGGCTTCGAGTCGGTGTTCAGCCTGCCGTCCACCGCCTGGAGCGGCAGCCCGGGCGGCGCCACCCAAGGGCCCACGACCGTCCGCGACAACGAATTCTTCTCGCTGAATATCGAGGGTTTCACCCTGCACGGCTCCTACCTGAACATCTGGGGGAACCAGGACGGCCTGGTTGGCGAGGTCAGCCTGCAGCTGTATGCCGACAAGCTGATTCTGGGGGCGTGCCGCACCTGTACCGATGCCAATCGGTTCGTGGCCAAGAACATCTATTTCGACCTCAACCTGGGCCATGGTCGCTACCAGCCGCTCAATTTCAGCGTGCTGGGCGATGGTGAGCTGCGCTTTCGCCTGCCGGGCGTGACCTGGGCAAATCATCAGCAGTTCTACGAGCAGGTGCCCAAGAGCAACATCAGCATCGGCAACCTGACGCTCAGCAACGTCAACCTGGGTTCCCAGGCGGTGCGTGGCCTGCGGATCGACTATCTGGATATGCGGACCATCAATCTGCCGCGATGAGGAGGCTCCATGCTTCGTTTGTTTGCTGGTCTGTTCTGCCTGGCGGCCCCGCTGGCCATGGCCGACCTGCGTCCCCTGGAGGAAACGGAACTGGCCGCCGTCAACGGCCAGGACGGCCTTACCATCAGCGCGTCCATCCGTTTCAACCCCAATGTGAGCCAGACTCGCTGTGCCGGGGGCTGTGGGGCGCGGGTCACCATACGACCCGGTCAGAGCGCGGGCGTGATCGCGATTGACAACATCAAGGGCGGCTTCAGCTTCGATGGCGTTACCCTCGATATCGTGACCATCAACAGTGGCTTCAATGGCGAAGGGGCGCAGTTCAACCGGGATGCCCTGAAGCTCAGCCTGCGGGAGGCCTATTTCGACAATGCGCAGTACACCCTCTCCGGAGCCAACCAGGTCAGTGCGACCCAGCCGGGATTTCAACAGACCGATCTGCTGACCTATCACACCAACGGCAGGGTCGACCTGCGCGGTGACCTGTACATATTCCCCTCCAACTGAGGGGCGCACGCCGCCGGGAATCTGCTGCTTTCCCGGCGGCCCATTATTGGCCACAATCCCACCCCGTAGCGCCGGGCAAACCGCGCGCAAACCAGACACGGGTAGCGGCATGAGCAGCAAGTGCATCGATCCCTGCAGAACCTCACCTGACCGCGGCGCACGGGTTGTCACCCGATGTGTCCATGGATGCTGACCATGGTCGCCATGGAAGAACGTCGCCGCCGCGCCTATTTGCGCGCCATGCAGATCGACACCTGGGTGGCCTGCCGCCCCTTGCCCCATGCCGCACCTTCCAACGCCGCGCTGTGGGCGTTGTCGGCTGCCCAGCCGGACGACATTGCGGAGGCGCCGGACATGGCCGCCGCGCCCGTACCTGGCGCCGAATTGCCAAGGCCCCAGTTGCGTCCGCAACTACGCCCGGTCAGGGTGGAGGTCAAGGAGCCGGAGCCCGTGCCCGCACCGCAACCGGTGGCAGCCAGCGGCGAGCTGCCGCGCTTCAGCCAGCAATTACTGCGCGCCGGGTCGTGCCTGCTGCTGGTAGAGCTGCCGGCCGGCGAAACCTTCCAGGGTCGCGATCCCGCTTACCTGTTGCTGCGCGATCTGCTGCGTGCCGCCGGTCTGCCGGACAGCCCGCAACTGGTAGGCGAGCCGGTGCGCTGGCCGCTGCTGCAGAACGACCACCTGGACCAGGGGCCGGAAATGGCCCGCGAGTTCGTGCAGAGCTTCGTGGCCGCGCGCCGGGAAGAGCAGGGGGCCTGTGCCTGCCTCTGGCTGATCGGGCCCTCGGCGTTGCGTTTCGCCGGCGACCTGGAGCCTGATGCCATCCTCCGCGAGCTGCACCATGAGACGCTGGGACCGGCCTGGACCCTGCCGGGCCTTGATCAGCTGCTCGAAGAACCTTCCCTCAAGGGCGAACTCTGGCGCTCCATGCGCCGGGTGATGCGCCGCTGGCTCTCTCATTGAAGTAACGCGCCGATCCCATGACCGACAACCTGCACTTCCGCCCCATGACCGAAGCGGATCTCGACGCCGTGCTCGCCATCGAGCGGGCGGCCTTCAGCCACCCCTGGACGCCCGGCATCTTCCGCGATGCCCTCACGTCCTACGAATGCTGGGTGATGTTCGAGGCGGACCGCCAGGTCGGTCATGGGGTCATCGACCTGATCCTCGATGAAGCCCATCTGCTGAACATCACCGTGGCGCCGGAGTGCCAGGGGCGCGGGCTGGGCCTGGCACTGCTGACCCACCTGATGAACCGTTCCCGGGAACGGGGCGGTCGGGAGTGCTTTCTGGAAGTGCGCGCCTCCAACCACAGTGCCTACCGGCTTTACGAGCGCTACGGATTCAACGAGATCGGCCGGCGGCGCAACTACTACCCGGCACCGGGTGGCGGTTCGGAAGACGCGCTGGTGATGGCCTGCACGCTGCTGGACTAGTCAGCGCTCGTCCTCCTCGTTCCCGCCTTCTTCCTCGGGCTTGCCGTCCAGCGGCATGACTCGCGCCATCTCCGCCTCGTCCAGACCGCCGCCCTCGCCGATTTCGGCCTCGTCGACGATGCTCAGCTCCTGGTCCGCGGGCAGGCCCCGGCCGCGCTCGTGGGATGAGCGGGCGCCGGTCTCGTCGAACAGGGTCTCCGGGCTGAGGTCGTCCTGGGTGATGCCATCCTCGTGCACGTCCGGCCCGAGGGCTTCGCCTCCGGTCATGCCTGCCTCGCGCTCCCGCTCCGGTGTCAGTTGCTCCAGCTCGTCGCGCGGAGTGGGTTCGCCGAAGCGTCCGGTGGGGCCCTCGTCCTCGAAGTCCAGCTGCTCGATCGAGCCCATGCGGTCATCCAGCGTGTCGATTTCCGCCGGACCGCTGGGGGGATGCTTCTTGTCGTTCATGGCCTGTACTCCTCGGCTGTTCGTGCAGTGGACCGGGCAAAGATGGGATGATTCCGCCGCGCCGGTCATCGGCGGCGTCAAGGAGTGAACATGCGCATCATCAGTTGTCTGCTGGCGCTGGCCTGTCTCGTGAACGGCCCGGCAAGTGGTGCGGCCGAGCGCCGCTTCGTGATCCTGCACACCAACGACTGGCAGTCCCGCCTGCTGGGCTACGGCCCCAACAGCGAATACACCCCGGCCGTCCTGGAAGATGACCAGACCGTGGGCGGCGTGGCGCGCCTGGCCAGCCTGCTGCGCGAACGCCGCGCCGCGCTGGGCGAGCTGCCGCTGCTGACCCTGGATGCCGGCGACTTCAGCATGGGCACCCTGTTCCACACGGTGGCCCGCGAAGAGGGCGGCGAGCTGCGCCTGCTGGGGGCGCTGGGCTATGACGCCACCACCCTGGGCAATCACGAATTCGATTTCCGCCCCGCCGGCCTGGCGCGGATGATCGTGGCGGCCCAGCGGGCGGGGGACGCACCGGACGTGCCCATCCTGGCCAGCAATATCCGCTTTTCGGAGCAGAGCGCCGAGGACGATGTGCTGGAGGCCCTGTATCGCGCCGGCCGCATCCAGCCCTACCGGGTGCTGGAGAGGGGCGGCCTGCGCTTCGGTCTGTTCGGCCTGATGGGTCGCGACGCGGTGGAGGTCAGCCCGCTGATGGCGCC
>DATGNS010000035.1:0-18139 GCA_035306625.1 Pseudomonas sp. | reverse complement strand
CGCCGGCCGGCATGAAGCCGGCCCCACAAAGGAGCCCGCGGTCGCCGGTCTCAGACGAAATACGACTTCAGCGGCGGGAAGCCGTTGAATTCCACCGCGCTGTAGCTGGTGGTGTAGGCGCCGGTGGAGAACCAGTACAGGCGGTCGCCGCTGGCCAGGTTCAGGGGCAGGCCGTACTTGTAGTTCTCGTACATGATGTCGGCGCTGTCGCAGGTCGGGCCGGCGATGATGACTTCCTCCATCTCGCCCTTCTTCTCGGTCCAGATCGGGAACTTGATGGACTCGTCCATGGTTTCGATCAGGCCGGAGAACTTGCCCACGTCGGTGTACACCCAGCGCTCCACGGCGGTACGCGCCTTGCGCGCCACCAGCACCACCTCGCTGACCAGCATGCCGGCGTTGGCGATCAGCGAGCGGCCCGGCTCGAGGATGATCTCCGGCAGGTCATCGCCGAAGTCTTCCTTGAGGAAGCGGGTGATTTCCTCGGCATAGGTTTCCAGGGAGTTGGTCTTGGCGATGTAGTTGGCAGGGAAGCCGCCGCCCATGTTGATCATCTTCAGCTCGATGCCGTCTTCTTCCTTGAGGCGCTGGAAGATCACCTTGACCTTGGCGATGGCGGCGTCCCACACGTCGATGTCGCGCTGCTGGGAACCCACATGGAAGGAGATGCCGTAGGGCTCCAGCTTCAGCTGCTTGGCCAGGATCAGCAGGTCCAGGGCCATGTCCGGGTTGCAGCCGAACTTGCGCGACAGCGGCCAGTCGGCGGAGTTGGAGCCTTCGGTGAGGATGCGCACGTAGATCTTCGAGCCCGGCGCCGCCTTGGCGATGTTGCGCAGGTCGGCCTCCGAGTCGGTGGCGAACAGGCGCACGCCCTTCTCGTAGAAGTAGCGGATGTCGCGGGCCTTCTTGATGGTGTTGCCGTAGCTGATGCGGTCGGCGCTCACGCCGGCGCCCATCACTTTGTCCAGCTCGTAGATGGAGGCGATGTCGAAGTTGGAGCCCTTGTCGCGCAGCAGCTCGGTGATCTCGATGGCCGGGTTGGCCTTCACCGCGTAGTAGATCTTGGCGAACGGAAAGCAGTTGACCAGCTGATCGTAGGAATCGGCGATGGTCTGCTTGTCGATGACGACAAAGGGGGTTTCATGCTGGTCGGCCAGCGCCTTCATTCGCTGAAACGTGGCGCGCGGATAGTAGTCTTCGACCTTGATCGACATGCGAAGGGACTCCAGATGGCAAAACAACGGAACAAGTGTGTGGAAGGGCTCCTGCGAGCCAGTGAACGCTGAACAGTTTCCCCACTTTGGTTCGCCTACTTCCCAAGGCATGTCGCCGAGCATCACCGGCACCGGGGGAGAACCGGCAACCTCTCGTCGTCAGTACTTGAGCCGGATGGATCGTTTCCAGCATGAGCGTTCGGGCGCGCACTGTAGGCCCATGACCCATGGATATCAACCGAAAATTCGGGTTGCAGGCTGAGAAATCGCGGATTGTCAAGTTTCTCCCACAGAGTGGGACAAAATGCTGCACAAACGAGCGTTCGCCCGGCGGAACAGCGTCCACGCGATCAGCCGTTTCCAGCTATAATCGCGCCCTTTTCTGACAGACCGACTCATTCGTCGACGGGTTCCTTTTCCGATGACCACTCAGGCCGCCGAAGTCGCGAAGCGCCGTACCTTCGCGATCATCTCCCACCCCGACGCGGGCAAGACCACCATAACCGAACGGCTGCTGCTGATGGGCAAGGCCATCGAAGTGGCCGGCACCGTGAAGTCGCGCAAGTCCGACCGTCACGCCACCTCCGACTGGATGGAGATGGAAAAGCAGCGCGGCATCTCCATCACCACCTCGGTGATGCAGTTCCCCTACCGCGAGCACATGATCAACCTGCTCGACACCCCCGGCCACGAGGACTTCTCGGAGGACACCTACCGTACCCTGACCGCCGTGGACAGCGCGCTGATGGTGCTGGACGGCGGCAAGGGCGTCGAACCGCGCACCATCGCGCTGATGGAGGTGTGCCGCCTGCGTGACACGCCCATCGTCAGCTTCATCAACAAGCTGGACCGCGACATCCGCGATCCCATCGAGCTGCTCGACGAGATCGAGGCGGTGCTGAAGATCAAGGCCGCGCCCATCACCTGGCCGATCGGCTGCTACAAGGACTTCAAGGGCGTCTACCACCTGGCCGAGGACAAGGTCATCGTCTACCAGCCGGGCCACGGCCACGAGCGCACCGAGCAGATCATCATCCAGGGCCTGGACTCCGACGCGGCTCGCGCCCACCTGGGCGACCTGTACGACGATTTCGTCGAGCAGCTGGAGCTGGTGCAGGGCGCCTGCCACGAGTTCGACCAGGACGCCTTCCTCAAGGGCGAGATGACCCCGGTGTTCTTCGGTACCGCACTGGGCAACTTCGGCGTGGACCAGGTGCTGGACGCCATCGTCGACTGGTCGCCCATGCCCCTGTCGCGCGCCGCCCGCGAGCGCAGCGTGGAGCCCACCGAGGAGAAGTTCACCGGCTTCGTGTTCAAGATCCAGGCGAACATGGATCCCAAGCACCGCGACCGCATCGCCTTCATGCGCATCTGCTCGGGCCGCTACCAGAAGGGCATGAAGATGCGCCATGTGCGCCTCGGCAAGGATCTGAAGGTCGCCGACGCCCTGACCTTCTTCTCCAGCGAGCGCGAGATGCTCGAGGAAGCCTGGGCCGGCGACATCATCGGCCTGCACAACCACGGCACCATCCAGATCGGCGACACCTTCACCGAGGGCGAGGTGCTGGGCTTCACCGGCATCCCGCACTTCGCGCCGGAGCTGTTCCGCCGTGTACGCCTGAAGGACCCGCTGAAATCCAAGCAGCTGCGCCAGGGCCTGCAGGAACTGGCCGAGGAAGGTGCCACCCAGGTGTTCTTTCCCGAGCGCAACAACGACATCATCCTCGGCGCCGTGGGCGTGCTGCAGTTCGACGTGGTCGCCAGCCGCCTGAAGGAGGAATACAAGGTGGAGTGCGCCTACGAGGCAGTGAACGTGTGGTCGGCCCGCTGGATCGAATGCAGCGACGAGAAGAAGCTCAAGGAGTTCCAGGACAAGGCCTACGAGAACCTGGCCATCGACGGCGGCGGGCACCTGACCTACCTGGCGCCGACCCGCGTCAACCTGAGCCTGATGGAGGAGCGCTGGCCGGACATCAGGTTCCGCGCCACCCGCGAGCACCACTAAGGCCCGTCCCGCACATTCTCCCGCAGGGTGGTCAAGGCGAACGCCTTGGCCGCCGCCGGGGCGACGCTTTCTTCGACACGAACGGATCTACCGCAGATTCGTAGGGCGGACAACGTCGTTCTTGTCCGCCGGTGTGGCTGCGGTCGGGCGGACAGGAAAGCACGTCAGCCGACCGTCTTCACGGCTTGTACCGAAGCTGCGCCTGGTGGCCAACGCGTTGCGTTGCCACCCTTCACCTGAAGCCGCTCCCACGAGCCGGAGGTGATCAAGGCGCCAGCCTTTGGCCACCGCGGCGCCACGCCTCTACCCCTCCTGCAGATCGGCGCACCTCACGCACAGCGAGGCCATGGGCAGGGCCTCCAGGCGCGCCTCGCCGATGGGCTCGCCACAGCGCGTGCATTCGCCGTAGCTGCCCTCCTCGAGACGCTCCAGCGCGCGACTCACCTCCCGCAGCCCCTCCTCGGCTTCCAGCAACAACCCCCGCAATACGTCATCGTTCTGTCGCTCCTGGGCCTGTTCGGCAAAGTCCGGATCACGCGGGCTGGCCAGATCACGGCGGATCGCCTCGGCGCGCCTGCTGTACTCCTTGGCAAGTTGCTGCAACCGTTCGCGGGCTTCGACAGGATTCATGCTCGGGACTCCGTCAGGGTCTGTTCGCTCAAGTGTGGCTGCTAATCGGCGGCCCGCGTTGACATCGATCAGCTTCCACTGCCGCCCTTGCATCCGGGCAACTTGGACTAGGCTGAATCCGTAGCCTCCAGCGCAGGGACAGCCATGCCCAGGGCGATACGGATTTATGTACGCAGCATCGATGCCCTCACCCGCTTCATCGGCCGCTGCACCATGTACCTGATCTTCGCCATCATCGGCGTGCTCTTCTATTCCATCTTCAGCAAGTCCTTCGCCGACCCGGCGATCTGGACCCTGGAGATGGCCCAGTTCCTGATGGTGGCCTACTTCATGGTGGGCGGAGCCTACGCCCTGCAGCAGGGCGACCACGTGCGCATGGACCTGTTCTACAGCCGCTGGACGCCGCGCCAGCGCGCCATGGCCGACCTGGCCACCGTCGGCCTGCTGCTCGTCTACCTGGGATTCCTGCTCTACGGCGGCATTTCCTCGACCCTCTACGCCTTCGAATACGACGAGACCAGCTACTCCGCCTGGTCGCCGCGCATGGCGCCGATCAAGGTGGTCATGTGCCTGGGCGTGCTGCTGATGCTGCTGCAGGTGCTGGCCACCTTCTTCAAGGATCTGGCCACCGCGTGCGGGAAGGAGCTGTAGATGGCCTACGAGCACATCGCCCTGTTGATGTTCTCCTCGATGATGCTGCTGCTCATCACCGGCAAGCGCGTGTTCGGCGCCATCGGCTTCGTGGCGGTGGTGGCGGCCTTCTGGCTGTGGGGTCAGGGCGGCTCGGAAATGGCCTTCAGCGCAGCCATGAAACTGATGAAGTGGTACCCGCTGCTGACCCTGCCGCTGTTCGTCTACATGGGCTACATGCTGTCCGAATCCGGACTGGCCGAAGACCTGTACCGCATGTTCCACATCTGGATGGGGCCGCTGCCCGGCGGCCTGGCCCTGGGCACCCTGGGGCTGATGGTGGCCATCTCGGCCATGAACGGCCTGAGCGTGGCCGGCATGGCCATCGGCGCCAGCATCGCCCTGCCCGAACTGCTGCGTCGCAACTACGACAAGATCATGGTCACCGGTGTGGTGCAGGCCGGCAGCAGCCTGGGCATTCTCATTCCACCCAGCGTGGTGATGGTGCTCTACGGCATGATCGCCCGCCAGCCGGTCAGCCAGCTGTGGCTGGCCGGGGTGTTCCCCGGCCTGCTGATGGCCACGCTGTTCGCCGCCTATGTGGTGATCCGCTGCCGCCTCAACCCAACGCTCGGGCCGACCATGGCCGCCGAGGAGCGGCACGCCATCAGCCGTCGGGAAAAGCTCGCTTCGCTCAAGGCCGGCATCGCGCCGCTGTTCATCTTCTTCAGCATGACCGGGCTGTTCCTGCTCGGCATCACCAGCCTGGTGGAAAGCGCCGCGGTGGGCGCCGTGGCCGCCACTGTCGTGGCGCTGGTCAAGCGGCGACTGACCGGCGAGGTGCTGGAAGCCACCCTGCGCAAGAGCCTGGGCATCACCTGCATGTTCATGTGGATCATCCTCGCCGCCCTGTGCTTCGGCGCGGTGTTCGACGGCCTCGGCGCGGTCAATGCCATCGAGTCGCTGTTCGTCGATCGCCTGGACCTGAGCCCCTGGCAGATCCTCATCCTCATGCAGCTGTCGTTCATCGTCATGGGCATGTTCCTGGACGACACCGCCATGCTGGTGATCGTCGCCCCCCTGTACATCCCGCTGGTGGGCGCCCTGGGCTTCGACCTGGTGTGGTACGGCGTGCTCTACACCATCACCTGCCAGATCGCCTACCTGACTCCGCCGTTCGGCTACAACCTGTTTCTCATGCGCGCCATGGCGCCGCCGGGGATCGACCTGCGCGACATCTACGTCTCGGTCTTCCCCTTCGTGCTGGTCATGGTGCTGGCGCTGACCCTGATCATGATCTTCCCGCAGATCGCCCTCTGGCTGCCCGGCTGGTACTCCGGCCGTGGCGGTGCGGCCATGTAACCCTGCCGGGCCGGGCGGCCCGCGCAGCAATGCAGTTGAGTTGTTCACACTTTGGAGAGAAAGGTATGACGACACGACGCAATTTCATCACCGGGGCCGCCGCCGTGGCCGGGACCGCCGCGCTGGGCTCGGCGCATATCTACGCGCAGGAGCCGAAGAAGATCACCTGGCGCCTGCAGACCTACGCCGGCCCGGCCCTGGGCGAGCACGTCATCAAGCCGTCCATCGAGGCCTTCAACAAGGCCGCCGACGGCGCCATGGAAATCAAGCTCTACTACGCCGACCAGCTGGTGCCCACCAGCGAGCTGTTCCGCGCCATGCAGCGCGGCACCATCGACGCGGTGCAGAGCGACGACGACTCCATCAACGCCCCGGTGGACATCTCGGTGTTCGGTGGCTACTTCCCCTTCGCCACCCGCCACAGCCTGGATGTGCCGGCCCTGTTCCACCAGTGGGGCCTGAACGAGATCTGGGCCGAGGCCTATGGCGAGGTGCAGGGCGTCACCTGGCTGGGCAGCGGCGCCTGGGACCCCTGCCATTTCGCCACCCGCGAACCCATCCGCCGCCTGGCCGACCTGCGCGGCAAGCGCATCTTCACCTTCCCCACCGCCGGCAAGTTTCTCACCCGCTTCGGCGTGATTCCGGTGACCCTGCCCTGGGAGGACGTGGAAGTGGCGCTGCAGACCGGCGAGCTGGACGGCATCGCCTGGTGCGGCATCACCGAGGACTACACGGTGGGCTGGGCCAACGTCACCAGGTACTTCCTCACCAACAACATCTCCGGTGCCTGGATCGGCTCCTACTTCGCCAACTCGGCCAAGTGGGACGAGGTGCCCGAGCACCTCAAGACCCTGTTCCGCCTGTGCATGGACAGCTCCCACTACTACCGCCAGCACTGGTACTGGGGCGGCGAGGCCAAGCTGCGGGTGGAAGGCAACAAGCTGGAACTGACCAGCATTCCCGCCGAGGAATGGAAGACGGTGGAGGACGAGGCGCAGAAGTTCTGGGACGAGATCGCCAAGACCAGTCCGCGCTGCGCCCGGGTGGTGAACATCTTCAAGCAGTACAACGCGCTGATGGCCAAGGCCGGTACGCCGTACCGCTAGTCTCAAAGGAGGCCGTATGCTCGATCCACGCAATGTGAAGACCGTCGAGGACGCCCGGCGCATCGTCGAGGAGCGGGGCCTCAGCCACGTCAAGGTGGGGCTGTTCGACATCGACGGGGTGCTGCGCGGCAAGTACATCAATCGCGCCAAGTTCCTCTCCGCGCTGGAGCACGGCAGCGGCTTCTGTGACGTGGTGCTCGGCTGGGATGTGAAGGACCAGTTGTACGACAACACCACCTTCACCGGCTGGCACACCGCCTACCCGGACGCGCCGGTGCGCATCCTGCCCCACAGCTGCCGGGAGGTGCCCTTCGAGAACGGCATGCTGCTGTTTCTCGGGGAGTTCGCCGAACAGGCCGAGGCGGTGTGCCCGCGCAACACCCTGCTGCGGGTCATCCGGCGCTGTCAGGAAATGGGCTTCGATGCTCTGGCCTCGCTGGAATACGAGTTCTTCCTGTTCGACGAGACCCCGCACTCGATCCGCGACAAGGGCTTTCGCAACCTCAGGCCCCTGACGCCGGACTGGTTCGGCTATTCCACCATCCGCAACTCGGTGCATGCCGAGCTGTACCACGAGATCCTCGAACTGGGCCAGCGCATGGACTTTCCCATCGAGGGCCTGCATTCGGAGACCGGCCCCGGGGTGGTGGAGGCCGCCATCGCCGTGGACCACATCGAGGCCGCCGCCGACAAGGCCGCGCTGTTCAAGACCTTCATGAAGGTGCTGGCCCAGCGCCGTGGCTGCATGGCCACGTTCATGGCCAAGTGGTCGGAGCACTATCCCGGACAGAGCGGCCACATCCACCTGTCCCTGCGTGACCTGGACAGCCAGCAGTCGGCCTTCCACGACCCGGCCGCCCCACACGGCATCAGCGCCGTGCAGCGCCAATTCATCGCCGGCCAGCAGCGCCTGATGCCGGAGTTCCTGGCCTTGCTGGCGCCCACGGTAAACAGCTATCGGCGGCTGATTCCCGGCTACTGGGCGCCCACCGACGCCACCTGGGGCGTGGAGAACCGCACCACCGCGCTGCGGGTGATCCCCGGCAGCGCCAAGTCCCAGCGGGTCGAGCACCGCCTGGGCGCCGCCGACGCCAATCCCTATCTGGCGCTGGCCGCCGCGCTGGGCTCCGGACTGTACGGGATCATGCAGCAGTGGGAGCCCACCGAGCCGATCCAAGGCAATGCCTACGCGGTCGGACACCCCGCCGAGCTGGCCCTGCCGCACACGCTGTGGGATGCCGCCCAGCGGCTGAAGGCTTCCCAGGCGGCCCGGGAGCTGTTCGGCGATGCCTTCGTCGAGCACTTCGCCGCCACCCGGGAATGGGAGGAACGCGAGTTCCGCAAACATGTCAGCGATTGGGAGCTGGATCGCTACTTCGAAATCATCTGAGCCAAGCCCATGAAAACCCTGCAATGCGTTTCCCCCATCGACGAATCCGTGTACGTGGAACGCCCGCTGGCCGAGGCTCGCGAGATCGCCGCCGCCCTGGAGCGCGCCGAGGCGGCCCGCGCCAGCTGGAAGACCACCCCGCTGCGCGAGCGTGTCGCCCTGGCCCGCGAGGCCATTCGCCTGTTCGCCGCCCGGGAGGACCAGCTGGCCGACGAACTCTGCTGGATGATGGGCCGGCCGATCCGCTACGCCCCCGGCGAGATCCGCGGCTTCGTGGAACGCGCCAGCCACATGGCCGACATCGCCGAGCAGGCGCTGGCCGACATCCGCCTGCCGGACAAGCCCGGCTTCACCCGCTTCATCCGCCGCGAGCCGCGCGGGCCGCTGCTGGTCATCGCGCCCTGGAACTACCCGTACCTGACGGCGGTGAACGCCGTGGTGCCGGCCCTGCTGGCCGGCAACCCGGTACTGCTCAAGCATTCGGCGCAGACCCCACTGTGCGCCGAACGCATGGTCGAGGCGTTCCGCGAGGCGGGTCTGCCGGATGGCGTGTTCCAGTTCCTGCATCTGGACCATGCCGACACCGAACGCCTGATCCAGGCCCCCGAGATTCGCCACGTGGCCTTTACCGGCTCGGTGGCCGGCGGGGCCATGGTCGAGCGGGCGGCCGCGGGCCGCTTCATCGCCACCGGCCTGGAGCTGGGCGGCAAGGACCCGGCCTACGTGCGCGCCGACGCCGACCTGGTGCATGCGGTGGAAACCTGCGTGGACGGCGCCTTCTTCAATTCCGGCCAGTCCTGCTGCGCCATCGAGCGCATCTATGTGCACGAGGCGCTGTACGACGACTTCCTGGACCGCGCCATCGCCCTGACCCGCCATTACCGGCTGGGCCGCCCGGACACCCCGAAGACCAGCCTCGGCCCACTGGTGCGCCCGGCGGCAGCAGACTTCGTGCGCGGCCAGATCAGCGAGGCGGTGGCCCAGGGTGCCATCGCCCACATCGACGCCACGGAATTCGACATGGACTGTCCCGGCACGCCCTACCTGGCTCCGCAGATCCTCAGCAACGTGCACCACGGCATGCGCATCATGAGCGAGGAAACCTTCGGCCCGGCGGTGGGCATCCAGAAGGTGCGCGACGACGAGGAAGCCCTGGCGCTGATGAACGACAGCCCCTACGGCCTGACCGCCGCCATCTTCAGCCAGGACGCGGCCGCGGCCCTGGCCCTGGGCGACCGCCTGGAGGCCGGCACCGTGTTCCTCAACCGCTGCGACTACCTGGACCCCGGCCTGGCTTGGACCGGGGTCAAGCAGTCCGGACGGGGCTGCACGCTGTCCGTGCTGGGCTACGAGCAGCTCACCCAGCCCAAGTCCTTCCACTTCAAGACCGAGGTCTGATGCCATGGACGCCGCCCGCTACCGCATGAACTGGAACTACCCGACCTCCATCCGCGTGGGGGCCGGCCGCCTGCTCGAACTGCCCGAGGCCTGCCGCGAGCTGGGCATGCACGCGCCTTTGCTGGTCACCGACCCGGGGCTGGCCAGCCTGCCGATGGTCGAGGAGGCCCTGGCGGAATGCCGCGCCTTCGGCCTGCGCCCGGACCTGTTCTGCGCCATCAGGGGCAATCCCACCGGACAGAACGTCACCGACGGGGTGATGGCCTACAAGGGCGGACGGCATGACGGCGTGATTGCCTTCGGCGGCGGCTCGGCACTGGATACCGGCAAGGCCGTGGCCCTGATGGTCGGCCAGAACCGTCCGCTGTGGGATTTCGAGGACGTGGGCGACAACTACCGGCGAGTCAAGGTGGACACCATGGCGCCGGTGGTGGCGGTGCCCACCACCGCCGGAACCGGCTCGGAAGTCGGTCGGGTGTCGGTGATCACCGACGAGCAGGCGCAGGTCAAGCGGCTGATCTTCCACCCGCGCATGATGCCGTCCATCGTGATCCTCGACCCGGAGCTGAGCCGCGGCCTGCCACCGAAGATCACCGCAGCCACCGGCATGGACGCCCTGTCCCACTGCCTGGAGGCCTACTGCTCGCCGCTGTTCCATCCCATGGCCGAGGGCATCGCCCTGGAGGGCATGCGCCTGATCAGGGAATTTCTGCCCCGGGCGGTGGCGAACGGCAACGACATGGAAGCCCGCCTGCACATGCTGGTGGCCTCGACCATGGGCGCCACCGCCTTCCAGCGCGGTCTCGGCGCCATGCACGCCCTCGCCCACCCGCTGGGCGGCCTGTTCGACGTGCACCACGGCACCCTCAATGCCATCCTCATGCCCTACGTGCTGCAGGCCAACCGCCGCGCCATCGAACCGGCGCTGTCCCGCCTGGGGCGCTATCTGGGTCTGGCCCGTGTGGATGCCGAGGGCGTTCTGGAGTGGATTCTCAAGTTGCGCGAGGAGATCGGCATTCCCCACACCCTGGCCGACATCGGCCTGGACGCCAGCCAGGCCGAGCGCATCGCCCAGATGGCCGAAATGGACCCCTCGGCCGCCACCAATCCCGTCGCCTTCACCCGGGAGGAATATCGGCGGCTGTTCGAGCGGGCGTTGAACGGATCGCTATAGCCGGAACGCTCGCAGGGTGGACAAGGCGCCAGCCTTGGCCACCACAAGGTCCACACCAGCGCATCGGCGGCCGGAACAGCGCCGACCGCCCTGCATCCATGCCCGACTTTGATGGTCAGGCAAGGCTTGGCCCGGCTCGCCTCACAACGCGCCACAAACGAAAAGGCCCGTGCATCGCTGCACGGGCCTTTTGCTTGCCGCTGGGGTTGGCGATCAGACCACGCCCTGGGCCAGCATGGCGTCGGCAACCTTCACGAAGCCGGCGATGTTGGCGCCCTTCACGTAGTTGACGAAGCCGTTTTCCTCGCGGCCGTAGCTGACGCAGGCGTGGTGGATGGACTGCATGATGGCATGCAGGCGCTCGTCCACTTCACCAGCGGTCCAGGACAGACGCATGGCGTTCTGGGTCATTTCCAGGCCCGAGGTGGCCACGCCGCCGGCGTTGGACGCCTTGCCCGGCGCGTAGAGGATGCCGGCCTCGATGAACAGGTCCACGGCTTCCAGGGTCGAGGGCATGTTGGCGCCTTCGGCCACGCAGAAGCAGCCGTTCTTCAGCAGGGTGCGGGCATCCTCGGCGTCCAGTTCGTTCTGGGTGGCGCACGGCAGGGCGATGTCGCACGGCAGGCCCCACGGACGCTGACCCGGCAGGAACTGCAGGCCGAACTGCTCGGCCATTTCGCGAATGCGGCCGCGACGGACGTTCTTCAGGTCCATCAGGTAGTCCCACTGCTCGTCGGTCAGGCCGGCCTCGGCATACAGGGTGCCTTCGGAGTCGGACAGGGACACCACGCTGCCACCCAGGTCCATGACCTTGCGCGCCGCGTACTGGGCGACGTTGCCGGAACCGGAGATGGCCACGCGCTTGCCGTCGATGCCGCCCTTGTGACGGTCCTTGAGCATTTCCTCGGCGAAGTAGACGCAGCCGAAGCCGGTGGCTTCCGGACGGATCAGGCTGCCGCCGTAGCTGATGCCCTTGCCGGTGAGTACGGAGGTCGCCTCGTTGGCCAGGCGCTTGTACTGGCCGTACAGGTAGCCGATCTCGCGGGCGCCCACGCCGATGTCACCCGCCGGCACGTCGCAGTCGGCGCCGATGTGGCGGAACAGCTCGGTCATGAACGACTGACAGAAGCGCATCACTTCGTTGTTGCTCTTGCCCTTCGGATCGAAGTCCGAACCACCCTTGCCGCCGCCCATCGGCAGGGTGGTCAGGGAGTTCTTGAACACCTGCTCGAAGGCCAGGAACTTCAGCACGCCAAGGTTCACCGACGGATGGAAGCGCAGGCCGCCTTTGTAGGGGCCGATGGCGCTGTTCATCTGTACGCGGAAGCCGCGGTTGACCCGGGTGCGACCCTGATCGTCGACCCACGGTACCCGGAACAGGATGGCGCGCTCCGGCTCGACGATGCGCTCGATGATGCCGGCCTCAATATAGTGGGGGTTGGCTTCCAGGAACGGCCACAGGCTGCGCAGTACCTCTTCGACAGCCTGATGGAATTCGGGTTGGTCAGGATCGCGGCGCTTTAGACGCTCAAGAAAGGAATCTACAGTGATGCTCATGATGCGACGTCCGATGAAGGCAAGGCGTGAAAAATTGAGGGGCGTGACTTTATCAAGCACGCACGCACCACGGAAGACCAAAATGTCGTTTTTATGAAACTTTTTGGTGCGAACTTGTAAATCGCCTGCCCAGCATGGGCGCACACCACGGTCGATTCTAGTAACCGCGCGCCGCATGTGCACGGCGCGCAGGCTCTGAAACGGGGCGTGCGAGCCCCGTTCCGGTGCAGGCCGATCAGGCCAGCTTCTTGTAGCGCACCCGGTGCGGCTGGGACGCGGCGTCCCCCAGGCGCTTCTTGCGGTCGGCTTCGAACTCGGTGTAGTTGCCTTCGAAGAACACCACCTTGCCGTCATCCTCGTAGGAAAGGATGTGGGTGGCGATGCGGTCGAGGAACCAGCGGTCGTGGGAAATCACGATGGCCGAGCCCGGGAAGTCCAGCAACGCCTCTTCCAGCGCGCGCAGGGTTTCCACGTCCAGGTCGTTGGAGGGTTCGTCGAGCAGCAGCACGTTGGCGCCCTGCTTGAGGGTCAGCGCCAGGTGCAGGCGTCCGCGCTCACCACCGGAAAGGTCCTTGACGAACTTCTGCTGGTCGGCGCCCTTGAAGTTGAAGCGACCCACGTAGCCGCGGGACGGCACTTCGTAGTTGCCCACCCTGATCATGTCGAAACCGTCGGAGATCTGCTCCCAGACCGTCTTGTTGCCGTCCAGGTTCTCGCGACTCTGGTCGACGCTAGCGATCTGCACGGTTTCGCCGATCTCGATGGTGCCGCTGTCGGGCTGTTCCTTGCCGGTCAGCATGCGGAACAGGGTCGACTTGCCCGCGCCGTTGCCGCCGATCACGCCGACGATGGCGCCCTTGGGCACGCTGAAAGTCAGATCGTCGATCAGTACGCGGTCGCCGTAGCTCTTGCACAGGTTCTTCACCTCGATGACCTTGTCACCCAGGCGCGGACCGGCCGGGATGTAGATCTCGTTGGTTTCGCTGCGCTTCTGGAATTCCTGCGACTGCAGCTCCTCGAAGCGCTGCAGACGGGCCTTGGACTTGGCCTGACGGCCCTTGGCGCCCTGGCGCACCCACTCCAGCTCCGCCTTCATGGCCTTGGCATGGGCGGCTTCCTGCTTGGCCTCCTGGGCCAGACGGGCGGCCTTGGATTCCAGCCACTGGGAGTAGTTGCCCTCGAAGGGGATGCCATGGCCACGGTCCAGCTCCAGGATCCAGCCGGCCACGTTGTCCAGGAAGTAGCGGTCGTGGGTGATGGCCACCACGGTACCGGGGAAATCGTGCAGGAAGCGCTCCAGCCAGGCCACCGAGTCGGCGTCCAGGTGGTTGGTGGGTTCGTCCAGCAGCAGCATGTCCGGCGCGGACAGCAGCAGGCGGCACAGGGCCACGCGGCGCTTCTCGCCACCGGACAGGTGCTCCACCCTGGCGTCCCACGGCGGCAGGCGCAGGGCATCGGCGGCGACTTCCAGCTGGCGCTCCAGGTTGTGACCGTCGGCGGCCTGCAGGATGGCTTCCAGCTTGGCCTGCTCGGCGGCCAGGGCGTCGAAGTCGGCGTCCGGCTCGGCGTAGGCGGCATACACCTCTTCCAGGCGGGCCTGGGCCTCCTTGATCTCGCCTACCGCCTCCTCGACGATCTCGCGCACGGTCTTGCCGGGATCCAGCTCCGGCTCCTGGGGCAGGTAGCCGACCTTGATGCCCGGCATCGGGCGGGCTTCGCCGTCGAACTCCTTGTCCACCCCGGCCATGATGCGCAGCAAGGTCGACTTGCCGGCGCCGTTCAGGCCCAGCACGCCGATCTTGGCGCCCGGGAAGAACGACAGGGAAATGTCCTTGAGAATTTCACGCTTCGGGGGAACCACCTTGCTGACCCGATGCATGCTGTAAACGTACTGAGCCATGACTGACCTTGATGAAAGAAGGAGACGTTCAGGAGATATGGTCGACAGACGGGCCACCTGGCCCCCTGTCCGGATACGGCGCTTGCCACCGCATCGGCTGGCCGACTCGGAAGGCCGACAGACAAGGGTCCGCAGACCCTGATGCGCGTGGCGGCAAAGCTACCGGAATGGGACGTGCAGAGCAAACCGCCGGCAGTGCTGGCAGTTCGCCTTCAGTCAGGGCATGCTAACGCCCTACCGTACCAGCCGTAGCCTGCGCCGTGTCCGAATTCCGTTCGTTCCGCACCCTGTCCCGCCTGCTCGGCGCACCCCTGCGACGGCTCGGCCGGCTTCGGGCGGCACGCCACGTCGAAGCCCCCTGCAATGTGGCGGCGGAGGCCCAGCGCCATCGTTACCAGGGCCTGTTCGCCAGCGCCGGCGTGGCCCTGTGCGTCTTCGACCTGCGTGAATTGCACGCTTTCCTCACCGAACGGCAATTGTTCGATGCGGACAGCCTGCACGCCTGGCTGAGCGCAGATCCGAAGCACCACACCATGCTCGGCCCGCTGCTGCGCCTGACCGAGGCCAACCGCGCCGCGCTGGACCTACTGGGGGTCGAGGACCTGGAACAGGCCTGGCAGGTGCTGATCGGCACCCACCCGATCCAGCGCTCCGGCAACCGCTTCCGCTTCATCAATGCCCTGCTCGAGGGCAGCCCCTATCTGGATCTGGACGCCCACCTGATCAACGGCCAGGGCATCGAACGCCACCTGTGGATGCTGGTGAGCCTGCCCTCCAGCGGCGCGCCGCTGGATGCCATCCCTCTGTGCATCGGCGACATGACCCAGCGCCGCCGCTCGGAACTGTCGCTGGCCGAGCGCGAGCGCTACTGGGCGCAGATGCTGCGCGCGCTTCCCGACGCCATCTACGTCCTTTCGGCCCGTACCCGCCAGCTGCTGTTCAGCAACGAGCGCCTCGGTCATCTGCTGGGCTACACGGAAATGGAACTGCGGGCCGCCGGACGCGACGGACTGCTGCACCTGGTGCACCCGGATGACAGCGAGCTGTACCAGCGCCTGGGCACCATGCGCCAGATCCTCAAGCCCGGGCGCATCGCCTCCGCCCAGCTGCGCATGCGCCATCAGGACGGCTCCTGGCGCTGGCTGGAGCTGCGCATGCAGACCCTCACCCAGCTGGATGGCCAGGCCGATCAGGTGCTGTACATCGCCAAGGACATGACCGGTCAGCTGGACTCCAGCGAATCGCTGCGTGACAGCGAGCGCCGCTACCGGCTGCTGGCCGAAAACATGCGCGACGTGGTGCTGATCCTCGATGACGAGATGCAGCCCAGCTACATCAGCCCCTCGGTGCAGCAGGTGACCGGCTACAACCCCGACTGGCTGCTGCGCAACGGCCTGTACCGTCTGATGGCCGAGCCCGAACAGCTGTCCGGACTGCGCCGACGCCTGGCCGAGCTGCGCAGCCAGCTGGCCCACCCGCAGAAGCGCGCCGCCCTGCGCCACGAGCACGCCCAGCAGCGCTACCTGTTCGACTGCCTGTGCCGGGACGGGAGCGTGCTGCACATCGAGCTGCGCACCAGCCTGATGTGGAGCTCGGTCGGTCGCTTCGAGGGGGTGCTGTGCATCTGCCGCGACATCAGCCAGCAGCGCCGGACCGAACAGGAGCTGCGCATGGCGGCCACCGTGTTCGACAACTCCTCGGCCGCCATCCTGGTCGCCGATCCGCTGGGCAACATCGTTCAGGTCAACGAAGCCTTCAGCCGCATCAGCGGCTACCCGGGCCAGGAAGTGCTCAATCGCCACGCCACCCTGCTGGCCGCGGACCGCAACGGGGCCGAACAGCTGGCCGAGCTGCTGGAGCGCCTCGAGCAGCCCGGCCGCTGGGAAGGCGAGCTGACCCTGCGCCGCCGCTCGGGGGAAAGCTTCTCCGCCTGGCTGGGCATCACCGCCGTGGCGGACGTCAGCGGGGCCCTGGCCAACTACGTGTGCTTCTTCAGCGACATGAGCGAACGCAAGGCCAGCGAGCTGCACATCCACCGCCTGGCCTACTACGACGCCCTGACCCTGCTGCCCAACCGCGCGCTGTTCCAGGAACGCCTGCAGCAGGCCCTGCAGAGCGCCAGCCTGCAGCAGCAGTGGGTGGTGCTGATGTTCCTCGACCTGGACCGCTTCAAGCCGATCAACGACTCCCTCGGCCATGCCGCGGGGGACCTGCTGCTCAAGGACGTGGCGCTGCGCCTCTCCGCCTGCGTCCAGCCCGACGACACGGTGGCACGCATGGGCGGCGACGAGTTCACCCTGGTGCTCAGCCCCGTGGCCCACGAGGAGGCGGCACGCCAGCGGGCCATGGAAGTGGCGCGGCGCATCCTCGCCTGCCTGGCCCACCCGTTCATCATCCATGGTCGCGAGTTCTTCATCAGCGCCAGCATCGGCATCGCCCTGAGCCCGCGCGACGGCAACCACCCCAGCCTGCTGATGAAGAACGCCGATACCGCCATGTATCACGCCAAGGACCAGGGCAAGGACAACTTCCAGTTCTACCAGGCCAGCATGAACGCCACGACGCTGCAGCGCCTGGAACTGGAGAGCGAGCTGCGCCATGCCATCGAGGAAGGCCAGTTCCGGCTCTTCTACCAGCCCCAGCTGGACGCCCGCGACAACCGCCTGACCGGCCTGGAGGCGCTGCTACGCTGGCAGCACCCGCGCCGCGGGCTGGTGGCGCCCGGGGAGTTCATTCCCGTGCTGGAGGAGCTCGGTCTGGTGGTGCAGGTGGGCGAATGGGTGCTGGCCGAGGCCTGCCGGCAGATTCGCGCCTGGCAGCAGCAGGGTCTGGAAGTGCCGCAGGTGTCGGTCAACCTCTCGGCCCGGCAGTTCGCCGACGGCATGCTGGGCACGCGCATCGCCGACATCCTGGCCAGCACCGGCCTGTCGCCCTCCTGCCTGGTCCTGGAGCTCACCGAGAGCATCCTGATGCAGGACGTGACCGCGGCCATGCAGGTGCTCGGCGTGCTCAAGCAGATGGGCCTGTCCATCGCCGTGGACGATTTCGGCACCGGCTATTCGTCGCTCAACTACCTCAAGCAGTTCCCCATCAACGTGCTGAAGATCGACCGCAGCTTCGTCGACGGCCTGCCCGATGGCGAACAGGACGCACAGATCGCCCGGGCCATCATCGCCATGGCCAACAGCCTGAACCTGTCGGTGATCGCCGAGGGCGTGGAGACCCCCGAGCAGCTGGCGTTCCTGCGCGAGCACGGCTGCCACGAGGTGCAGGGCTACCTGCTGTCCCGGCCGCTGGACGCCCAGGCCATGGAAGAGCTGCTGCGCAGCGAAACCGGCATGCACTTGACCGTGGCGGAAGCCGCGCCGGCCTGAAAACCCCGGCAAATCGATGCACAACATGAGCGCCGCTCACGTCGGCCCGGCGGCACATACCCGCCCGGGCACGGATGGGGTAGAATCCGCGCCTTCACCTACCACCGCCCAGCTGATTTCCCAGGGGACCGCCATGTTCAGCCGTGATTTGACCCTCGCCCGTTTCGACGCCGAACTCTTTGCCGCCATGGAACAGGAGGCCAAGCGTCAGGAAGAACACATCGAGCTGATCGCCTCGGAGAACTACACCAGCCCGGCGGTGATGGAAGCCCAGGGCAGCGTGCTGACCAACAAGTACGCCGAAGGCTACCCCGGCAAGCGCTACTACGGTGGTTGCGAGTTTGTCGATATTGCCGAGCAGCTGGCCATTGACCGTGCCAAGGAGCTGTTTGGTGCCGC
>DATGNS010000034.1:0-8942 GCA_035306625.1 Pseudomonas sp. | reverse complement strand
AGCGTTGACCACCCTACCGATACCGCGCTCCCAGCCGCTACCGAGCCGGAGGATGAGCCAGTCCCGTTGCGTTGCACGAACCGTAGGGCGGTCGGCGCTTTTCCCGGCCGCCGATCGGCATGCACCGCAGCCGCGCTCGGTGGCCAACGCGGAGTGTTGACCACCCTACCGATACCGCACTGTCCAGCCGCTACCGAGCCGGAGGATGGGCAGTTACGTTGCACGAACCGTAGGGCAGGGCCTGCACAGCAGCCGGGCAAGTTTCATCAGCCACGAAAAAGCCCGCCGGATGGCGGGCTCGTTCGTCGCGAAATCGCTTACTGCTGCGGCGGCAGCAGGGTGATTTCCACACGGCGGTTCAGCTGGCGACCGGCGGCGGTCTTGTTGTCGGCGATCGGCTGGTTCGGGCCGGCGCCATAGGCGGAGATGCGGTTGGCCGCGATGCCGTTGGCGGTCAGGTAGTTGGCCACGCTCAGCGCACGGTTGTTGGACAGAGTCTGGTTCAGCTGCAGCGAACCGGTGCTGTCGGTGTGACCGACAATCTGGATGCCGTTCTTGTTGAATTCCTTGAACACCAGAACCAGGGAGTTCAGGGTGTCGTAGAAGCTGGCGGAGATGTCGGCGGAGCTGGAGGCGAAGGTGATGTTGCCCGGCATGATCAGGATCAGGTTGTCGCCCTGACGCTGCACCTGCACCCCGGTGTTGACCAGGGTCTGACGCAGCTTGGCTTCCTGCTGGTCCACGTAGGCGCCGTAGCCACCCGCGGCCAGGCCACCCACGGCGGCGCCGATCAGCGCGCCCTTGGTGCGGTCCTTCTTGCTGGAGGTGGCCGCACCGATGGCGGCACCCGCCACGGCGCCGAGGCCGCCATACACACCCACCTTGCCCGCCTGCTGTTCGCCGGTATAGGGATTGGTGGTACAACCGGCCAGCAGTGCAACGCTGGCAGCAACGGCGGTCAGAGTACGCCAGTTCTTCATAGCAACTTCCTTCGAAATCAATTGGTAAGGGGAACCCCGGCCTTCGAAAGGCCGAGGCGAGCAGAAGTTCCGCGCCAGCGTAGCAGCCCGGCGCCAGAAATAAAGTGGCAAAACAATGGCGCCGTCACGCCGTGACGAACGGATTCTCACGCATCTCCTCGCCCAGACGCGTGTCCGGCCCGTGTCCGGTGACCACGGTGGCCTCCTCGTCCAGCACGTAGAGGCGCTCGCGAATCGAACGCTGGATGGCCTGGAAGTCGCCGCCCCACAGGTCGGTGCGGCCGATGCCGCGACGGAACAGGGTGTCGCCGGCGATCAACAGCTTGTCCTGCGGGAACCAGAAGCTCATCGAGCCCGGCGTGTGCCCGGGAGTGTGCAGGGCCACACCGCAGCCGCAGGCCAGTTCCTCGTCGTCACTCAGCCACTGGTCGGGGTCGGGCACCGGCTGGTAGGGCACGCCGAACAGGCGGCACTGCATCTCCAGGTTGTCCCAGAGGAACTTGTCGTCCTTGTGCAGGTGCAGGGTGGCACCGGTCAGTTCCTTGAGCCGGCCGGAGGCCAGGAAATGGTCCAGGTGCGCATGGGTGTGGATGATCGCCACCAGCGTCAGGCCGTGGGCGTTGAGACGCGCCAGGATCATCTCCGGCTCGCCGCCCGGGTCGACCACCAGCGCCTTCTTCGAGACCGGATCGCCGATCAGCGTGCAATTGCACTGCAGGGGGCCGACGGGGAAGGTTTCGCGGATCAGGGCGGCTGCGGTCATGGGCTTCTCTGCGAGTAGGAAATGGAACGGCCACGAAGGGTGGCGCAGCACGCGGCGCGGATCAACCCTTGCGGCGCGCCGGCAGGCGCCAGCTGACCACGCAACTGGCCGCCACCAGCAGGCACAGCCAGGCCAGCGCCAGCGAAGCGCCCAGCTTCTCCAGCACCAGCGCCGCCAGGATCGGCCCGCAGGCCTGGGCCAGCAGCATCGGCCGGGCGATCAGGCCGATGCGCTGGCCGTAGCCCTCGCGGCCGAACAGCGCCAGCGGCAGGGCCCCGCGGGCCACGGTGAGCATGCCGTTGCCGGCGCCATACAGGGCGATGGCCACGAAGGCCAGCGCGGGCACGGCCGGCAGCAGCAGGGCGATGCCCAGCACGCACAGCAGCACGCCGATGCGCGTCGACCAGGTGGGATGCAGACGGCGCCCGAGGGTGAACTCCGCCAACCGCCCCGCCACCTGCCCCGGGCCGAGCAGCATCCCGATGGCCAGCGCGGTGGCCGCCGCGATGCCGAGCTGGCGCAGCAGCTCCAGCAGATGCACCGACAGGCTGGACGCGGCCAGCGACTGCAGGGTGAACAGCAGCGCCACCAGGATCAGCAGACGCGTCGCCGCCCGCTGCGCAGCGCTCACCGCTTCCCGGTGCGCAGGCGGGCTCTGGTGCATCACCGACTGGCGCTCCACCCGCGGCACACCGAAGCCATGCAGCGGCAGGCCCACCAGCAGGTGCACCGCCGCCAGGATCAGGCAGGTGTCGCGCCAACCGAACCCGGTCTCCAGAACACTGATCAGCGGCCAGGCCAGGGTGCTGGCGAAGCCGCCGATCAGGGTCAGCCCGCTCATGGTGGCGCGGGCGCTTTCCCCGTACAGCCGGGCCAGGGTGGCGAAGGCCGCGTCGTACAGGCCGGCCGCCATGCCCAGCCCCAGCACCGCCCAGGCCAGGTAATAGACGACCAGGTTCGGTGCCAGCCCCATCAACGCCAGGCCGATGGCGAACAGCAGGGAACTGCCGCCCAGCACCGGGCGCCCGCCGAAGCGGTCGATCAGCCGGCCGGCGCGGGGCGAGCTGAAACCGGCGACCAGATAGCCCAGAGACAGCCCGGCCACCACGCTGCCCAGCGCCCAGCCGGTGTCCCGGGACATGGGCGCGGCCAGCACGGCGGGCAGGTAGGCGGTGGTGCCGAAGCCGAGGATCTGGGTGGTGCCCATGATGCCCATCACGGTCAGGCGACGGGCAGCGGACGACGGGCTGGACGGAGTCAAGGCGGGCACTCGGCGGGCGGTGGAAAAGCCGGCACGCTACCCGTTCTGCAATCGCCTGCGCAACGAGCAGCGCATCGAAATCCGGCCCGGCTCAGCCCGCCGCGCCGCCCACCAGCCTCGCCACCTCCATGATGCGGTTGGCATAGCCCCATTCGTTGTCGTACCAGGCGTAGAGCTTCACCTGGGTGCCGTTGATCACCCGCGTCGACAGCGCATCGACGATGGCCGAGCGCGGGTCGGTGCGGTAGTCGCTGGACACCAGCGGCCGCTCCTCGTAACCGAGGATGCCGCGCAGCTCGCCCTCGGCGGCGTCCTTCAGCAGGCGGTTCACGTCCTCGACGCTGGTGGCGCGCTCCACCTCGAATACGCAATCCGTGAGCGACACGTCGGCCACCGGCACGCGCACCGCAAGGCCGTCCAGCTTGCCGCGCAGTTCCGGGAAGATCTCGCCGATGGCCATGGCCGAGCCCGTGCTGGTGGGAATCATGCTGAGCATGCCGGCGCGGGCGCGGCGCAGGTCCTTGTGCGGCTGGTCGAGCAGGCGCTGGTCGTTGGTCACGGCGTGCACCGTGGTGATGGAGCCATGGCGGATGCGCAGGTGCTCGTGGATCACCTTGACCAGCGGCGCCAGGCAGTTGGTGGTGCAGGACGCGGCGGTGACGATGCGGTGCCGCGCCGGGTCGTACACCCCCTCATTCACGCCCATCACCAGGTTGGGCACCTCCTTGACCGGGGCGCTGACCACCACCCGCTTCACGCCCTGATCCAGATACCCCTGCAGCATGGCCGCGCTCTTCATCTTGCCGCTGGCCTCGATGACCAGATCGCAGTCCGACCAGTCGGTGTCGGCGATGGCCTTGTTGGCGGTCAGGGCAATGCGCTGGCCGTCGACGAACAACCCCTGCCCGTCGCCCTGCGCCTCGTGCCCCCAGCGGCCGTGCACCGAGTCGAAGTTCAGCAGGTGCGCGTGGGTGGCCGCGTCGGCGGCCGGGTCGTTGATGCGCACGAACTGCAGCTGCGGCCAGCCCCAGGCGGCGCGCAGCGCCAGCCGACCGATGCGACCGAAACCGTTGATGCCGATCTTGATGCTCATGTCCTTTCCCCTCTGAAACGCGGCGGATCAGGGCCGCACACCGATATCGCCTTTGACCGCGGCGCAGCCGACTTCTTGCGCAGCCGGGACGGACGTGGGGGATTAGAGACGGCCCGTTCCGGGCCCCGGCGTCCCTGCCGGAGCCCGAGCGGACCGTTGCGGGCTCAGGTCGCCAGCTCCCGGCCATCGATACGCTGGATCACCACGGTGGCGGCACGCGGGCGTACCTGCGTGCCTGCCGGCGTGGCCTGCGTGGCGTCATCGCTGTGGGGCCAGTTGGCGGGGTGCTGGATGTTGACGAACATCGTGCGGTTGTCCGGGGTGAAGGCGAGGCCGGTAACTTCACAGCCATTGGGGCCGACGAAGAAGCGCCGCAGCTCCCCCTGGGTCTGCACATTGAGCGGCGCCTCTCGTCCCTGCTGATCCACCAGGTTGGCCGGAATCACCGCCAGCATCTGGTCGTTGGTGTAGTCGGTCAGGGTCTTTTCACCGTTGTCGGTCTGGATCCAGAGCACGCCCCGGCTATCGAAGGCCATGCCGTCCGGGCTGGCGAACTGGTTCAGGTCGGTGAGTCCGGACCGGTTCAGCTCCGGGTCGGCGCCGGCATTGGCGCCGAACACGAAGATGTCCCAGACGAAGCTGCGCTGATCATCACTGTCATGCCAGCGGACGATGTGGCCGTGGCGGTTCTGGATGCGCGGGTTGGCGGCATTGGGCTCGGTGCGGCTGCTGTTGTTGGTCAGCGTCAGGTACACATCGCCGTTCAAGGGGTTCACCGCGGTCCATTCCGGGCGGTCCATGGGCGTGGCGCCCAGGGCGTCGGCAGCGCCGCGGGTGTTGAGCAGGATGGTGGGCAGATCGCCGTACAGGTCGCCCAGGGTGTGACCGTCGCGCGTGACGCTGGAGGGGGTCAGCGGCAGCCAGACACCGCTGCCATCGTCGTTGAAACGCGCCACGTAGAGGGTGCCGCGATCCATGTACTTGGCGCCGACGGCCAGGCGGTCGAGGGGATGCTCGTCCGCCGGGTCCCAGAGCGCGGCGGAAACGAACTTGTACAGGTATTCGTTCTGCGCATCGTCGCCGCTGTAGAACACCACCGGCTTGCCGGCTTCGGTCAGGCCCGGCCAGCAGCCTTCATGCCGGAAGCGGCCCAGGGCGGTGCGCTTCACTGCGCGGCTAGTCGGGTCGTGCGGATCGATCTCGACGATATAGCCGTAGGTGCTCGCCTCGTTGCGGTAGTCCTCCAGCGCGCTGGCGCCACGGGGCGTGATGTCGAAGCGGGCGAACTCGTCGTCGATCTCGCTGGCGTCTCCGGCGGCGGTCTCCCAGCCGTAGCTGGTGGCCTTGGTGGAGATGCCGATGCGACGCTGGTCGTCCGGCAGGCTGGCGCTGCGGTTGATGAACACGTTGGGCCAGTTTTCCTCGCAGGTCAGGTAGGTGCCCCAGGGCGTGTAGCCGTTGCCGCAGTTGTTGTTGGTGCCGCGTGTGCGGGTGCCATCGGGCGAGAAGCGGGTCTTCACATGGGCCGTGCCGCGCAGCGGACCGGACAGCTCCATCACGCAGGCGGTGGTGAAGCGGCGGTTGAGCGGGTCATTGTCGATCACCCGCCAGCGGCCGTGCTGCTTGCGGATGCGCAACACGCCCACGCCGTGGGCATTGATCTCCTTGCGCACCTCCTCGGCGGGGCGCCGGCCATCGGCGTCGCGCGTCGGGCCGTTGGGGTGAAGGGCCTGCTGATCGATGTACTCGTAGTTCACCACCAGCAGACCGTCCTCGGAACTGCCGTTGAGGGGGAAGAAATGCATGCCGTCGTGGTGCATGCCCACCGCATTGGCCTGATCCTCGGCGCTGTTGCTGCCGTCCGCCTGCCAGGGACGCGCCGCGCTGTTCAGTGGCGTGCCCCAGGGCGCCAGCACCTGGGCGCTGTAGCCGGGCGGTACCACGCACGCGTCGGTGCGTGAACCGGCGATGGAATCGAAGCTCAGCCGCAGCGGTGCCGGCTGCCCGGGCTGGGGTTGCGGCAACTGGGGATCGGGCCGGCCCGGCTGCGGTTGTGTCTGTGGCGGCCGCGGCTTGCTGCCCTTGTCGAAGCAGCCGCTCAGCCCCGCGCCGGCCATCATGGCGAGCGCCGCGCTCAGGCTGCCGCGCAGCAGGGTCCGACGGTCCAGGTAGCGCTCCACTACCCGGTGCATGGGCTCGTTGTCGCTGGGATTGCGCAGCAGGTTGTCTCCGGTTTCTCGGCTCACGGGAAGGTCCTTCTTCTAAAGGAGAGACCGCAGACGTTAGGGCAGCCGCATGACGATTTCGTGTCAGCGCGATGAACAATCGGGTGGCGCCGCGTTCAGCCGCGTCGCCACCAGACGCGCCGGGCCGGCGGCTCTGGCCAGTTCACCGGCTTGTTCTCGCAGCGCACGATGCCACCGGCGCCCAGGCGCAGGATCCAGCGCTGCGCCCGGCTGCCGGCCTCGCCCGGAACACGGTGCACCACCAGCAGGTTGTAGTCATGCTGCTTCTCGATGGTGTGGGCGCGCACCTCGCCCTCCTCGGTCCATTCGAACAGCTGCTGCTGGCTGGCCTGGATCATGGCGCACAGTGGCTCGCAGTCCAGGGTCAGGCGCTCCTGGAGCTCGTCGTGGGCCAGCGTCGCCCGGTCCAGATACAGGCGCGAGCGGTAGCAGACGATCTGCCGTTCCTCATTGGTGGCCCACTTGCCGGAGTGCTCACGCACCGCCTGGCTCAGTTCGCCGAGCTTGCGGTAGTCGAGCCAGACCAGTTGCTGGGCCAGCGGCTTGCCGGTGTAGGGCATCTTCAGGCGGATCTTCCAGCGCGGCTTGCCCTTGCGCAGCCAGCGGGTCACGGTGTCGATCAGGTCGTCGCGCAGCAGGTCGCGCACCGCGTATATCAGGGCGATGCCCAGCAGCAGGGTCAGCGACAGCTGCTGGGCGGCGCGCACGTTGAACAGCAGGTAGGTGAACAGCGACATGATCAGCAGCGTGGAGGTGGCCTTCACCAGCTTGCGGGTGCCGGCGCCCAGTTCGGTGATCTTCTGGCGCAGCATCACCGGGTATTCCAGCAGGCGGTGATAGAGGCTCATGCGGTTCCATACCCGGGTGGGGGTGCCCTGGAAGTCGCCCAGGTAGTCGCGCTCCGCGCGATAGCGCCGCTCCTGGCGCAGGAACTCCTGAACGCCCTGGCGCAGCTCCAGGTCGAGCTCGTCGTAGCCCTCCAGGGTCATGCTTTCCAGCAGGAACTGCTCGGCATGCCAGGAGAAGTAGATGTCCAGCTGGCGGAAGTAGCGCTGCTGCTTGCTCTGCCGCGGCTCGCCCTTGCGCAGGCGCTGGGCGAAGTTCTGGGTCAGGCGCAGCGCCCTGGCCAGCGGCTCGGCCGCCGCCTTGCCCTGCATCTGCTGGCGCAGGCGGTCCAGGGACGCCTGGTACTGGAAAAGCCAGGCGCCGTAGAGAATCTCGTAGTGCGGCGACAGCAGCGAGAAGCTGGTGTCCTTGCTGGCCCGGTCCTGGGAGGGCAGGCCCAGCAGGCGAAAACGGTGCTGCAGGGCCCCGAAGAAGAACTGCTCCTCGGCCAGGGTATGGCTGGACAGGCTGGTCTCATGGGGCGTGAACAGGTACAGCTCGACCTGATGCCGACCCGGCTGCGTGAGCACGCGGGTCAGCTGCAGGCGAAAGTCACCCTGGCGTTTCAGTGAGAACACGGCACCTCCCCATGCAATGGATTGCGAGCATATCAAGCCGGGCGTCAGCCGGCCGGGTTGTTCGGCCGGGAGCCCGGCCACTAGACTGTGCGCCCCTACCTGCCAGCCCCTTTGCCCATGGCCGACAGTCCCGCCAAACCCTGGTTCGTCTATCTGGTGCGCGCCGCCAACGGCGCCCTGTACTGCGGCATCAGCGACGACCCGCAGCGCCGCTTCGCCCAGCACCAGAGCGGCAGGGGCGCGCGCTTCTTCCACTCCAGCCCCGCCGTGGCGCTGGTCTATGTGGAGGCCTGCGCCGACCGCAGCGAGGCGCTGCGCCGCGAACGGGCCATCAAGGCCCTGCGCAAGCCCGCCAAGGAAGCACTGCTGTCCGGCACCTCGGCAATGGAGAGTCCGCTCACCCCCTGCTAGCTTCAATCGGTCACTGGCCAACGGAGAGCGCCATGCACGACCTCTTGATCCTCCACCACTACCCCGAGTCCCCCTTCGCCGAGAAGGCCCGCCTGATGCTGGGCTTCAAGCAGCTGTCCTGGGCCTCGGTGCACATCCCGCGCATCATGCCCAAGCCGGACCTGACCGCCCTCACCGGCGGCTACCGGCGCACGCCGGTGCTGCAGGTCGGCGCGGACATCTACTGCGACACCGCGCTGATCGCCCGGCGTCTCGAAGCTCAGAAAGCCACCCCGACGCTGTTCCCCGACGGCCGCGAACTGAGCGTCAGCGCCTTCGCCCAGTGGGCCGACTCGGTGGCGTTCCAGGCCGCCATCGCCCTGGGCTTCCAGCCCGAGGCCCTGGCGGCGCGCATGGCCAACCTGCCGGAAGCGGCGGTGCAGGCCTTCGTCGCCGACCGTCGCGCGCTGTTCTCCGGCGGCACGGCGCCGAAGGTGACGGTGGAACAGGCGCGCAGCACCTGGACCGTGCTGACCTGGCGACTGGAGCAGCAGCTGCAGCACGACGGCGATTTCCTGTTCGGCGCGCCCTCGCTGGCGGACTTCGCCCTGGCCCATCCCTTCTGGTTCCTCAGGAGCAACCCGGCCACCGCCGCGCTGGCCGAGCCCTCCCCGGTCATCGCCGCCTGGCTGCAGCGAGTGCTGGATTTCGGCCACGGCTCCCTGCACAAGATGGAAGCCCAGGAG
>DATGNS010000033.1:0-4171 GCA_035306625.1 Pseudomonas sp. | reverse complement strand
GGCTTGAGCTGCTGGACCAGGGCCTTGTAGAGGCGCGGGCCGGCGGCCATCAGCTGGCCTTCCACCTCGACCCTGGGCTGGCCGTCCGGGGTCCCCATCAGGGCACCGGTCTCCTTGAGCAGCAGGCTGCCCACGTGCATATCCTGCTCCTCCAGACCCAGCACGAAGGCGGCGTCGGCACGGCCGGCGGCGAGCTCGGCCAGGTCCAGCAGGCCGCTGCCCGAGGCACGCTGCACCTCGATGACCGGACCAAGCTGCTGGGCCAGGGTCAGGTAGGCAGGCAGGTGACGCGGGCGCAGCCAGGCCTCGGGAAGGCCCATGGCGATGCGCGCGCCCGCCACGGCATGAGTCTTCGGCACACGGATACGCTTGCCGTTGTGCTGGGCACCGCGGCCTCGACTGACCAGGTACTCGTCATCGCTGAAGGGACAGATCACCACCGCATGCTCCGGGCGGCCCTTGACCATGCATACCACCGACAGCGCGAAGCCGGAGGCGGCCACACCGAGGTTGGAGTAGCCGTGGAAGGGTTCGATCCGCCACAGGGTGTCGCGGCCTTCGCCCTCACCCGAGCGGTGGGGGGTAAAGCGGCCGACGACGCCGTGCTGGGGGTAGCCGCGGGAGAGCTGACGGACGATCAGCGACTCGGCGTTGCGTGCGGCGTCTTCCAGCAGGCGGTCGAGATTGCTCTCTTCATGGGCGTTTTCGATGCGCTCACGGATGCGCAGGAACTGTTCGCCGGCGCTGCGTGCTGCACGCAGCGCGTATTGGACCATCGGATGCATGATCGGGCCTTGGGGAGTCGGTAGTGTTAAAGAACGGGGGATTCATGGAAGCGTTCGGTTGGAACGGTCGGCGCGAATCCTAGCAGACCCCGGCCCATTGCGCCACGCCACGACCGCCAAGCCGCCACAACGGCGACCTCCGGCACCGGCAGTACCCTGCTGGTGCTGGTGGCACTGCTGCTGCTCGGTGGCGACATGCTGCAGAACTTCTCCATCGCCCTGATCATTGGCGTGATCGTGGGCACCTTCTCCTCCCTCTATGTGGCCTCGGCCCTGCTGATCGCCCTCTCACTTCTTGCGGGGAGGAAACTGGTAAATCTCGTCCGATCCTGGCTCACGACTGCGCTTGGCGGCGCGCAGGTCACGATAAACCGCGGTGCGCATGATCAGCATGGCCACTACCGGCGCCGTCAGGAACACGAAGGCCGTGATCAGCAGTTCGTGAATCACCAGGCGCGACTGCAAGGCGGTGAAATAGACCATCGACGCGATCAGGATGCAGCCGGTGCCCAGCGTGATGGTGATCGCCGGACCATGGATGCGCTGATAGAAATTCGGCAGCCGCACCAGACCCAGGGCACCGATCAGGACGATGAGGCTACCCAGCACCAGCAGTGCCGTGACCGGCAGGCTCACCCATACCGGGAGCGTTTCGATTCCCTGGTTCATTCGACCACCTCGCCTCGCATCAGGAATTTGGCCAGTGCCACGGTCGACACGAAGCCCGTCAGGGCGATCAGCATGGCCGCCTCGAAATAGATCAGGCTGCCGAAGCGGATCCCGAGGGCCAGGGCCAGCAGCATCGCGCACATCCACAGGGTATCCAGCGCCAGCACGCGGTCCTGGGCGGCGGGTCCCCGCAGCAGACGGACCATGCACAGCAGCATGGCCAGCACGGTGCACAGCAGGGTGAAGTCGATGGCCAGGGACAAGAGTGTCATCATGGGAACCTCCCCCTATTCGAAGATCTCGATCAGCGGCTGTTCATAGCGCGTCTTGATGGTGTCGACCCACCACGCTTCGTCGTGCAGATCGAAGACATGCAGCGCCAGGTCGTGAGAGTCCGGCAGGATCTCCACCCAGACGGTGCCCGGGGTCGAGTTGATCAGGCACGACAGCAGCGCCAGGCCATGGGGGTGCTTCAGATCCAGCGGCACCCGGATGAACTGGGAGTTGAGCCCATCGGGCTTGGTGAACAGGATGATGCGGCTGACGTTGAAGCAGGAGCGCACGATCTCCACCAGCGCCATGCTCAGCAGCCGCGCCATCACCAGCGGCTTCTTGATACGTACCGCCACCATCGGCCGCAGCGGCCTGGCCCACAGCGGCACGAAGACCGCCAGCAGCGCCCCGAGCAGCAGATGGCCCGGCGCCACGCTCTGGTTCATCAGCAGCCACATGATCAGCAGCGCCACGGACAGCAGCGGCGATGGGAACCAACGGCTCATGGGCGATCCCTCTCGATGATCCTCGACACGACGGGCTCCGACAGCACCCGTTCGACGTACGCCTCGGGCTGGTGCAGGGGCGCCGCGCTGCGCTCCAGGTAGTCCATGGCCGGGCCGGCCTGCACGGTCAGCAGCACGCACAGCAGCAGCAGCAGGCTGATCGGCGCCACTTCCGTGAGCTGCAGGCGCGGCGGCGTCACGCCCTTGGCAGCCCAGAAGGTGCGCACCCCGAAGCGCATCAGCGAGATGATGCCCGCCAGGCCCGAGAGCACCACCAGCGTCAGCAATACCCAGGCCATGCTACCGATCGCCTCCCCCGACCCGGGATTGAGCAGGGCGTGGAACAGGCCGAACTTGGCAATGAACCCCGACAGGGGGGGCAACCCCGTGATGACCAGCGCACAGCCGGCGAAGGCCAGCCCCAGGAAGGCCAGGGCCCCCGGAATCGCCACCCCCACCGGCTCTTCGGGCGCATCCTCCACGGCGAAGGCCTCCATGGTCAGCGCCAGCATGGCGGCACTGGGCGTCCTGATGCGTTCGATCAGCTCGATCAGCAGCAGGAAGGCCGACACCGCCAGGGTCGAGCCGATCAGATAGAACAGCGCCACCCCGATCAGCGACGGCTGCCCATAGCCGACCGCCGCCAGCAGCGTGCCGGACGAGATGACCGCGGCATAGCCCGCCATGCGCCCCGGCTCCTGGCTGGCCAGCAGCCCGATGGTACCGAAGGCCAGCGTCACCAGGCCACCCCACAGCAGGGCGTCGAAGCCGAACCCGGCCGCCGCGCCGTCGGAGAACACCAGCAGCCAAAGCCGCAGCACCACATAGACGCCGATCTTGGTCATCAGCACCATCATCGCCGCCACGGGCGGCGAGGCGGCGGCATAGGTGGTCGGCAACCAGAACCCCAGCGGCCACATGGCACTCTTGATCAGGAAGGCCAGCGCCAGGACGGTCATCCCCAGCTTCAGCAGCACCAGTTCGTCGGCATTCAGCCCGGCGACGCGGCCCGCCAGATCCGTCATGTTCAGCGTCCCGGCCGCGGCGTAGATCAGCGCCACGCCGATCAGGAAGAAGAACGACGCCACCAGGTTGATCACGATGTACTGCATGCCGGCGCGGATGCGCATGCTGTTGTAGCCGTGCAGCACCAGGCCGTAGGAGGCCGCCAGCATCACCTCGAAGAACACGAACAGGTTGAACAGGTCATTGGTGAGGAAGGCGCCGTTGATGCCCATCAGCAGGAACTGGAACAGCGAGTGGAAGTGCACCCCGATCCGGCTCCAGCGCGTCATGGCGAACACCAGCGAGGCCAGCGCCAATCCGGAGCTGAGCAGCAGCATCACCGCAGTCAGGCGGTCCACCAGCAGCACGATGCCGAAGGGTGCCGCCCAGTTGGCGGAGAGGTAGACGCCGGTGCCGCCGGGCCAGTACTCGCTGTCCGCCAGATACATCAGCACCAGCGACACCACCAGCAGGCCCAGGATACCGGCCAGGTTGATCAGGAACTTGCGCTCGTGGTGACGTTCGTTGATCAGCACCAGCAGGGCGCCGCACAGCAGCGGCAACAACACTGGCGCCAGGATCAGATGCTGCATCCAGGGCAGGCTCATTTACTCGACTCCTTGCCATCGACGTGGTCGGTGCCCGTCAGCCCCCGGGCGCCGATCATCACCACCAGATAGAGGGCGGTGGTCGCGAAGCCGATCACGATGGCGGTGAGCACCAGCGCCTGGGGCAGCGGATCGGCATAGAGGGAGGGGTCGACCAGACCGTCGACCAACCCATCTTCCAGGGTCAGGGGGGGCCGGTCGGTCGACAGGCGCCCCATGATGAAGATGAACAAGTTGACCGCATAGGAGATCAGCAGCAGCCCGGTGATCACTTGAAACGTTCGCGGCCGCAGGATCAGCCACACGCCCGAACCGAACAGCACGC
>DATGNS010000032.1:0-2695 GCA_035306625.1 Pseudomonas sp. | reverse complement strand
CCAGGGGGAGTCCGGATCATCCGCACGTTGTTGGCATGGCTGGCTTGCGGTGAAGTGCCGTGCGGCCTGATCCCAGAAGGTGTCCGGCAGAGCGTCGGCCTCCGGCAACAGGGTATCGGCATGGCGCGGGATGAAGTCGGTATCCAGCTCGGCGCTGGCAAAGGCGGGGTGCTCCAGCAGGCGCAGCAGGAAGCGGTGGTTGGTCTGGACGCCACCGATCAGGGTACCGCGCAGCAAGGCCAGCAGGCGCTGGCGGGCCTGCTCGCGGTCCTCGCCCCAGGCAATCAGCTTGGCCAGCAGCGGATCGTAATAGGGAGAGACCCGATCACCCTCGCGCACGCCGCTGTCGATCCGCTGACCCGGTGTCAGCGCCGGCTCCTGATACACCTCGAGCACGCCGCTGGCGGGCAGGAAGTCCCGATCCGGGTCTTCCGCGTACAACCGTACCTCGATGGCATGGCCGCGCAACGGCATCTGCTGCTGGGACAGGGGCAGGGGCTCGCCCCGGGCGATGCGTAGCTGCCACTCCACCAGATCCAGTCCGGTGATGGCCTCGGTCACCGGATGCTCGACCTGCAGGCGGGTATTCATCTCCATGAAGAAGAACTCGCCCCGTTCGTCCAGCAGGAACTCCACAGTACCCGCGCCCACATAAGCGATCGCCTGGGCGGCCCGGACCGCAGCCTCGCCCATTCTGCGGCGCAGGGTCTGGCTCAGGCCCGGGGCGGGGGCCTCCTCGATCACCTTCTGATGACGGCGCTGGATCGAGCAATCGCGTTCATGCAGATAGACGCAGTTGCCCTGCTGGTCGGCGAATACCTGGATTTCCACGTGGCGCGGCTTCAGCAGGTATTTTTCCAGCAGCATGTGATCATTGCCGAAGGCCGAGCGGGCCTCCCGCTGGGCCGACTGCAGGGCGTCGGCCAGCTGTGCCTCGTCGTGCACGATCTTCATGCCCTTGCCGCCGCCGCCGGCGCTGGCTTTGAGCAGCACCGGATAGCCGACCTGCCCGGCGGCCGCGCTGAAAGCCTGCGGCGATTGATCCTCACCATGATAACCGGGGACCAGTGGCACACCCGCCTGCGCCATCAGCGCCTTGGCTGCGGACTTGCTGCCCATCGCCTCGATGGCTGCGGCAGGTGGCCCAATCAGTATCAATCCCGCATCGCTGACGGCGCGGGCAAAGTCCGCGTTCTCCGAGAGGAAACCGTAGCCCGGGTGGATTGCCTGGGCACCGCTGGTCCGCGCTGCGGCGATGATCCTGTCGATATCCAGGTAGGTCTCGCTGGCCCGGCTGCCGGGCAGCTCTACTGCCAGGTCGGCCTGCTGCACATGCAGCGCGTCCCGGTCCACCGTGCTGTGTACCGCGACGGTGGTGATACCCATGGCTCTGGCTGTGCGCATGATGCGGCAGGCAATCTCCCCCCGGTTGGCCACCAGCAGCGTCGCGATCATCGGCTAGTCCTCGATCCAGCGCGGAGCGCGCTTTTCCAGAAAAGCCTGGATGCCCTCCCGACCTTCGTCGCTGGCGCGGATCTGTACGATGCTCTGCTGAGTGAAGTGCCGCAGCTCCGGAGACAGCAGGTGTGCAGTGGCCTCGTGAACCAGCGCCTTGCTGGCGCGCATGGCCTTGGGACTGTTCTGCAAGAGGGTAGCGGCCCAGTGCTCGATCCGTTGGTCCAGCTCCGCGGGTGGGCAGCTCTCGGTCAGCAGCCCCAGCTCCACCGCGCGCTGGCCGTCAAAACGCTCACCGCTTATGGCATACCGGCGGCTGGCGCGCTCCCCGATGGCCTTGACCACAAAGGGGCTGATCACTGCCGGTGCCAGGCCGATGCGCACCTCGGACAGTGACAGCTGGGCATCCTCCGCGCCGATGGCCATATCGCAACAGGCGATCAGGCCGATGGCACCGCCAAAGGCCGCGCCCTGGACCACGGCCAGGGTGGGCATCGGGAGCTGGTACAGGCGGTACATCAGTTCAGCCATCATTTCCGCGTCATGCAGATTACCGGTGTAATCCAGCTCGGCGGACTGGCGCATCCACTGCAGATCCGCTCCGGCACAGAAGTGCCTGCCCCTGCCTCGCAGGACGAGAAAGCGCAGCCGCTGATCCTCTTGCAGATGATCGAGGGCGGTGAGCAGCTCATCAATCATCTCGGCGTTGAAGGCGTTGTGCTTGTCCACGCGATCCAGCCAGAGCGTGGCGTAGCCGCGGGGGTGATGTTCCAGCTGGATGGTGTTGAATTGCATGATTATTTCTCCTTATCCTACCGCTCGACCTTGTCACCACTACATCCGAAATACCCCGAATCCTGTCTCCTCCACTGCTGCATTCAAACTTGCCGAGATCGCCAGCCCCAGCACATCTCGCGTCTGCGTCGGGTCGATCACGCCGTCATCCCACAACCGGGCACTCGAATAGAACGGATGCCCCTGTGTTTCATACTGCTCCAGTATTGGCTGGCGCAGCTGCTGTTCCTTCTGCTCCGAGAACACCTCGCCCTGGCGCTCGGCCTGCTCCCGCTTGACCTGCACCAGGACACCTGCCGCCTGTTCGCCGCCCATGACGCCGATCCGCGCGTTGGGCCACATCCACAGGAAGCGCGGGTCGTAGGCCCGGCCGCACATGCCATAGTTGCCGGCGCCGAAGCTGCCGCCGATGATCACGGTAAACTTCGGTACCCTGGCGCAGGCC
>DATGNS010000031.1:0-2604 GCA_035306625.1 Pseudomonas sp. | reverse complement strand
CAGGCGGCTATCGAGGCCCGGGTGCGTTACACGGGTGAGAGCAGGGAGATCTGTATCGACTGTGAGGACCCGATCCCGGAGGGGCGCCGCCAGGCGATCCCCGGCGTTGAGCGCTGCACCGATTGCGAGAGCATATGGGAGGCGCGTCATGGCTGACCTTCCTGATATCGAACTCGATGAGTTGCCGGGCCTGCTGGCCCATATCAGCCCGGATGATCGCGATACATGGGTCCAGGTGGCGATGGGCGTTAAGGCCGAGTTTGGCGAGCCTGCCTTTGCGGATTGGGACAACTGGAGTGCAACAGGGGCGGGGTATAAACCGCGTGATGCTCGCTCTGTCTGGCGCAGCTGCAAGGGTGGGGCGATTGGCATCGGCACTGTTATCCACTTGGCGCAGCAGGGCGGATGGAAGCCGAAGAAGCGTGACCTGACCCCGAAGGAAAGGGAGCAGCGCCGGGCGGAGCAGGCAGCGCGCCGTGCCAAGCGGGAGGCTGAGCGGGCCGAAGAGGAACGGCTGACGGCGGTGATGCAGGAGCTTGTCCAGGGCGGCACTCAGCGGCTGCTGACGGAGTTCACTGCGGCCCGCGGTAAGTCTGAGTACCTGACCCGTAAGCAGGTGGGGGCCTTTGGTGTGCGATTCGTCACCAGGGCGCTGGTGTTCAGCGTGGATAGCCGCCACGAGCGTACGGATATCTGGCTGGGCGCGGATATGGCCCGGTTCCTGCGGGAACTCCCGAAGGACAAAGCCGAGCGCGAGCATATCGGCTTCATGAAGATGGGGCCGGGTGACATCGTGATCCCGCTGGTGGATGAGGCCGGCGTGGTGTGGTCCTTCCAGATGATCAATGCCCAGGGTACGAAGCTGTTCCCGAAGTTCGGGCGCAAGTCGGGCCTGTGGCACTGGATCGGGCGGGCCGACCCCATGCCGATCATTGCGCTGGCTGAGGGGTACGCGACTGGCGTTTCTGCGTATCTGGCGACGGAGTGGCCGACCGTGATGTGCATTGATGTGGGCAATATGGCCAAGGTGGCCCGTGCGCTGGCTCGGCTGTTCCCGGATTCGCGGCTGATCATCGTGGGAGATGATGACCCCAAGGCCGATGGCACCAACCCCGGGCGAGTGGCTGCCGAGGCGCTCAGCCTGGAGCTGGGTATCACGGCGGTATTTCCGCAACGGCCGGAGGTCGCGGCATGACGGCGAAACAAGAAAGCTCCAGCCTCGACTGGAATGACCTGCATGTCGAGTTCGGGCTGGATGTAGTCCGGGAGCAGTTGCTGGCTGCGGCGGCAAATGAGCCGCCTGTGCGTACTGCCGGGTTGCCGGGCTCGCCAGCGGATGAGGCTCCGGATCTTCCCCCGGCCCCATCTGAGGCAGCCGCCGGCGAGGCCGCACCACCATCTGAGGGGTCCGGGGAGAACGGCTGGACCCTGGACAAGATTCGGGTGCGGTTCGCGCTGGTGGAGGGCACAACGAGTGCCTTTGACCTGTACCGCAAGGCCATCATCAAGAAAGCGGCCTTTCTGGCCATGGTTGGCAAGGCGCTGGGCAACGAGTGGTATGACCTGCCCGACAAGAAGGGCATTGACCATGACCATGCCCGCCAGTTCGAGGCGGATGCCAAGCTGGGCAAGCGCATGCGGCAGGGCGGTGAGAAGGGTGTCACCAGCGATCCGTACTGGCGCTATGTGTACCTGGACGGCTCGCAGGATATCTATGATCGCAAGCTGCGTCAGCGTCTGCCGGCTGCAGCGGTGAAACTGGCGCTGGGTGATGCGTTTAGCACTTGGCAGAACAGCGAGAAGCGCTGGACCATTCCTGCCGCCAATCTGGTGTTCGACCCCCGCATGACCGAGAGCCCGAAGGATACGATCAACACCTTCGAGGGCCTGCCGCTCACGCCGAACCCTGATATGGAGAAGTGCCAGGGCATCGTCTGGCTGATCAGCTTCCTGTGCAACGGTCAGAAGGATGCCATCGAGTGGCTCACCCGCTGGCTGGCGTACCCACTGCAGAACGTGGGGGCGAAGCTGGATACCGCCGTGCTGATGCACTCAACCATGGAGGGCTCTGGTAAGTCGCTGCTGTTCGGGGACATCATGCGCCCGATCTATGGCGAGTACGGTGCGACGGTGGGGCAGGTGCAGCTGGAAAGCTCATGGTCGCAATGGCAGTCCAACAAGCTGTATGGGCTGTTCGAGGAGGTTGTCAGCCGCGACCAGCGCTACAACCAGACGGGCAAGATCAAGCACATGATCACCGGCAAGACGGTGCGGATCGAATCGAAGTTCATGAACGGCTGGGAAGAAGCCAACTACATGAATGCGGTGTTCCTGTCGAACGAAATCCTGCCCTGGCCGATCGGGGAGAACGACCGGCGGATGCTGGTGCTGTGGCCTGAGCAGACGCTACCAGTGAAGGCGCAGAAGCGGATCGGATGGGAAATCGATAACGGCGGGATCGAGGCCTTCTATCAGTATCTGCTGGATTATGAACTGGGGGACTTCAATGAACGCACGCGGCCTCCCCGCACCCCAGCCCGCCAGAGGCTGGTTGAGCTTAGCAGGGCCAGCTGGGAAACGTTCTATTACCAGTGGCGGGGTGGG
>DATGNS010000030.1:0-38445 GCA_035306625.1 Pseudomonas sp. | reverse complement strand
GCCTCCTTGTCGGTGACCGGAACGTACTCGACGCGGCCGATGTCGTGCAGCCAGGCGTGTTCGGGGCCGACGCCCGGGTAGTCGAGGCCGGCGGACACCGAGTGGGCGTCGATGATCTGGCCGTCCTCGTCCTGCAGCAGGAAGGTGCGGTTGCCATGCAGCACGCCGGGGGTGCCGCCGTTCATGCTGGCGGCGTGCTTGCCGGTGTCGATGCCGTGGCCGGCGGCTTCCACGCCGATGATCTTGACGCTGTCATCGTCCAGGAACGGGTGGAACAGGCCGATGGCATTGGAGCCCCCGCCGATGCAGGCGATCAGGCTGTCGGGCAGGCGGCCTTCCTTCTCCTGCAGCTGTTCGCGGGTTTCCTTGCCGATCACTGCCTGGAAGTCGCGCACCATGGCCGGATAGGGGTGCGGACCGGCGGCGGTGCCGATCAGGTAGAAGGTGTCGTGGACGTTGGTCACCCAGTCGCGCAGGGCCTCGTTCATGGCGTCCTTGAGGGTGCCGGTGCCGGCGGTGACCGGAATCACCTGGGCGCCCAGGAGGCGCATGCGGAACACGTTGGCCTGCTGGCGATCGATGTCGGTGGTGCCCATGTACACCACGCACTGCATGCCGAAGCGTGCCGCCACGGTGGCGGTGGCCACGCCGTGCATGCCGGCACCGGTTTCGGCGATGATGCGCTTCTTGCCCATGCGCCTGGCCAGCAGGATCTGGCCGATGCAGTTGTTGATCTTGTGCGCGCCGGTGTGGTTCAGCTCCTCGCGCTTCAAATAGATCTTCGCGCCGCCGCAGAACTCGGTGAGGCGTTCGGCGAAGTACAGCGGGCTGGGCCGACCGATGTAATCGCGCTGGAAGTAGGCCAATTCTTCGATGAACGCGGGATCGTTCTTGGCCTTCTCGTATTCGGCGGCCAGCTCGTGGATCAGCGGCATCAGGGTTTCGGCGACATACTGGCCGCCGAAGCTGCCGAACAGGCCCCTGGCGTCGGGACCGTTGCGCAGTGAAGTCATGGTGGGCTCCTGGGGATGCGTCAATGTGCCGACCTTAACCAATCCACGCCGCCGGCAAAAGCGATAAGATTGCTGGAACTAGTCAGGAAAACTCACTTATGACTGTTCCCCTGCCCCCCCTCAATGCCCTGCGTGCGTTCGAAGCGGTGGCGCGCCTGGGCAGCCTGAAACAGGCGGCCGACGAGCTGAATGTCACCCATGGCGCTGTCAGTCGGCAGATCGCCAATCTGGAGGACTGGATGGGTGTGGCGGTACTGGAGAAGCACGGGCGAGGCGTAAAACTCACGGATGCCGGCCAGCGACTCGGACAGGTGGCCGGCGAGGCCTTCGAGCGCATCGCCCAGGCCTGCCTGGAGCTGCGCCGGCAGACCGCCGACGCGCCCTTCGTGCTCGGCTGCCCGGGCAGCCTGCTGGCGCGCTGGTTCATCCCGCGCCTGGATCGCCTGCACCGCGCGCTGCCGGAGCTGCGCCTGCAGCTGTCGGCCAGCGAGGGCGAGCAGGATCCGCGCCGCGCCGGGCTGGATGCCCTGCTGTGGTATGCCGAGCCGCCCTGGCCGGCGGATTTCGTGGTGTATGAACTGGCCCCCGAATCCCTGGGGCCGGTGTTCAGTCCCCATTACGCCGATGCCGAGCAACTGTGCCAGGCGCCGCCGGAGGCGGTACTGGAGCAGGCCGTGCTGCACACCGCCTCGCGCCCGCAGGCCTGGCCGGTCTGGCTGCGCAGTCAGGGTCTGGAGCCGGAACGCCTGCGCCTGGGCCAGGGCTTCGAGCACCTCTATTACCTGCTGGAGGCCGCCCTGGCCGGCCTGGGCGTGGCCATCGCGCCCCGCCAGCTGGTAGCCGACGATCTGGCGGCCGGCCGCCTGCTGGCGCCCTGGGGTTTCGTGGAGACCTCGGCGCGCCTGGCCCTGTGGGTGCCCCGCCGCCGGCTGGACAGCCGCGCCGAGCGTCTGGCGCAGTGGCTGCGGGGCGAGCTGGCCTGAGCAGCGGGCTGGCGTATCCCGAGCATTTTCCTATGCTGTTTCGGGCCCGTGCCGGGCAACTCACCCAGCGGTCCGCTGTCCATGACCGTAAGGCCGTATCGGCCCAAGCCAGGAGAGCGACAGCATGTCTGATCACCACACCTACAAGCTGGTGGAACTGGTAGGCACCTCCCCTACCAGCATCGAGGATGCCATTCAGAATGCCCTGACCGAGGCCAGCAAGAGCCTGCGCCTGCTGGAGTGGTTCGAGGTGGTGAGTACCCGTGGACATATCGTCAACGGTGCGGTCGCCCACTTCCAGGTCACCCTGAAAGTGGGTTTCCGCATCGCCAACAGCTGAGGAGTCCGCCATGAGAAGGCTGTGGATCCTCACGCTGGCGCCCCTGGCCCTGGAACTGCAGGCCGCCGCCAAGCCCTGCGAGGAGCTCAAGGCGGAGATCGCCGCCAAGCTGGAAGCGCGCGGTGTGCAGGAGTATCAGCTGGAGATCACCCGTCCGGGCGGGGCCACCGGCTGGACCGTGGTGGGCTCCTGCGAAGGCGGCAGCCGGGAGATCCTCTACCGCCGCGGGCTGCCCGAACCCATGCCGGAACTCGATCCGGACATGGCACCGCCACCCGAGGACGAGCCGCAGGGGATGCCCGCCGAGCCGATCCGACCACTGCGCTGAGTTGCCATGCATCAGGACGCAATCGCTGGCGCCGCCCGGGAAGGCCTCGTACACCGCGGCTCGGGCGAGCTGACGGCCAGCCGGCGCGCCCTGCTGCACCCCTATCGAGAGTCCCGCTTTCGCGATGACGTGCAGGGCCTGCGCGCCATCGGCGCGCTGCTGATCCTGGTTTTCCACCTCTGGGTTCACAAGGTGTCCGGGGGGGTGGACGTGTTCTTCGTGATCTCCGGCTACCTGATGGCCGGCGTGCTGCTGCGCCAAGTGTCCGGGGGCGGCCGCCTGCAGCCGGTGCGCTTCTGGGCCGGGGTGGTCGTCCGGGTGGCGCCGGCCGCCTACCTGGTGCTGTTATGCACGGTGCTGCTCGGCTACCTGTACGTGCCCGCGCCGCTCTGGCGCACCAGCATCGATGATCTGCTGTTCAGTACCCTGCACCTGGAGAACCTGCACCTGCTGCGCAACGGGGTGAACTATCTGGAGCGCCTGGACCCGCCGGGACCGTTCCAGCAGTTCTGGGCGCTGTCCATGCAGATGCAGTTCTACGTCCTGCTGCCGGCAATCATGGCCCTGGGCCTGCGCCTGGCCGGGCGCTTCAATTCGCGTCTGCCCCTGCTGCTGCTGGTGGCCGCGCTGCTCCTGCTGTCCTTCGCCTACGGCCTGTGGGCGACCGAGCAGAACCCGCAGCGCGCCTACTTCAATACCCTGGCGCGGCTCTGGGAGTTCTTGGCGGGTGTGCTCCTGGCGCTGGCCCTGCCCCTGCTGCCCACCCCCGGTCGCCTGCTGTGCGTGACGGGCTCCAGCCTGGGTCTGCTGCTGTTGCTGGTCACGGGCTTCCTGCCCCGGGAGCTGGCCTTTCCCGGATATGTGGCGCTGCTGCCGGTGCTGGCGGCGGCCCTGCTGCTGCATTCAGGCGTACGACGGGACCTGATCACGCCCGTGCAGCGGCTGCTTTGCACTCGCCAGCTGGTGTACCTGGGCGGCATGGCTTTCACCCTCTATCTGTGGCACTGGCCGGTGCTGGTGTTCGTGCAGCATCTGCATGGCGTGGAGCGCTTCAACCTGCCCCAGGGCCTGCTGGTGATCGGCCTGTCGCTGCTGCTGGCGGTGCTGACCAGCGTGCTGGTCGAGGCGCCCTGGCGCAATCTGCCCCGCAACCAGCCCTGGCGCCCGCTGATGCTGGGCGTAGCCTGCGTGATTCCGGTGTTCGCCCTCTGGGTGGCCGGCAAGCACCTGATCCTCGAGGCGCTGCGCGCCGCGGAGCGAACCGAGGTAACAGCCGATTTCTTCCCCGGAGCGCGCATCAGCCTGCAGGACAACGCCCGCCCGGTGTCGTTGGGCCACTACATCGGCGTCAAGCGTGACATCAGCCCGGCGGCGCGGGAAATCTGCGACCGCGGCATGTTCAGCGCCGAGGTGATCCTCTGCGTCTTCGGCGACCTGGAGGCCGAACCGGTGGTGGCCCTGGTGGGCGGCTCCCATGCCTCGCAATGGGAGCCGGCGTTCTCGGAAATCGGCCGCCGCTACGGTTTTCGCCTGGTCAGCATCAGCATGTCCGCCTGTTCGCTGGGCTATCAGCCGATGGCGTCGCGCCGCGAGGACTGTCTGCGCTGGAACGAGGCTCTGCTGCCGGTGCTGGAGCGCTTGCGCCCGGCCGTGCTGATCACTACCGCCACCCGATCGGACCCGCCCGGGCAGGCGCCGGACATCGAGTTCGTGCCGCAGGGCCTGGTGGACAGTCTGGAGCGCATCCTGGCGCTGGACATTGCGGTCATCGGCATCCGTGACAACCCCTGGTTCCGTCAGGATCCGAGCGCCTGCGTCTGGCAGAATCCGACGCGGGCCAGCCGCTGCGCGCGACCCCGGCGCGAGGTGCTGCTGCCCGACAACCCCGCCCGGGCCCTGGAGCAGCGGCTGCCGGGCTTCCACGCCCTGGACCTGACGCACCTGCTGTGTGCCGAGGAGCGCTGCCCGGCCTATTTCGACGGCCGGCTGATGTGGCGCGACAAGGGCCACCTGACCCGCTCCTTCGTCCACTACATGGCCTCGGCGGTGCAGGAGGCAGTGGAGCAGCAGGCGCCGATCCTGCCGCGCCGCGTCGCAGGCGACCCCGAGTGAATGCTCAGCGCAGCCCGGCGAGGATGTCCAGGCTGCGCAGGCGGTCGGCGTTGTCGTACAGGTCGCAGGTGAAGATCAGCTCGTCCGCGCGGGTGCGTTCCAGCAGCAGCTCGAGGCGTTCGCGCACGCGCTGCGGGCCGCCGATCACCGCCACGCCGAGGAAGTTGCCTACCGCCTCCTGCTCCTGGGGCAGCCACAGGTCCCGCATGCTTTCCACCGGCGGCATCATGCGCAGGCTGTGGCCACGGATGAGCGCCAGCACCCGCTGATAGAGCGTGGTGGCCAGGTATTCGGCCTTCTCGTCGGACTCCGCCGCCACCAGGGGCACACCCAGCATCACCCGGGGCTTGTCGAGCACCGCCGAAGGCTGGAACTCCTGGCGGTACAGGGCGATCGCCTGGTGCATGTACTGGGGCGCGAAGTGCGAGGCGAAGGCGTAGGGCAGGCCCTTGGCGGCGGCCAGGCGGGCGCTGAACAGGCTGGAACCCAGCAGCCAGATCGGCACCCGGCTGTTCACACCGGGCATGGCGATCACCGCCTGGCCGGGCAGGCGCGGGCCGAGCAGCATTTCCAGCTCCTCGACGTCCTGGGGAAAATCGTCCGGGCTGCCCAACCGGTCGCGGCGCAGGGCGCGGGCGGTCATCGGGTCGGCTCCCGGCGCGCGTCCCAGGCCCAGGTCAATGCGTCCGGGATAGAGCGCCTCCAGGGTGCCGAACTGCTCGGCGACCACCAGCGGCGAATGGTTGGGCAGCATGATGCCGCCGGCGCCGATGCGAATCCGCGAAGTGCCGCCCGCCAGATAGCCCATCAGCACCGCGGTGGCGGAACTGGCGATGCCGTCCATGTTGTGGTGCTCGGCCACCCAGAAGCGCTCGAAGTCCAGCGCCTCGGCATGTCTAGCCAGGGCCAGGGCGTTGTGCAGGGCTTCGGCGGGGGTGCCGTCGTCGCGGATGGGCGCCAGGTCGAGAACGGAAAAGCGGGTGTCGGCGAGGCGGCTCATGGCAGTACTCCGAAAATCAGAACGAGCCGCAGGGTATCACTTTCTCCTGTCAGGTCTCAGCCGTTGCCCCGGCAGCCGCGCTCCGTACCCCGGGCGACCAGCCGGTCATAGGGGTCGTACAGGCGTACCCAGGGGCGGAACCCGTGCTGGCCGGCCTGCAGGCGGTAGCGCTGGTCGGGGCTGAAGTCGTGATAATCCAGGGTCAGGCGGCAGTCGCGGCGCAGCGGCGTAGACGCGCCGATGTCGCGGGGATTGACCTCGAAGTGGTAGCGCACCGCCAACTGGTGGGCGCCGGGCGCGAGCACGAAGTAGTCCCGGGTCCAGGGCGAACCGTCCAGCTCCAGGGCCAGCAGACGGTTGGCGGCGGCGCTCTGCAGATCGACCCGGGCGCGCTGGCCGTCAAGGCCGGTGAACAGGGAGCATCCGGGCAGGATGAGCAGGCACAGACTCAGCAGGGTGACGCGCATGGTGGACTCCGATCGACAGCGTAGGGGGCCGGAACAACCTACAGCGGCCAGCGGGACGGCGCGGCAATTCAGGGTTCTCGACCGCCGTGCATGGCGTGCGGTTCCCTGGCTGCTGTGCTTCTGGCTGAGCGGCTGCGTCAATTTCGGTTATTACCAGCACCTGGCCAGCGGCCAGCTGCAACTCCTGCGCCAGCGGGAGCCCATTCATGCGGTGATTTCCGACCAGCGGCGCGATGCCGAGCTGCGTGCGCGCCTGGCCCTGGTGGTGCAGGCACGGCGCTTCGCCATCGAGGCGCTGGGTCTGCCGGACAACCGTAGCTACCTGAGCTATGTGGAGCTGGGTCGCCGCCACGTGCTGTGGAACCTGCTGGCCGCGCCGGAGTTCTCTGTGGAGGCGCGGCCGCAGTGCTTTCCCCTGGCCGGCTGCGTGGCCTACCGGGGCTTCTTCCGTCGCGAGCTGGCCGAGGCGGCTGCCGAACGCCTGCATGCCGAGGGTTTCGATGTGTGGATCGGTGGCGTGGACGCCTTTTCCAGTCTGGGCTGGTTCGCCGACCCGGTGCTCAGCAGCATGCTGCACCGCGATGACGAACAACTGGCGGGGCTGATCTTCCACGAGCTGGCGCACCAGCGTTTCTATCTGCCGGGCGACAGCGCCTTCAGCGAGTCCTATGCCAGCTTCGTGGAGCGCCAGGGGCTGGCGCAATGGCGGGCGGCACGCGGCCTGCCGCCGCCGGACGAGCAGGCGCGGCAGCGCCAGGCGAGGTTCGTGCGCCTGATACTGGACACCCGTGAGCGCCTGCGCCGGCTGTATGCCCTGCCCCTGCAGGCGGACGCGCTGCGCCAGGCCAAGGCACAGGTGTTTGCCGAGTTGCGGGAACAGTACCGAAGACTGCGGGAGGAGAACGCGGTGGCCGATTACGACGCCTTCATGGCCGGGCCGCTGAACAACGCCAGCCTGCTGCCGTTCGCGCTCTACGACCAGTGGGTGCCGGCGTTCGCGCGGCTGTTCGAGGAGGTGGGGGAGGATTGGGTGGCGTTTCACGCCGAGGTGCGGCGCCTCGGCGGGCTGCCCGGGGAGCAGCGCCGCCGGCGCCTGGCGGAGCTGGGCGGGGAGGACAATCCGCCCGGCTCAGCTGCGGGGAGCGACTAGCCGCACTTGGAGTGGCCGCAGTTCAGGCAGGTGGCGCAGCCGTCCATCTGCACCACGGCCTTGGTGCTGCACTTGCCGCACAGCTGCGCGCCGGCCGGGAAGCCGTCGCCCGGTTCCACGGCAGCCGCGCCCTGGCTGGCCTCGTAGGCGGCGCGCTTCTCGGCCAGATACTGGCGCTGGGCTTCGTCCAGGCCCTGGCCTTCCAGCATGCCGATGCTGATCAGGTGGCGTTCCACCACGCCGCCGATCTCGGCGACGATCGAGGGCATGTAGATGCCACCCTTCTTCAGGTAGCCGCCACGCGGGTCGAATACCGCCTTGAGCTCCTCCACCAGGAAGGTGCAGTCGCCGCCCTTGCGGAACACGGCGGACATGATGCGGGTCAGCGCGACGATCCACTGGAAGTGATCCATGTTCTTCGAGTTGATGAAGATCTCGAAGGGGCGGCGCTGCTCGAACGGGGTGCCGGCATTGAGCACCACGTCGTTGATGGTCACGTACAGGGCGTGCTCGAACAGCGGCGACTTGATCTTGTAGGTCATGCCGATCAGGGTTTCCGGACGCTGCAGGGTCTCGTCCATCTGAATCGGCGCGGGAGCCGCCGGCGCTGCTGCGGCCGCGACCGGCTTGGCCTGCGGCGTGGCGACGGGGGCCTCGCTTTCCTTGGCGGCGGGGCGCTCCAGGGTCTGGTCGACCACCTTGAAGCCCTTGATGCGTTTTTCGATCTTGACGGTCATCTAATGTCTCCCGCCGGACGCCCGGGCGTCCGGCACTGCAAATGGAACGGCTCAGTACTTGCCGTAGTAGCCTTCCTTGAGGGCGTCGAACAGGTTGGCGGCGGTGTTCACCTCGCCGTCGTACTCCACCATCTCGTTGCCCTTGAGTTCCACCACGCTGCCGTCTTCCAGTTCGAAGCGGTACAGGGTGTTCTCCAGGTCCGCTTCCTTCACCAGCACGCCCTGGAAGGCCTTGGGGTTGAAGCGGAAGGTGGTGCAGCCCTTCAGGCCCTGGCGCCAGGCATAGCGGTAGATGTCCTTGAACGCCTCGAACGGATAGTCGGTCGGCACGTTGGCGGTCTTGGAGATCGAGGAGTCCACCCACTTCTGCGCGGCGGCCTGGATGTCCACGTGCTGGGTCGGGCCGATGTCATCGGCGGCCACGAAGTAGTCCGGCAGCTGGCGGGTCGGATCCTCGCTGCCCGGCTCGGCCTTCGGGTTGACCAGCGTGCGGTAGGCCAGCAGCTCGAAGCTGAACACATCGACCTTTTCCTTGGCCTTGCGACCCGGGCGGATGACGTTGCGCGAGTACTTGTGGGCGAAGCTCGGCTCGATGCCGTTGGAGGCGTTGTTGGCCAGGCTCAGGCTGATGGTGCCGGTCGGCGCGATGGAGCTGTGGTGGGTGAAGCGCGCGCCCTGCTCGGCCAGCGCCTCGATCAGCTGCGGCGCATATTCGGCCAGGCGCTGCATGTAGCGCGAATACCTGGCGTGCAGCACGCGGCCGGGCACCTTGTCGCCCACCTTGAAGCCGTCCTTGGCCATCTCCGGACGCTTGCGCAGCATCTCGGCGGTAACCTCGAACTCCTCGGCCAGCAGCGGTGCCGGGCCCTTCTCGCGGGACAGCTCCAGGGCCTCTTCCCAGCCGACCAGGGCCATCTCGCGGGCCACTTCCTCGGTGAACACGCAGGATTCCGGGCTGCCGTAGCGCATCTTCAGCAGGGTCAGGGTCGAGCCCAGGCCCAGGAAGCCCATGCCGTGGCGGCGCTTGTGCATGATCTCGTGGCGCTGCTGCTCCAGCGGCAGGCCGTTGATCTCCACCACGTTGTCCAGCATGCGGGTGAAGATGCGCACCACCTTGCGGTACTTGTCCCAGTCGAAGCGCGCGTCGGGGCCGAACGGGTCGATGACGAAGCGGGTCAGGTTCACCGAGCCCAGCAGGCAGGAGCCGTAGGGCGGCAGCGGCTGCTCACCGCACGGGTTGGTGGCACGGATGGCCTCGCACCACCAGTTGTTGTTCAACTGGTTGACGCGGTCGATGAGAATGAAGCCCGGCTCGGCGAAGTCATAGGTGGAGACCATGATCATGTCCCACAGGTGACGCGCCTTCACCCTGCCGTACACGCGGCAGGCCACCAGGCCGTCCTCGCGCACGATGTAGTCGTCGTGGATCGGCCAGTCGCGCCAGATCACCTGGGATTCGTCCTCCAGGTCGACCTCGTGACGCTCCTTCGGGTGCAGCGGGAAGATCAGCGGCCATTCGCTGTCGCTTTCCACCGCCTGCATGAATTCGTCGGTGATCAGCAGGCTCAGGTTGAACTGGCGCAGGCGGCCATCCTCGCGCTTGGCGCGGATGAATTCGCGCACGTCCGGATGGCAGACGTCGAAGGTGCCCATCTGCGCGCCGCGGCGGCCGCCGGCGGAGCTCACGGTGAAGCACATCTTGTCGAAGATGTCCATGAAGGACAGCGGGCCGCTGGTGTGCGCACCGGCGCCCGAGACGAAGGAGCCGCGCGGACGCAGGGTGCTGAATTCGTAGCCGATGCCGCAACCGGCCTTGAGGGTCAGCCCGGCCTCGTGGACCTTGCTGAGAATGTCATCCATCGAGTCGCGAATGGTCGCCGACACGGTGCAATTGATGGTCGAAGTGGCGGGCTTGTAGTCCTGGGCGCCGGCGTTGGAAATGATGCGCCCGGCGGGAATCGCGCCGTTGCGCAGGGCCCACAGGAACTGCTCGTACCAGTACTCGCGCTTCTCGGGCGCCTCAACTTCCGCCAGGGAGCGCGCGACGCGCTTCCAGGTGTCATCCACGTCCTTGTCGATGGGGGTGCCATCCTTGTCCGTCAGGCGGTATTTCTGCGCCCAGATCTCTTCCGAAGCCGCCTGCAGGGCCACTTCGAAGGCCTGTGTGCTGTACGCCGTATTCGGCCCCTCGGTCTTCGCCATTGCGTTTCTTGCCTCATTCGCATGGATGAAAAAGGGCGCGGATTGTACCCCAAAACCGCCCCCGCGAAAGTCCCTGGCACTTTCCCTGAATACCTCATCTAGTGGATCCAGGAACAGGGGGACACAATACCTGCCCTGTCTGCCGGGTCAACTGCCATCTGGTTCGAAATGTGTGCTGGTTTGAACCCGCGGCGTGGCGGGGGTGCCGGCAATCCTCCGAACGGATGCGCCCCGCGCTGGCGTACACTGCCGCCCCTGCGGCACGAAGCCACAGGTCGGCTGTCCCGACCAGCGGCGGGCATGCCGGTCGTTTTCCAGTCGAGAGAGGCCATGCTGTTGTTCCGTTTCCTTCCCGATGCCTATACCCAGCTGCTGATCGGTGTGGTGCTGCTGGCCACCCTGCTGCCGGCCAGCGGCCCGGGCGCGACGGCCTTCGCCTGGCTGACCCGCCTGGCCATCGCCCTGCTGTTTTTCCTGCACGGCGCGCGGCTGTCCCGCCAGGCCATCCTGGCGGGCGCCACCCACTGGCGCCTGCACCTGCTGATCTTCGCCTGCACCTTCGCCCTGTTTCCGCTGCTCGGCCTGGCCCTCAAGCCGCTGCTGCTGCCGCTGCTGGGCGAGGAGCTGTACCTGGGCATGCTGTTCCTGTGCACCCTGCCGGCCACGGTGCAGTCGGCGATCGCCTTCACCTCGCTGGCCGGCGGCAATGTGGCGGCGGCCATCTGCAGCGCGGCGGGCTCCAGCCTGCTGGGCATCTTCCTGACCCCGCTGCTGGTGCTCTGGCTCATGGGCGCGCAGGGCGCCGGCGTGTCCGCCCTGGAGGCGATCGGCGCGATCGTTGTACAACTGCTGGTGCCCTTCCTGGCCGGCCAGCTGGCGCGTCCGCTGATCGGCGACTGGCTGGTGCGCAACGGCAACTGGCTGCGTCGCCTGGACCAGGGCTCCATCCTGCTGGTGATCTATACCGCCTTCAGCGCCGCCGTGGTCGCCGGTCTGTGGGAGGCGATCCCGCCGCTGCGCCTGGTGCTCCTGACCCTGGTCTGCACCCTGTTCCTGGCGCTGGTGCTGGGGCTGGTGGAGTTTCTCGGCCGGCGCGTGGGCCTGGCCCGCGAGGACCGCATCACCCTGCTGTTCGGCGGTTCGAAGAAGAGCATGGCCACCGGCATTCCCATGGCCCAGGTACTGTTCGTCGGCGGCGCCGTCGGGCCGCTGATCCTGCCGCTGATGATCTTCCACCAGATCCAACTGATGGTCTGCGCGGCGCTGGCGCAGCGCATGGCACGGCCGGCCGCCGATCCGGCGCCCGCGGACGAGCCGGTGGGATAGGGACGACCGGCATTTGCAATGCCGCCCACTCCGGATACTGTATATAAAAACAGTATCCGGAGTGAGCATGCCCGTCACCCTGCCGCCGCGCGGTCGCGGCACCGCCTGCAACCCGGCCAACCGCTACGCGCCAACGCGCAGCGAGGCCTGTGACGACGGCTGGTTCCAGGAGGTGCCCGAGAGTCGGGCCACTGAGGTACGTCAGGAACTGGCAAAAAGTGTCATTACCCGCAACCGGTCGCCGGATGTGGGGTTCGATCGTTCCATCAATCCCTACCGGGGCTGCGAGCACGGCTGCATCTACTGCTTTGCCCGGCCCAGCCACGCCTACTGGGACCTGTCACCGGGCATCGACTTCGAGACCCGGCTGATTGCCAAGACCAATCTGGCCGAACGCCTGGAGGAGCAGTTGAGCCGCCCCGGCTATGTGCCCGCGCCCATCGCCCTGGGGGTGAACACCGATGCCTACCAGCCCATCGAGCGCGAGCAGCGCCTGACCCGCCAGGCCCTCGAAATTCTGCTGCGCTATCGCCATCCGGTGCACCTGATCACCAAGAGCGCGCTGATCCTGCGCGACCTGGATCTGCTGGAGCAGCTGGCGGCGCAGAACCTGGTCAGCGTGGCTATCAGCCTGACCACCCTGGACAACGAGCTCAAGCGCATCATGGAGCCGCGCGCCGCCTCGCCGGCCGCACGGCTGCGCTGCCTGCGCGAGCTGAATGGCGCCGGGGTGCCGGTGGCGGCGCTCTGCGCGCCCATCATCCCGATGATCAACGACGCCGAGCTGGAGCGACTGCTGGAGGCGGCACGGGAGGCCGGCGCGCGCAGCGCGGGCTATGTGCTGCTGCGCCTGCCGCTGGAGATCGCCGAGCTGTTCGAGGAGTGGCTGCAGGCGCATTTCCCGCAGCGCGCCGAGCATGTCATGAGCCTGGTGCGCCAGTGCCGAGGCGGTCAGAACTACGACGGTCGCTTCGGGACGCGCATGCGCGGCGAGGGGCCCTTCGCCGAGCTGCTGGCCCGGCGTTTCCAGCTGGCCTGCAGGCGGCTGGGGCTCGATCGTCGCGAGCTGGGCGGTCTGGACTGCAGCCGCTTCTCCCCGCCCGGCGCGCAGCTGGCGCTCTGGTGATCAGAGGCTGCCCAGGCGCAGCTCCATGCCCAGCTGGCGGCTCAGGCAGGGCCACTGCTCCCATGCCTGCCGGGTGTCCTCGTTCTCCAGGCAGGTACGACAGGTCTGGCGCTCGGCGCTGGTCATGCGTGCCGGGTCGAGCAGGCCGTCCACGGTGTCGAAGATCGCCTGGTCCAGGGAATTGGCGAAGGGCTCGCCGATCAGCTGGTGGGCGATCAGGTTGGCGGTGGTGTTGTCCAAGGGAATGAGCGGGCGCCCGAGCTGCACCAGGTAACGGTCGTTGACCTCCTCGATCAGCCGCTGCGCCAGATAGGCGTCGTCCAGCAGGGCCGCCAGGCCGGCCTCGGCATGCCGGGGCGCCTGGAAGAACTCCTGGGCGACGCGCAGCAGCGGATCGATATGGGCTTGCAGGCCCGTCTGCTCGGCCACCCGGGCGGCGGCTTCCAGCAGGTCGGGCACCTGCTCGATGTAGGCGTTCACGAACTGCAGCAGGCTTTCGGAGCCGTTTTCCACCGGCAGGCGGATGGAAGGGTGCAGTTGCGGCAGGCGGTTGCCGAGCAGGCGCGCCAGGCGCCCGCTGCGCTGTTCCTCCAGCTGGGCCTGACGAATGATTGCGCGCATGGAAGTCAAGTTCATGGCGGCTCCCCGTTACCCCTTCATGCAGAACCTTAGTTGGCGTAACAGAACTGCGGTTGTGCCGTCGCGAGCCACGCGTCGAGCGTATAGTGCAGCCTGTGCCGACGACGGCTGTGACTCTCCGTGGTCGGCTTTGCGTCTTGCAGTGCAAAATTCGTTCTAGAACCGAGGTTTTCGCAATGCCGTACAAGCACAACGCCATTCCGATCCAGGTGCGCACCGGCTGCGAAAGCGCCGAGGAAGCCCTGAACAGCATTGTCGGCGGTTTCCGGCGTTTCCGCGAAGAGGTGTTCCCCGAGCAGGTGGAACTCTTCAAGGCGCTGGCCACGGCGCAGAATCCGCGGGCCATGTTCATCACCTGCGCCGACTCGCGCATCGTGCCGGAGCTCATCACCCAGAGCTCTCCCGGCGACCTGTTCGTGACCCGCAACGTGGGCAACGTGGTACCGCCCTACGGACAGATGATGGGCGGCGTGTCCACCGCCATCGAGTACGCGGTGCTGGCCCTGGGCGTGCAGCACATCATCGTCTGCGGTCATTCCGACTGCGGCGCCATGAAGGCGGTGCTCGATCCCCAGAGCCTGGAACGCATGCCCACGGTCAAGGCCTGGCTGCGGCATGCCGAAGTGGCCCTGCGCGTGGTCGAGGAGAACTGCGGCTGTGGTCATCACGACACCCTGGATATCCTCACCCAGGAAAACGTGGTCGCCCAGCTGGACCATCTGCGCACCCACCCCTCGGTGGCGGCGCGCCTGGCCAGCGGCCAGCTGTTCATTCACGGCTGGGTGTACGACATCGAGACCAGCGCCATCCTGGCCTATGACGCCGAGCGCGGCAGTTTCCTGCCGCTCGACGGGGACGTGGTGCCCATGGCCACACCCCGCGCGCGGTTCTCCCGCAGCTGACCTCATCCCCTTGACCTGACCGTCGAGCGCCGGCGGTCGGCTCCCCTGGCGCACCGGACGCGCCGTCTATACTCCGAAGCGAACGACCTAACTTCCGACCGGCCGAGGCCCGGACGGCGAAGCGTGCGGTCTCGTCTCCGGTAGTCCGGCCCTGTCGGCAGATAACAAGAACGACAGGGAGCGCAATGATGCGACATCCACGACTCTGGATGGGTCTGCTGGTCGGGGTGCTTCACTCGTCCGCCTGGGGGGCCTGGGACGTCAACATGCCTCGGGGTGCCACCGAGGTCAGTCGCTCGGTGTTCGACCTGCACATGACCATCTTCTGGATCTGTGTGGTCATCGGCGTGCTGGTGTTCAGCGTGATGATCTGGTCGAGCATCGTGCATCGGCGCTCGGTCAACCCGCAGCCGGCGCACTTCCACGAGAACACCCGCGTCGAGGTGCTCTGGACGGTCATTCCCCTGCTGATCCTCATCGGCATGGCGGTCCCGGCCACCAGCACCCTGATCGACATCTACGACACCTCCGAATCCGACGTGGACATCCAGGTCACCGGCTACCAGTGGAAGTGGCACTACAAGTACCTGGGCGAGGATGTCGAGTTCTTCAGCAACCTCACCACCACCCGCGAGCAGATGAACAACCTGGCCCCCAAGGGCGAGCACTACCTGCTCGAGGTGGACAACCCGCTGGTGGTGCCGGTCGGTGCCAAGGTGCGCTTCCTGATCACCGCCGCCGACGTCATCCATTCCTGGTGGGTGCCGGCACTGGCAGTGAAGAAGGACGCAATCCCGGGCTTCATCAACGAGTCCTGGACGCGCATCGAGGAGCCCGGCATCTACCGCGGCCAGTGCACCGAGCTGTGCGGCAAGGACCACGCCTTCATGCCGGTGGTGGTCGAGGCCAAGACGCCCGAGGACTACGCCGCCTGGATGGCCGAACGCAAGGCCGAGGCGGCCCAGCTCAAGGAGCTGACCAGCAAGGAATGGACGCGCGAGGAGCTGGTCGAACGCGGTCAGCAGGTCTACCAGACCTATTGCGCGGCCTGTCACCAGGCCAATGGCGAGGGCCTGCCGCCGATGTTCCCGGCGCTCAGGGGCTCGCCGCTCACCACCGGTCCGATCGATGGCCATCTGAACATCGTCTTCAACGGCAAGCCGGGCACCGCCATGGCCGCTTTCGGCCGCCAGCTGTCGGAGGTGGACATTGCCGCGGTGGTGACCTACGAGCGCAACGCGCTCGGCAACAACGTGGGCGACATGCTGACTCCGCAGGACGTGCTCGCCTTCAAACAGGCTCAGGAGTGAGGGACATGACGGACATGAGCGACGCAGTGATCGACCACGGTCATGCGGTGCATGACCACCACGGCCCCGCCAGGGGCCTGATGCGCTGGGTACTGACCACCAACCACAAGGACATCGGCACCCTCTACCTGTGGTTCAGCTTCTGTGCCTTCCTGCTCGGCGGCAGCATGGCCATGGTGATCCGTGCCGAGCTGTTCCAGCCGGGCCTGCAGATCGTGCAGCCGGAGTTCTTCAACCAGATGACCACCATGCATGGCCTGATCATGGTGTTCGGCGCCGTGATGCCGGCCTTCGTCGGCCTGGCCAACTGGATGATCCCGCTGATGATCGGCGCGCCGGACATGGCCCTGCCGCGCATGAACAACTTCAGCTTCTGGCTGCTGCCGGCGGCCTTCGGCCTGCTGGTCAGCACCCTGTTCATGGAGGGTGGCGGTCCCAATTTCGGCTGGACCTTCTACGCGCCGCTGTCCACCACCTATGCCCCCGAATCGGTGACCTTCTTCATCTTCGCCATCCACATGATGGGTATCAGCTCGATCATGGGCGCCATCAACGTGATCGCCACGGTGCTCAACCTGCGCGCTCCGGGCATGACCCTGATGAAGATGCCGCTGTTCGTATGGACCTGGCTGATCACCGCCTTCCTGCTCATTGCCGTGATGCCGGTGCTGGCCGGCGCGGTGACCATGATGCTGATGGACATCCACTTCGGCACCAGCTTCTTCAGTGCCGCCGGCGGGGGCGACCCGGTGCTGTTCCAGCACGTGTTCTGGTTCTTCGGCCACCCCGAGGTGTACATCATGATCCTGCCGGCCTTCGGCGCCGTCAGCGCGATCATCCCGGCCTTCAGCCGCAAGCCGCTGTTCGGCTACACCTCGATGGTCTACGCCACCGGCGCCATCGCCTTCCTGTCCTTCCTGGTCTGGTCGCACCACATGTTCACCGTGGGCATTCCGCTCACCGGCGAGCTGTTCTTCATGTACGCCACCATGCTGATCGCGGTGCCCACCGGGGTGAAGGTGTTCAACTGGGTCACCACCATGTGGCAGGGCTCGCTGACCTTCGAAGCGCCCATGCTGTTCGCCACCGCCTTCGTCATCCTCTTCACCATCGGCGGCTTCTCCGGGCTGATGCTGGCCATCGCCCCGGCGGACTTCCAGTACCACGACACCTACTTCGTGGTCGCCCACTTCCACTATGTGCTGGTGCCCGGCGCCATCTTCGGCATCTTCGCCTCGGCCTACTACTGGCTGCCCAAGTGGACTGGGCACATGTACGACGAAACCCTGGCCAAACTGCACTTCTGGCTGTCCTTCATCGGCATGAACCTGGCGTTCTTCCCCATGCATTTCCTCGGTCTGGCCGGCATGCCGCGGCGCATCCCCGACTACAACCTGATGTTCGCCAACTTCAACATGATCTCCAGCGTCGGCGCCTTCCTGTTCGGGGCCACCCAGCTGCTGTTCCTGTTCATCGTCATCAAGTGCATCCGGGGCGGCAGACCCGCGCCGGCCAAGCCGTGGGACGGCGCCGAGGGCCTGGAATGGAGCCTTCCCTCGCCGGCGCCGTACCACACTTTCCAGACGCCGCCGGAAGTGAAATGAGGGAGGTCGGGACATGAGCCAGCAGACGGACACTCGACGACTGGTCACGCGCCTGCTGGTGGTCGTGGTGGCCATGTTCGGCTTCGGCTTCGCGCTGGTGCCCATGTACGACGTGCTGTGCAAGGCCTTCGGCATCAACGGCAAGACCGCCGGACAATTCCGGGGCGAGCAGCAGGTGGACGACAGCCGCACGGTGCGGGTGCAGTTCCTGGCCACCAACGCCGAGGGCATGGTCTGGCGCTTCGAGCCCCTGGAGGCCGAGGTGCGCGTACACCCGGGGGCCAGCCACGAGGTGCGCTTCGTGGCCAGCAACCCCACCGACCGGCCGATGACCGCTCAGGCCGTGCCCAGCGTGGCGCCGTCGCGGGCTGCCGCCTGGTTCCACAAGACCGAGTGCTTCTGCTTCACCCAGCAGGTGCTGCAGCCGGGCGAACGGATCGAGATGCCGGTGCGCTTCATCGTCGACCGCGACCTGCCGCGCGATGTGCACCACCTGACCCTCGGTTACACGCTGTTCGACATCACGGGTCGCAAGCCCCAGGACGGATAGGAGACTTCGATGGCCACCCAACCCCATGAGCCGTACTACGTCCCCGCCCAGAGCCAGTGGCCGATCATTGCCTGCATCGGCCTGCTGACCACCGTCACCGGCCTGGGCCACTGGTTCAATGATCTGTCGGCCCAGCGCGACAGTTCCAGCGGGCCGCTGATCTTCTTCATCGGCGTGCTGCTGCTGATCTGGATGTTCTTCGGCTGGTTCGGCTCGGTGGTGCGCGAGAACCGCGCCGGGCTGTACAGCGCACAGATGGACCGCTCGTTCCGCTGGGGCATGAGCTGGTTCATCTTCTCCGAGGTGATGTTCTTCGCCGCCTTCTTCGGCGCCCTTTTCTATATCCGCTACTGGGTGGGCCCCTGGCTGGGCGGCGAAGGGGACAAGGGCATCAGCAACATGCTCTGGCCCGGCTTCGAATACAGCTGGCCGCTGCTGCAGACCCCCGACCCCAAGGTCTTCCCCGGCCCCCGCGAGGTCATCGGGCCCTGGGGGTTGCCGCTGATCAACACCCTGCTGCTGGTCACCTCCAGCTTCACCCTGACCTTCGCCCACCACGCCCTGCGCAAGAATGAGCGCAAGCCGCTGAAGCTGTGGCTGGCGCTGACCCTGCTGCTGGGCTTCGCCTTCCTGGTGCTGCAGGCCGAGGAATACGTGCATGCCTACACCGAGCTGGGGCTGACCCTCGGCTCGGGCATCTATGGCGCCACCTTCTTCATGCTCACCGGCTTTCACGGCGCCCACGTGACCATCGGCGCCATCATGCTCAGCGTCATGTTCGTACGCATCCTGTTCGGCCACTTCACGCCGGAGGACCACTTCGGCTTCGAGGCGGCCGCCTGGTACTGGCACTTCGTGGACGTGGTGTGGATCTGTCTGTTCGTGTTCGTCTACGTGCTGTGAAGCTGGCCGGTGAAGAAGCCCCAGGCGATCAGCGCCAGGGTCAGCCCGGAAAGGATCACCCGGGCATAGAGCGCGTACACCATGCGATTGGAGCGGCCGGCGTCGCTGAGCATGAAATACAGAGCACAGAAGAGGCTCGCCAGGATGGCCAGTAACAGGAGGAGTATCGCTGCCTTGAGCACGCGCGGCTCCATGGGGAGGTTGCAGTGGGGAAGCAGCAGTATAGACGGGCAGGGCCCTGCTTCCGGCCGGGCTGGCTGCCGAGCCTGGCGGTGCTGGTCCTGCTGCCGGTGTTGTGCGGCCTCGGGTTCTGGCAGCTGTCGCGGGCCGAGGAGAAGCGCCAGATCCTGGCGGCCGAGGCGCAGCGTCGTGAGGCGCCACCGGTGCCGGTGACCGAGCTCCTCACTCAGTCCGCGCCGGCGTTCCAGCGGGTCCGGCTGCGCGGGCGCTTCGATGCTGCCCACAGCCTGCTGCTGGACAACCGGGTACATCGGGGCCAGGTCGGTGTCGAGCTGATCCAGCCCTTCATGGACCACCCCAGCGGCCGCTGGCTGCTGGTCAATCGCGGCTGGCTGCCCTGGCCGGATCGCCGCGTGGCGCCGCAGTTCGAAACGCCCGGCGGCGAGCTGCAGCTCATCGCCTGGGCCTATGTGCCGCCGGGGCGCAGCCTGCTGGCGGCAGGCAATGCCACGGGCTGGCCCAGGCTGATCAACCGTCTGGAGCCGCTGGCGGTCTGGAAGGAGCTGCGCCGGCCCGGTGTGCTGCTGGAGCTGCGCCTGGAGTCGGGTCCGGGCCTGCTGACACCCAACTGGCCCAGCGTGTCCACGGCGCCGGAGAAGCACCAGGGCTATGCGCTGCAATGGTTCGCCCTGGCCACGGCATTGCTGGCGCTGTTCATCTATCTGGGAATCCACCGGGCACGGGAGGCTCGCGATGCATCCATCGCTGCATCTTGAACATCAGGTCGGACCGCGCACTCGGGGGCGGCTGCAACTGCTGCTCATCCTGCTGGGGGTGCTCGGTCCCATGCTGCTGGCCGGCGCCATGTACCAGTGGCGCTTCTGGGTGCCGGAGGGGCGCACCTTCCACGGCCAGCTGCATGGCGACGGGCAGACCCTCGCCGATCTCGGCGTGACCGGCCAGCCCGGGGGCGGCTGGCAATTGCTGGTGACCGACACCCACGGTTGCGCGGCGGATTGCCGCGAGCTGGTCTATCTGGCCCGGCAGATCCATATCGGCCTGGGCCGCGAGGCGGGCCGCGCGAGCCATGCCCTGGCCCTGAGCGCCGGCCCGGACGCCGACTATGCCGCCCGCCTGACCCGGGAATATCCACAGCTGCGCCGGTTGGGACTGGACGCTGCCCGCCATGCCGCCTTCGGCTCCGGCACCCGGCTGTGGATCGTCGATCCGCTGGGCAACCTGGTGCTGAGCTACCCTGCCGGGGTAGCCGGCAAGGCGGTGCTCGACGACCTGCGTCATCTGCTCAAGCTGTCGGGCCTGGGCTAGCGGCTCCAAGGAGGGAACCATGAGTCGACCCGGATTCGGTCTGGCCATCTTCGCCACCCTGCTGGCGGCGGTGGTGGTCATGCTCGGCGCCTACACGCGCCTGACCCATGCGGGGCTGGGCTGCCCCGACTGGCCGGGCTGCTACGGCTTCCTGGGCGTGCCCATGAGCGAGCGCGCCCAGGAGGTGGCCGCCCTGCGCTTTCCTGACGCTCCCCTGGAAATCGACAAGGGCTGGAACGAGATGGTGCACCGCTATGTCGCCGGCCTGCTGGGGCTGGTGATCCTGGTGCTGGCGCTGCGCGCCATCCAGTGGCGCGACCGCCAGGGCCAGCCGCTGCGCCTGCCGCTCCTGCTGCTGGGGCTGGTGATCCTGCAGGCCGCCTTCGGCATGTGGACCGTGACCCTCAAGCTCTGGCCCCAGGTGGTGCTGGCCCACCTGCTCGGCGGCTTCGCCACCCTGGGCCTGCTGTTCCTGCTCTCCCTGCGCCTTTCCGGGCGCCTGCCGCCGCTGCCGGCGGTTCCCCGCCTGCTGCGGCTGCTGGCCTGGCTGACCCTGCTGCTGGTCATCGGGCAGATCAGCCTGGGCGGCTGGGTCAGCGCCAACTACGCGGCGCTGGCCTGCATCGACCTGCCCACCTGCCAGGGCCAGTGGTGGCCGCCGATGGATTTCACCCATGGCTTCCATGTGGCCCAGGAAAAGGGCCCCAACTATCTGGGTGGCCAGCTGGACGGCGCGGCGCGGACCGCCATCCATGTCAGCCACCGCCTGGGAGCGCTGGTCGTCGGTCTGTTTGTCCTGCTGCTGGCCTGGCGCCTGCATGCCGCCGGGCTGCGGCGACTGGCGAAGGGACTGCTGCTGGCGCTGTTGCTGCAGCTGGCGCTGGGGGTGGCCAACGTGCTGTTGCATCTGCCGCTGCCGGTAGCCCTGGCCCACAACGCCGGGGGTGCCGCGCTGCTGCTGATGATGGTGCTGATCCATTTTCGCCTGCGCCGACCGGCCGGCGTGCTGCTGGTGCGGCCGCTGCCGGAACGCCAGGCCGTCCGAGAAGGAGCCTTGTCATGACCACCCTGCCGCATGTCGAGCGCGTCGCCCGCGCCACCTGGCGCGACTATCTGGAGCTGACCAAGCCTCGGGTCGTGCTGCTGATGCTGATCACCTCGCTGGTGGGCATGTTCCTGGCTACCCGCGCCGGAGTGCCCTGGACGGTGCTGCTGTTCGGCAACCTGGGCATCGGCCTGTGCGCCGGCGCGGCTGCCACCGTGAACCATGTGGTGGACCGCCACATCGACGCGCTGATGGCCCGCACCCGACGCCGGCCGGTGACCAGCGGCCGCGTCTCGCCCCGTGCCGCGCTGGGTTTTGCCCTGCTGCTGGCCCTGGTCGGCCAGGCCCTGCTGCTGACCTTCACCAATGCGCTCACCGCCTGGCTGACCCTGGCTTCGCTGGTGGGTTATGCGGCCATCTACACCGGTTTTCTCAAGCGCGCCACGCCGCAGAATATCGTGATCGGCGGTCTGGCCGGCGCGGCGCCGCCGCTGCTTGGCTGGGTGGCGGTCAGCGGTCACCTGAGCGCCGAGCCGCTGCTGCTGGTGCTGATCATCTTCGCCTGGACGCCGCCGCACTTCTGGGCGCTGGCCATCCACCGCCGGGACGAATACGCCCGGGCCGATATCCCCATGCTGCCGGTGACCCATGGCGAGCGGTACACCAAGGTACATATCCTGCTGTACACCCTGATCCTGCTGGCGGTGAGCCTGCTGCCCTTCGCCATCCGCATGAGTGGAGTACCCTACCTGGTCTGCGCGCTGCTGCTGGGTGGCCGATTCCTGTACTGGGCCTGGGTGCTGTACCGTGACAGCCGGCCACGCGCCGCCATCGATACCTTCAGGTACTCTATCGCCTACCTGTTCCTGCTGTTCATCGCACTGCTGGTGGACCACTACCTGCCGTTGTTGCCGACATGACCCGTACCCAAACGACCGTAGCCGTTCTCGTCGCCCTGGTGGCCCTGGTGATGGGCCTGACCGTCTACAAGGCGCTCAGCCGCACCCAGCAGATGAATCCGGCGGTCCTGCTCGATGCCGGCATTGTCCTGCTGCCGCAAAGTCGCGAGCTGCCGGCACTGACCCTCACCGACCAGGATGGCCAGGCGCAGGCGGTCGACAGCCTGACCGGGCGCTGGACGCTGATGTTCTTCGGCTACACCTTCTGCCCGGACATCTGCCCGACCACCCTGGCCGAACTGCGCCAGCTGCAGGGCCTGCTGGGCGAGGAGGACCGCCAGCGCCTGCAGGTGCTCATGGTGACGGTGGATCCGGCCCGCGACACGCCCGAGCAGCTGAAGCAGTACCTGGGCTTCTTCGACGCCGGTTTTCGCGGCCTGACCGGCGAACTGGAGAACATCCAGACCCTGTCCGGGCGAGTCGGCATTCCCTTCATTCCCGGCGACACGCGCCAGGAGAACTACACCGTCGATCACAGCGCCAACCTGGCCCTGCTGGGCCCGGATGGCCGCCAGCACGGTTTCATCCGCGCGCCGCTGAAGGTGCAGAAGCTGGCCGAGGCGCTGCCGCCGCTGCTGGCCAGCCAGCCCTGAGGCGCTGAACAGTTTCGCCGGCGGCGGGTCACACAAGCAGAACCCGCCGCCCGGCTTGCCGGGCACTTCTGGAGGGACCCGGATGCCGTGGCTGAAACTGCTGCATTTCGCCGCCCTGCTGTGCTGGTGCGGCAGCCTGCTGTACCTGCCGGCGCTGATCGCCTCCAGCGCCCAGGGTGACCACTCCCGCCTGCACCCCGAGACGGACTATCCGGTCCGCCTGGTCTTCACCCTGTTCGCCACCCCGGCCGCCCTGCTGGCCATCGGCTCCGGTACCCTGCTGTTCCTGCTCGACGGCCGCTGGGCCGGCTGGCTGGCCCTGAAACTGGCGGCGGTGGCGGGCATGGCCCTCTGCCATGCCCTGTGCGGTGTGCTGGTGCTGCGTCTGGAGCGCCAGCCGGAGCGGGCGCTGGCGCTGGAATGCACCGGGCTGGGCAGTCTGGCGGCGCTGCTGGTGGCGCTCACCCTGTGGCTGGTGCTGGCCAAGCCCGACTGGGGGCCGGCATGAGGCTACTCCTGTCCCACCACGGCCACCGCATGTTCGTAGACCAGGCGCCCGCCGAGAAAGGCCGCCAGGGCGATCAGCCCGGCGGTGAGCAGCGACAGCCCCAACCCCCACAGCAGGTAGCCGTCATCCGGCGAGCTGCCGACGCGCAGCACCCAGTTCAGCGAGGCGACGGACAGCATCATCACCGCCAGCAGCGCATGGCACCAGGCGGTGATCTTGCGACGGATCTGCGCCACCGTGAGCAGGTCCACCAGCCCGGCGCTGCTGGCGATCCAGCCGCCGAAGGCGCCGACCCCGGACAGCCACAGGCCGGCCCGCCACCAGAAGGGATCCAGGGTCCAGAAGTAGGCCAGATCAGCGCCCACCAGCCCGAGCAGGGCGGCCACCGGGAAGTGGATCATCATCGGGTGCAGCGGATGGCCGCCGATGGCTGCGTTGCTGGGAATGACTTCGGGGGTGTCGCGGGGCATGGGCGCGGCTCCGGGGGGCGTTCACTACTGTGGACCGTGCCGGTGGCCACGGTTCCGTGGCTGGTCGGTTGCCGGGGGCCGCAGTCGGCCCTGGATCCGGCCAGCGCCACCGCCGCCGAGCTGGCGCGCCTGTGGTGGGTGATGAGCAGCGTGGCCGGCGCCGTGCTGCTGCTGGTCACGGGGCTCTGGCTGTATGGCCTGTTCCGCCGGCCGCGGCAGTACGACCAGCGTCAGGCACGGCGCGTGCAGCAGTGGCTGGTGGTCGGTGGCGGCCTGCTGCTGCCCGGCGTGACGGTGACCGCGCTGCTGTTCTACGGGGTGAACGCGGCGCGCGGCATGCTGCCGGTGCCCGGCGAGGACGCGCTGCGCATCGCCGTCACCGGCCACCAGTGGTGGTGGGAGGTGCGTTATCCGCAGGGGGTGATCACTGCCAACCAGCTGATCCTGCCGGTGGGCCGACCGGTGGACATCGAGGTGGCCAGCGCCGATGTCATCCATGCCTTCTGGGTACCCAGCCTGGGCGGCAAGCTGGACATGACCCCGGGCCGCCAAGGTCGGCTGCGTCTGCATCCGGCGCGTGAAGGGGTGTTGCGCGGCCAGTGCGCGGAGTTCTGCGGCACCCAGCACGCCCACATGATCCTCCATGTCGAGGTGCTGCCCGAAGCGGAGTTCCAGGCCTGGCTGAACGCCCGTGCGGAACAGCCGCCGGTTGCGCCGCCAGCCGGCGCGGCCGGTGAAGTGTTCGCCGAACGCTGCGGGCTCTGTCACCGGGTGGCCGGGGTCAGCGCCGGAGGCCGGGCGCCGGATCTCACCGACCTGGCCTCGCGGCCGACCCTGGGTGCCGGGGTGATCGCCAACGATGCCGCTGGTCTGCGCCGCTGGCTGCGCGAGCACCAGCGCCTGAAGCCCGGCAACGGCATGCCCGACCATGACGCCGTCGACGAGGCGACGCTGGAGGTCCTGGCGGTCTGGCTGGAGGGTCTGGCGCCATGAGCCCGCGCCGACCGGTCGACCCGCAGGGCCTGCATGACCGCTTCGAGGCGGTGTGGGGCACGCCGCGCGGCTGGCGGGCGCTGTCCGGGGTGAATCACACCAGCATCGGCAAGCGCTTCCTGGTCACCGGCTTCGCCTTCTTCCTGTTCGGCGGCCTGCTGGCCATGCTGATCCGCGCCCAGCTGGCCATCCCCAACTACGTGCTGCTGGAGCCGAACCTGTACAACCAGGTGTTCACCATGCACGGCACGGTGATGATGTTCCTGTTCGCCGTGCCCATGATGGAAGGCCTGGCGGTGTACCTGATCCCCAAGATGCTCGGCGCCCGCGACCTGGCCTTCCCGCGCCTGTCGGCGCTGGGCTACTGGTGCTACCTGTTCGGCGGTGTGATCCTCTGCGCCAGCCTGCTGCTGGAAGTGGCGCCCATGGCCGGCTGGTTCATGTACACGCCGCTGTCCAGCGCGGCGCACACACCGGGCGTGAACTCCGATTTCTGGCTGCTGGGCATCACCTTCGTGGAGATTTCCGCGGTCAGCGCCGGGGTCGAACTGGTGGTGTCCATCCTGCGCCAGCGCGCCCGCGGCATGGCCCTGCACCAGATGCCCCTCTACGCCTGGTACATCCTGGTGATGGCCGGGATGATCGTGGTCGGCTTTCCGCCGCTGATCCTCGGCAGCATCCTGCTGGAGCTGGAGCGCGCCGCCGGCCTGCCGTTCTTCGATCCCGCCCGCGGCGGCGACCCGCTGCTCTGGCAGCACCTGTTCTGGCTGTTCGGCCACCCCGAGGTGTACATCATCTTCCTGCCGGCGGCGGGCATCGTCTCCACCCTGCTGCCGGTGTTCTGCGGCCGGCCGCTGGTGGGCTACCGCTGGGTGGTGCTCAGCGTGCTGGCCACCGGCTTTCTCAGCTTCGGGCTGTGGGTGCACCACATGTTCACCGTGGGCATTCCCCAGCTGGCGCTGGCCTTCTTCTCGGCGGCCAGCATGCTGGTGGCCATTCCCACCGGCGTGCAGGTGTTCGCCTGGGTGGCCACCCTGTGGCTGGGCCGGCCGCGCTACCAGGTGCCGATGCTCTGGCTGGTGGGCTTCCTGATCGTCTTCGTGGCCGGCGGGCTGACCGGGGTGATGCTGGCGCTGGTGCCCTTCGACTGGCAGGTACACGACACCCACTTCGTGGTGGCGCACATGCACTACGTGCTGGTCGGCGGCATGTTCTTCCCGCTCATGGCCGGCCTGTACTACTGGCTGCCGCACTTCTCCGGCCGGCTGCCCTCGGAGCGCCTGGGGCGGTGGGGCTTCTGGCTGGTGTTCATCGGCTTCAACCTGACCTTCCTGGTCATGCACTGGACCGGCCTGCTGGGCATGCCGCGTCGCGTGTACACCTACGACAGCGGCCTGGGCTGGGACTGGCCGAACCTGGTGTCCTCCATCGGCAGTTTCGTGATGGCTGCGGGCGTGGCCACCTGCCTGCTCGACCTGCTGCTGCACATGCGCGTCGGCAAGCCGGCGGGCAGCAATCCCTGGCGCGCCGACACCCTGGAATGGGCCACCACGCTGCCGCCGGCCTCCTACAACTTCAACAGCCTGCCCGACGTGAAGAACCGCCATCCTTTGTGGCGCGACCCCGGGCTGCCGCAGAGCATCGCCCGTGGCGAACAGGCGCTGGTGGAGATCGACCATGGCCGCCGGGAAACCTGGGGTGTCGATGCCCTGACCGGCCGGGTGCGCGACATCACCCACCTGCCGGGCAACAGCTGGCTGCCGCTGATCGCCGCCCTGCTGCTGGCCGGGCTGTGCCTGAGCCTGCTGGCCAAGCTGTACGCCCTGGCGCTGGCGGTGAGCGGCGCCGTGCTGATCGTGCTGCTGCTCTGGTCCTGGCTGAACGGGCCGCTGCTGGCCCTGGGCGCCAGCCTGGACAGCCTGCCCCGGCACCCGCCGCTGCACTGGCGCACCCTGGACGGACCGGGGCTGTGGGGCATGGCGGTGACCCTGGTGGCCAACGGTGCCCTGTACCTGTCGCTGCTGTTCGGCTGGTTCTACCTGCGGGTGGTCACGCCGGGCTCGCCGCCGCCCCTGGGCAGCGAACTCGCCAGCAACTGGCTGCTGGCCAGCGCCCTGTTGCTCGGCGTCGGCACCCTGTGGCTGCTGTTCCTGCTGCGCCGCTGGCGGCGCGGCAGCGGGCAGGCGTTCTGGCCGCTGTGCGGGCTGACCCTGCTGGCCCTGCTGCAGACCGGGCTGCTGGGCGCTGGACTGCACGCCTCACATCTGCAGCCCACCGCCCATGCCCGCGACGCCGTGGTGCTGGTGCTGCTGCTGTACAGCCTGCTGCACTGCGCGCTGGCCGCCCTGCTTACCGGCCTGCAGGCGGCACGGGCGCGGCTGGGCCTGGTCAGCGCCCGGCAGGCCTACGAGCCGCGGGTGGTGGCGCAGCTGTGGCTCTACAACCTCGGTGTGCTGTGGATAACCTGGGGCGTGCTGGTGCTGTTGCCGCTGGGGGCGAAGCCATGAGGCGCCTGCGCGAGCATCCGCTGCACTGCATCCTCGGTCTGGTGATCTGGGCCCTGTGGTTCGCTGTGCTGTACGCCGTCCAGGGTGCCGGCTGCGCGCTGGCGCCTCCACCGCCGGAGCTGGGTGCCGCCACCTGGCTGAACGGCGCGCTGGGTCTGTTCACCGCGCTGACCGTGCTGCTGCTGCTCGGCCTGGCGCTGTTCAGCTGGCGTTCCGCGCCTTCCGGCTCGCCGCAGCGCTTCGTCCTGCGTCTGGCGGCCGGCGTGCATCTGGTGGGCGCGCTGGCCACCGCCTTCATCGGCCTGACTCTGCTGGGCCTGCCCCCATGCGCCGCCTGATCCTGCTCGCCGCGCTGGGCGCCCCGCTGCCGGCGAGAGCCCACGGGCTGTTCGATCATCATCTGATCGAGCGCGCGCCGCTGTGGATAACCGCGTTGCTGATGTTGGGCGCCTGGGGGCTGTACCTGCTGGGCTGCCGGCGGGTCGCGCCGCGCCGCCTCGACATCGTCTGTTTCCATCTGGCCCTGCTGCTGGCGGTACTGGCCATCTTCGGGCCGCTGGATGACCGGGCGGAAACCAGTACGGCCTGGCACATGACCCAGCACATGCTGTTCATCCTGGTGATCGGCCCGCTCGCCGCACTGGCCCGTCCCCTGCCGCAGTGGCGTGCCGTGCTGGGCTGGCGGGGCGCATGGCTGTGGCAGCCCCTGCTGCGCAGCGCTCGGTATCCGGGCGTGCTGACGCTGCTGCACGGGCTGGTCATCTGGATCTGGCACGTGCCGCGCCTGTACCAGCTGGCGCTGGACAACCTCTGGTGGCATGCCATTGAACACGCCTGTTTCCTGCTCAGTGCCTGGCTGTTCTGGTGGGCGGTGCTGCACGCGCCGAAACCGCGCGCGCCCCAGGCGCTGCTCGCCATTTTGCTGACCATGCTGCACACCGGCCTGCTCGGCGCGCTGCTGACCTTCGCGCCCATGCCCCTGTACGGCGACGCACGCAGCCTGGCGGACCAGCAGCTGGCCGGGCTGCTGATGTGGGTGCCGGGCGGGGTGCTCTATCTGCTGGGGGCGGGGTGGGCGGCCTGGCGCTGGCTGGGGCGGGAGGAGACCACGGAGGCGGACGAATATACCGTTGCCCGCCGTGCCGGCGGGTTGGTGGCCAACGCGAGGCGTTGACCACCCTACGGTTCAGGTTCGGCGGCAGGGTGCCGTAGGGCGGTCGGCGTCTTCCGGCCGCCGTGGCGTGGCTGCGAATGCCTCGGATCGCGGCTGAAGCCGCTCCTGCGGGCAGGGGCCACCAAAAAACGAAGCCCGCACAGGGCGGGCTTCGTCTGGACGGGAGGCTCGGCTCAGAACGCCGGCACCACGGCGCCCTTGTACTTCTCTTCGATGAAGGCCTTCACCGCGTCGCCCTGCAGTTCCTTGACCAGCTTCTGCAGGGCCGGGCTGTCCTTGTTGTCCTCGCGGGCGACCAGGATGTTCACGTACGGCGACTCGGCGCCTTCGATGATCAGGGCGTCCTCGGCCGGGTTGAGGCCGGCTTCCAGGGCGTAGTTGGTGTTGATCAGCGCCAGGTCCACCTGGTTCAGCACGCGCGGCAGGGTGGCGGCTTCCAGTTCGCGGATGCGGATGCGCTTGGGGTTGTCGGCGATGTCGCGCGGGGTGGCGGTGATGCCGGCCTCGGGCTTGAGGGTGATGATGCCGGCCTTGGCCAGCAGCAGCAGGGCACGGCCGCCGTTGGTGGCGTCGTTGGGGATCACCACGTTGGCGCCATTGGGCAGGTCGTCCAGGTCGGCGATCTTGTGGGAGTAGGCGCCGAAGGGCTCGACGTGGATGCCGGCCACACTGACCAGCTGGGTGCCGCGGCTCTTGTTGAATTCATCCAGGTACGGCTGGTGCTGGAAGAAGTTGGCGTCCAGACGCTTCTCGGCCACCTGCACGTTGGGCTGCACGTAGTCGGTAAAGACCTTGATCTCCAGATCCACGCCGCCCTTGGCCAGCTGCGGCTTGACGAACTCCAGCAGCTCGGCATGGGGCACGGCGGTGGCCGCGACCGTGAGGGTTTCCGCCGCCTGGACGGAGAAGGCCGCGAACGCGGCCAGGGCAGCAAACAGTTTCTTCATGGGTTCCAACTCCTTTGCGGGATAACGGGCGCGGCTCCGACGTCACGGTCGCCGCAAGGGTTCACTTGCGGGAAAAATGCACCACCAGCCGATCGCCGACGGATTGCAGAATCTGTACCAGAACCAGCAGCAATACCACGGTCACCACCATCACATCCGTCTGGAAACGCTGATAGCCGAAGCGGATGGCCAGGTCGCCCAGACCACCGGCGCCGACCACACCGGCCATCGCCGTATAGGACACCAGCGTGATGGCGGTGACTGTGATGGCGGCGATGATGCCCGGCCGCGCCTCCGGCAGCAGGGCGCTGGTGATGATCTGCCGGGTGGTGGCGCCCATGGCCTGGGTGGCCTCGATGATGCCGCGGTCCACCTCGCGCAGGGCGGTCTCCACCAGGCGCGCGAAGAAGGGCGTGGTGCCCACCACCAGCGGCGGAATGGCCCCGGCCACGCCCAGCGAGGTGCCGGTCAGCAGCACGGTGAACGGGATCATCACGATCAGGAGGATGATGAAGGGCAGCGAGCGCAGCACGTTGACCACGAACGACAGCAGCGCGTACAGCGGCCGGTTGTCGAACAGCTGGCGCGGCCCGGTGAGGAACAGCAGCACGCCCAGCGGCAGGCCGAGCACCACGGTGAACAGCAGCGAGCCGCCCAGCATCAGCAGGGTGTCCAGGGTCGCCAGCCAGATCTCGTACCAGTCGATGTTGACGAAGAAGGCGTCCATCAGCGCAGTACCTCCACATGGACTTCAGCGGCCTGCAGGCGGCTCAGCGCGGCATCCACGTCGCCGCCGGTCAGGGCCAGCGTCAGCTGGCCGTAGGGGGTGTCCTTGATGCGGTCGATGCGTCCGGCCAGGATGCTGTAGTCCACCCCGGTCTCGCGCGCCACGGTGCCCAGCAGTGGCCGGTAGGTGGCCTCGCCCTGGAAGGTCAGGCGCAGGATGCGCCCCGGCACGTTGGCGAAGTCCTCGTACTGCGCCTGCTCGTCGATGGACTCGTCCTCCAGCACGAAACGGCGCGTGGTCGGGTGCGTGGGGTGCAGGAACACCTGCGCCACCGTGCCCTGTTCGACGATGCGCCCGGCGTCCATCACCGCCACCCGGTCGCAGACGCGGCGGATCACGTCCATCTCGTGGGTGATCAGCACGATGGTCAGGCCCAGTTCGCGGTTGATCTCCCCCAGCAGCTGCAACACCTGGGCGGTGGTCTGCGGGTCCAGGGCGCTGGTGGCCTCGTCGCAAAGCAGGATCTTCGGATCGGTGGCCAGGGCGCGGGCAATGCCCACGCGCTGCTTCTGGCCGCCGGACAGCTGCGCCGGATACTTGCGGGCGTGGTCCTCGAGGCCGACGCGGCGCAGCAGCTCGGCCACCCGGCGGTCGATGTCGGCGACGGACAGCTCGCCGGCCAGGCGCAGCGGCAGGGCCACGTTGTCGGCCACGGTCCTGGAGCTGAGCAGGTTGAAGTGCTGGAAGATCATGCCGACCCGGCGGCGGAAGCGGCGCAGGCCGTCGGCGTCCAGCGCGGTGATGTCCTCGCCGTCGACGATGATGCGGCCGCCGGTGGGGTTCTCCAGGCGGTTGATCAGGCGCAGCAGGGTGCTCTTGCCGGCGCCGGAATGGCCGATCAGGCCGAATACCTCGCCCGCCGCGACCCGCAGGTCGGTCGCCTGCAGGGCCGGCACGTCGCGGCCGGCGACGCGGTAAGTCTTCTGGACTCGCTGGAACTCGATCACGGGGTGCAGACCTTGTGGGTGCGTGACGGTGCGTGGCACCAGGCAAAAGTGGCGCATTTTAGCCGATTGTGGCGTTCGGGCCACGCCATCAGTAAGCGGGCCGGAACATCCCTCCGGCGCTCCGGTCCTTCCGATGAGACCCACGCGGCGCATGAGGAGAGACCAGCATGGCCAACGATCCCAACCGGTCCAGCGAACTGGCCGGTACCGACACCCCCGATCGACAGAACCGCAACGACAAGCTGGATGCCCTTGAAACCCACCGCTCGGATGCCACCGGCCAGGCGCTGACCACCAACCAGGGCGTGAAGATCGCCGACAACCAGAACACCCTCAAGGCCAGGGATCGCGGGCCATCCCTGCTGGAAGACTTCATCATGCGTGAGAAGATCACGCACTTCGACCACGAGCGCATCCCCGAGCGCATCGTGCACGCCCGCGGCGCGGCGGCCCACGGCGTGTTCCAGGTGTATGGGTCGCAGGCGAAGCTGACCCGGGCCGCCTTCCTGCAGGACCCCGCGAAGCAGACGCCGGTGTTCGTGCGCTTCTCCACCGTGCAGGGCCCGCGCGGCTCGGCCGACACGGTGCGCGACGTGCGCGGCTTCGCGGTGAAGTTCTACACCGAGGAGGGCGTGTTCGACCTGGTGGGCAACAACATCCCGGTGTTCTTCATCCAGGACGCCATCAAGTTCCCCGACTTCGTGCACTCGGTGAAGCCCGAGCCGCACAACGAGATTCCCACCGGCGCCTCGGCCCACGACACCTTCTGGGACTTCGTCTCGCTGGTGCCGGAAACCGCCCACATGGTCATGTGGGCCATGTCCGACCGGGCCATTCCCTCGTCCTTCCGCGCCATGCAGGGTTTCGGCGTGCATACCTTCCGCATGATCGACGCCCAGGGCACCAGCCGCTTCGTGAAGTTCCACTGGAAGCCGCTGTCCGGCGTCTACTCACTGCTCTGGGACGAGGCGCAGAAACTGGCCGGCAAGGACCCCGACTTCCACCGCCGCCTGCTCTGGGAGGACATCGAGAGCGGCCATTACCCGGAATGGGAGCTGGGCGTGCAGGTGGTCGAGGAAAGCGACGAGTTCGGTTTCGACTTCGATCTGCTGGACGCCACCAAGATCATTCCCGAGGAACAGGTGCCGGTGCAGCCGATCGGCAAGCTCACCCTCAACCGCAACCCGGACAACTTCTTCGCGGAAACCGAGCAGGTGGCCTTCCATCCGGGGCATATCGTGCCGGGCATCGACTTCACCAACGACCCGCTGCTGCAGGGCCGGCTGTTCTCCTACACCGACACCCAGCTGTCGCGCCTCGGCGGGCCGAACTTCCACCAGATTCCCATCAACCGCGCGGTCTGTCCCTTCCACAACAACCAGCGCGATGCCCTGCACCAGCACCTTGTCCACAAGGGGCGCGCCTCCTACGAGCCCAACTCCATCGACGCCGGCTGGCCGAAGGAAACGCCGCCGGGACCGGCCGGCGGCGGGTTCGAAAGCTATCCGGAGCGAATCGAGGGGCACAAGATCCGCAACCGCAGCGAATCCTTCGGCGACCACTTCTCTCAGGCACGCCTGTTCTGGAGAAGCATGAGCGAGGTGGAGCAGGAGCACATCGTCGAGGCCTACAGCTTCGAGCTGGGCAAGGTGGAGCGCATGGCCATCCGCGAGCGCGAGGTCAACGAAATCCTCGCCAATATCGACCTGGACCTGGCCAGGCGCGTGGCGCAGAACATCGGCGTGCAGCCGCCGAGCCAGGGCACGGTGGCGTCGGCCAGGGTGCGTCAGGAGGAATCGCCGGCCCTCAGCCAGCAGAACCTGCTGTCCGGCCACATTCGCGCACGCAAGATCGCCATCCTGATCGCCGACGGGGTGGACGCCGGCGCGGTAAATGATGCCAAGGCCGCGCTGCACAGCGAGGGGGCGGTGTGCAAGCTGGTGGCGCCCAGCGCCGCGCCGGTGCAGGCCGGCGACGGCAGCCGACTGACGCCGGACGGTTCCATGGCCGGGCTGCCATCGATCATGTTCGATGCCGTGCTGATCCCGGGCGGCGAGCCGGCGGTGCAGGCCATGGCGGCGGACGGCACCGCGCTGCATTTCCTGCTGGAGGCCTACAAGCACCTCAAGGCCATCGCCCTGGTGGGCGAGGCCCGGACGCTGCTGACCCAGCTGCGCCTCGACCCGGACGAGGGGCTGCAGGCGGCGGACGACGTGGCGTCCCTGCTGCAGCCCTTCGTCAGTGCCATCGCCCAGCACCGGGTGTGGGCGCGGCGGGTGAAGGCCAGGAGCGTGCCGGCCTAGGCCCCGGGCGTCGTCAGGCAGCCGGTCAGCTGGCTGCCCAGGGTGTCCAGCAGGCGCTCGTAGCCCCGGGCGTCCACCGCCTGATCATGGCCGAGGGCGTCCAGCGGGGCCAGGCGTGCGGGCAGGCCCTCGATCAGGGTGTGGGCCAGGCGCGGGGCCTGCGGCGGCTCGTGGAACAGGCAGGTCGGGCCGGCGGCGCGCAGGCGTTCGCGCAGGCGCGCCACCTGGCGGGCGCCGGGCTGCACCTCGCCGAGGCTGATTACCCCGGCGTGGCGCAGGCCGTAGGCTTGCTCGAAATAGTCGTAGGTTTCGTGGAACACGAAGAAGGGCTTGCCCTGCAGCGGTGCCAGGCGCTCGCGCAGGCGCTGGTCCAGCTCGCCCAGGCGCTGCTCGAAGGCCTGCAGGTTGACCTGGTAGCGGTCGGCATTGGCCGCATCCAGACGGGCCAGATCGGCGGCCATGCGGCGGGCGATCAGCTTCGCGTTCTCCGGCAGCAGCCAGAGGTGGGCGTCGAGGCTGCCGGGGCGATGCTCGTGGTCGTGATGGTCGTCATCATGGTCATCGTCGCCATGGGCGTGGCCGTGATCATGATCATGATGCGTTTCACCGAAGTGTCGCAGGTGCATGTCCGGCAGGCTGGCGAGAGCCAGGGAAGGCTTGTCTCGGGTGGCCAGCATCCGGGGCAGGAAGCCCTCCAGGTCCGGGCCGATCCAGTAGAACAGGTCGGCCTGCTGCAGTCGGCGTGCGTCGGATGGCTTGAGCATGTAGTGATGGGCAGACGCGCCGGGAGGCAGCAGCACGCCGGGCTGGCCGACGCCATCCTGCACGGCGGCGGCGATCAGTTGCAGGGGCTTGATGCTGACGAGCAGCGAGACATCGGCGCGGGCGCCCAGGGCGGCCAGCGACAGCAGCAGGATGGCGGACAGACGGAACAGCACGATGGCGACACTCGGGGTGGAAAGGTTATAGAATAACGTCTCTTTCAGCAGAAGTCGCCGCCATGTATCGCCCGTTAGACGAGACACCGCTGGCCTGCCGGCCCCATGATCATTCCCGGTGCGTGGACAACGCCCTGGCCGATGCCGATGCCCTGTGCGCGAAACAGGGCGTGCGCCTCACCGCCCTGCGCCGCCGTGTGCTGGAGCTGGTCTGGCAGAGTCACAGACCGCTGGGCGCCTACGACATCCTCGGCACCCTGAGCGAGGAGGACGGTCGCCGCGCCGCGCCGCCCACCGTGTACCGCGCGCTGGACTTCCTGCTGGAGAACGGCCTGATCCACCGCATCGCTTCGCTCAACGCCTTCATCGGCTGCATTCGTCCGGAACACTACCACCAGGGCCAGTTCCTCATCTGCCGCCAGTGCCGCACCGCCATCGAGCTGTCGCAGCCGAGCATCAGCCAGGCGATCGTCGACTGTGCCGGGCAGGTGGGTTTCCAGGTGGAACAGCAGACCGTCGAAGTGGTCGGTCTGTGCAGCAACTGCCGGGAGGCCGCATGAGCGACGACCTGCTGCGCCTGCAGGGAGTGAGCGTGCGCTTCGACGGCCGCGACACCCTGGATGCGGTGGACCTGCGGGTGCGCCCGGGCGAGATCGTCACCCTGATCGGTCCCAATGGCGCGGGCAAGACCACCCTGGTGCGCGTGGTGCTCGGCCTGCTGACCCCGGATCGCGGCACGGTGTGGCGCAAGCCGCGCCTGCGTATCGGCTACATGCCGCAGAAGCTGCAGGTGGATCCCACCCTGCCGCTCAGCGTGCAGCGCTTCCTGCGCCTGGTGCCGGGCGTGACCACCGTGATGGCGCGCGCCGCGCTGGAGGAGGTCGGCGCCGCCCAGGTGCTGGACCATCCGCTGCAGAAGATCTCCGGCGGCGAGCTGCAGCGCGTGCTGCTGGCCCGCGCCCTGCTGCGCAAGCCCGAGCTGCTGGTGCTCGACGAGCCGGTGCAGGGCGTGGACGTGGCCGGTCAGGCGGCGCTGTACCGGCTGATCGGCCGGCTGCGCGAGCGCTATGGCTGCGGCGTGCTGATGGTGTCCCACGATCTGCACCTGGTGATGAGCGCCACCGATCAGGTGGTGTGCCTGAACCGTCATGTCTGCTGCTCCGGCCATCCGGAGCAGGTCAGTGGCGACCCGGCGTTCGTCGAGCTGTTCGGTCGCGATGCCCGCAGCCTGGCCATCTACCAGCACCGTCACGACCATGCCCACGACCTGCACGGCGGCGTGGTGCTGAAGCAACCCCATATCCACGGCCCGAACTGCAACCATGGCTGATTTCCTGTTACACGCCCTGCTCGCCGGCCTGGCCCTGGCCCTGGTGGCCGGCCCGCTGGGCTCCTTCGTGGTCTGGCGGCGCATGGCCTATTTCGGCGAGACGCTGTCCCATGCGGCGCTGCTCGGCGTGGCCCTGGGCCTGTGGCTGGCGATCAGCCCGACCCTGACGGTGATCGCCGGCTGCCTGCTGCTGGCGGTGGCGCTGCTCGCCCTGCAGGGCCGTCAGGCCCTGGCCACCGACACCCTGCTGGGCATCCTGGCGCCCACCACTCTGGCCCTGGGACTGGTGACCATGAGCCTGCTGGAGGTGCGTGTCGACCTGCTGGCCTACCTGTTCGGCGACCTGCTGGCCATCGGTCGTTTCGAGCTCTACTGGGTGCTGGGCGGCTGCGCGCTGGTCCTGCTGCTGCTGGTGCCCCTGTGGCGACCGCTGCTGGCCATCACCGTGCACGAGGAGCTGGCGCGGGTCGAGGGTCTGCCGGTGGCTGGTTTGCGTCTGGCGCTGATGCTGCTGATCGCCCTGGTGATCGCCCTGGCCATGAAGATCGTCGGCGTGCTGCTGATCACCTCGCTGCTGATCATTCCCGCGGCCACCGCCCAGCGACATGCGCGCACCCCGGAGCAGATGGCCATTGGCGCCAGTCTGCTGGGGCTGCTGGCGGTAGGCAGCGGTCTGGCGCTGTCCTGGTACAGGGACACGCCCGCCGGGCCTTCGATCGTGGTCAGTGCTGCCGCGCTGTTCCTGCTCAGCCATGCACTGCCGCGTCGAGATTGAGTTGCGCCCGGGTGCGGCAGGGTTAGAATTCCGACGACCGCCCCTTCGAGGCCATTCCATGTCAATGTTCCGTCGCCTGTCCCTTGCCTGCCTGCTGCTGGCCCTTGCCGGCTGCCAGAGCGCGCGCGTCGAGGACAGCCAGAGTCAGCTGTTCCAGCGCTACCTTGCCGAGGGCCGGCTGGCCCAGGCGGACCAGCTGCTCGACGCGGCCGCCGCGCGCGGTGTCGATACGGAGCGCCTGGCGCCCTACCAGCGCCGCCTGGCCGATGCCTATCTGCGCCAGGGGCAGGAGGCCCTGCAGAAGGGTGATCTGGCCACCGCCACCACGGCGCTCAGCCGCGCCCGCAGTCTGCTGCCCGCCGCCCCGGCGCTGACCGCCGGACTGGGCAGCGATGCCCTGCAGCCGCACGTGCGCAGCATCATGCTGCCGCTGCTGGACAAGGGCGACCACGCGGCGCTGGCCGCCCAGCTGGATGGTCTGGTGGATGAGTTGCGTGCCTGCGATTGCCGCATGGTGCTGGAGACGCGTGGCAACTGGCAGTCCAGCCGAGCGTTGGATCTGTTGCAGGAACGCCTGGGCAGCGATGTCGAGGTGGAGGTGAGCCACGTCACCTCGCGGGTACCGCGGTTGCTGCTCATCGAGCGCGGCGCCGGGCAGTAGCCCGACGCCGTCCCCTACCGCTACTGCGGCTTCTTCAGCTTGGGATTGGGGAAGAATTGCAGGGCCTGGCCCGCCGGCTTGGCCGCGACCGGTTTCGGCTGGTTGACCCGGGTGCCCAGTTCCCTGGGCACGGAAATGCCCTGTTCGTTGAGGGTGTCGGCGTAGCCGCAGGCCACACATTCGCGGTGCGGCACCCCGTCGACGGACCACATCTTGATGGTGTCCTGCCCCTCGCACGCCGGGCACACGGCACCGGCAATGAAACGCTTGATCGGCTCGCTCATGCCGCTTCCTCCGTCAGGCCGCTGTGGCGCAGCAGCGCGTCGATGGCCGGTTCGCGGCCACGGAATTTCACGAACAGCTGCATCGGCGGCTCGGAGCCGCCGCGTGCCAGGATGGCGTCGCGGAAGGCGCGGCCGGTTTCCGGGTTGAGCACGCCTTCCTCCTCGAAACGCGAGAAGGCGTCGGCGGACAGCACCTCGGCCCACTTGTAGCTGTAGTAACCGGCCGCATAGCCGCCGGCGAAGATGTGTGCAAAGCCGTTGGCGAAGCGGTTCCAGTGCGGCGGACGCATCACTGCCACCTCGTCGCGCACTGCCTCCAGCACTTCCAGCACGCTGCGACCGTCGCCATGGGTGGCATGCAGCTCGAAGTCGAAGATGGAGAACTCCAGCTGGCGCAGCATCATCAGCCCGGACTGGAAGTTCTTTGCCGCCAGCATCTTGTCCAGCAGCTCCCGGGGTAGCGGCTCGCCGCTCTGGTAGTGGCCGGAGATCAGCGCCAGGCCTTCCGGTTCCCAGCACCAGTTCTCCATGAACTGGCTGGGCAGCTCCACGGCGTCCCAGGCCACGCCGTTGATGCCCGAGGCGCCGGCGTGCTCGACGCGGGTCAGCAGGTGGTGCAGGCCGTGGCCGAACTCGTGGAACAGGGTGGTCACTTCGTCATGGGTCAGCAGCGCCGGCTTGCCGGCGCTGGCCGGGGTGAAGTTGCACACCAGGTAGGCGACCGGCGAGACCAGATGGCCGTCGGCGGTGCGGCGCTTGTCGCGGGCGCCGTCCATCCAGGCGCCGCCGCGCTTGTTGGCCCGGGCGTAGAGGTCGAAGTAGAAGCGGCCGATCTGCTCGCCGTTCTCGCGGATCTCGAACAGGCGCACGTCCGGGTGCCAGCGTTCGAAGTCGTGCAATTCGTTGATCTCGATGCCGTAGAGCTTCTGCACGATGGCGAACAGGCCGGACAGCACCTTGTCGATGGGGAACCATTCGCGCACGGTTTCCTGGGACAGGTCGTAGCGGGCCTGGCGGAGCTTTTCC
>DATGNS010000029.1:0-3373 GCA_035306625.1 Pseudomonas sp. | reverse complement strand
GTATCGATATCACCCTGCTGCGAGTGTCGCGTTCGCCGGGGGATGAAGAGACCCTGGTCGACGTGGATGGCAGCCTGTTCGCCGGCTATGGCGCCGAGCCCGGCAGCGCCTACCTGGCGCGCCCCGACCGCCACGTGACGGCCCGCTGGAAGCGCCTCGACCCCGCCGACCTCGAGGCCACCCTCGACGCTGCCCTGAAGACTGCCCTGGGAGGAGACTGATCATGACCGCACCGACGCTGCCCTTTGACGATCTCGAGAAGGTCTACGAGCAACTGGCCGAGACCCTGGACGCGCTGCCCGAGGAGCAGGAGAGCCACTTCCTGGCCCAGCTGGCGCTGGCCCTGGCCCATCGCGTGCCCGATATCGACCAGGTGTTGGCCGCCATCGAGGAGGCCCGCCAGGGGGCGACCCTAGACTAGGGCTATCGGACCTCGGATAACGCTTCGCTACCCGGCGCCTCGGCGCCGGGTTCCGCTTTCCAGCCACGGAGACGCCGGGCAAACAGCAGCCCCAGCACCAGCAGCCAGACGCCGGCCAGCGCCAGCAGCACCCCGCTGTCGGCCAGGCGCAGCACCAGGGCGCCCAGGCTGACGCCCACCGACTGGCCGAGGAACAGGCAGCCGGCGAACACCGCCATGGCGGTGCCGCGGGCGGCGGGCGCCATCTGGGTGGCGTTGGTCTGCAGGGTGCTGTGCATCATGTAGAAGCCGAGCCCCGCGGCGAAGGCGCCGCCGGCAGCGACGACGGGGAGGGGCGCGAACGCCAGCAGGCAGAAGCCCGCGCCCATCAGGGTGCCGCCGAGGGCGGCCAGCCCCGGCTCGCCCAGGCGCTTCACCAGGGGCCTGGCCAGGGCGGCGAAGAGCAGCCCGCCGACCCCGAACAGCGGCACCAGCAGCCCCGCTCCGGTCAGCGAGACCCTGAGGCGCTCGTGCAGGTGGCTCGCCGCGAAGGCCAGGGCGCCGAAGGCGGCGATGCCCTCCAGGAACACCAGCGCGAGGATCTGCCGGGCGCGGGGGATGGCCAGCACCCCGGCGAGCCGCGCCAGGAAGGCGATGCCGCCGCTGGCCTCTCCCGGCGGCGCCAGCGACGGCTTGCGCAGTACCGCGCCGGTCAAGAGGCCCCCGGCGAGCAGGAAGAGCAGCGCCAGTACCAGGAAGGCGGCCTGCCAGCCCAGGGTGTCGGCGAGCAGCCCGCCCATCACCTGGCCGGTGATCAGCCCCATCACCGCCCCCGAGAGCATGTGGGCCAGGGTCGCCTGGCGCGCCGCGTAGCCGACGTTGTTGCCGACCCAGGCCATGGAGAGCGGGATGATCGCCGCGGCGGTGGCCCCGGTCAGGGTGCGGAACAGCAGCAGGGAGGAGAGCGAGCCGGCCAGCGCCGAGCCCAGGGCTCCCAGGGCGCAGGCCAGGGTGGCCAGGCCGATCACCCGCAGGGTGCCGTAGCGATCCCCCAGCGGGCCATAGCAGAGCTGCATCAGGCCGTAGGCGATGGCGAAGACGGTGATGTTCTGGGCCACGTCCGCCACCGGCCGCTCGAAGGCCTGGGAAAGCGCCGGCAGCATGGCGTCGGTGATGCGCATGGCGGCCATGCTGGCGAAGCCGGCCAGGGCCAGCAGCAGGATCACGCGGGTGTTCGTGGGGGGCATGTCGCGTCCGGGGTCAGGGCATGGGGATGGCGGTCTCGTCCTTGATCGCGCGCAGCACGAAGTTGGAGTGGACCTGGGAGATGCCCGGCAGGGTGAAGAGCTTCTCGTTGAGGAAGCGGTCGTAGGCGGCCATGTCCTCGATCACCACCCGCAGCACGAAGTCGGCGTTGCCGGTGGTGGCGTAGCACTGCAGCACCTCCGCGTACTGGGTGACCCGCTCCTCGAAGTCGGTGGTGCTGTCGAGGCTGTGGCGGCGCAGGGTGATCATCACCAGGGCACAGAGCGGCTGGCCGACCCGGGCCGGGTCCACCAGGGCGGCGAAGCGCCTGATCACGCCGCTGGCCTCCAGCGCCTTGACCCGTCGCCAGCAGGCCGCGGGGGAGAGGCCGATCTGTTCGGCGAGTTCCTGGTTGGTGATGCGGCCCTGGCGCTGCAGCACCTTCAGGATGCGGCGGTCGTGGCCGTCGAGCTGGTCGTCTTGCATGGAGGCATTTCACGTCTTGTCGTTATAGGAAAGATCATTTCCTTTCCAGAATTAAAAAGAAAGCCTGTCTCATATAGTAGCGCTTAACCGGTTGATTTCGAAAGCACCTTTATCGCCATCGGGTCTAGACTTCGCAGCATACAACGATAACGAACCCTTGACCGAGGTGGCGACCATGAACGCTCACACCCCCGCCGTCGTCCCGGGCGATGCCCTCGACGGCGCTCTCGACGACTATACCCTGGCCGACCGCTATACCCGCGACACTGGGCGCATCTTCCTCACCGGCACCCAGGCGCTGGTGCGCATCGCCCTGCGCCAGGCCGCCCTGGACCGCCGCGACGGCCGTCACACCGCGGGCCTGATCAGCGGCTACCGCGGTTCGCCCCTGGGCGGCGTCGACCAGGCCCTGTGGCAGGCCAGGGAGCCCCTGGCCGAGGCCAACATCGAGTTCGTGCCGGCCATCAACGAGGACCTGGCGGCCACCATGATGCTCGGCTGCCAGCAGGTGGAGACCGACCCGGACCGGCAGGTCGAGGGGGTCTTCGGCCTCTGGTACGGCAAGGGGCCCGGCGTCGATCGCGCCGGCGATGCCCTGAAGCACGGCAACGCCTACGGCAGCTCCCCCAACGGCGGCGTGCTGGTGGTGGCCGGGGACGATCACGGCTGCGTCTCCTCCTCCATGCCCCACCAGTCCGACGTGGCCTTCATGGCCTGGTTCATGCCGGTCGTGAACCCGGCGTCCCTGGCCGAATACGAGGCGTTCGGCCTGTGGGGCTTTGCGCTCTCGCGCTTCTCGGGCTGCTGGGTCGGCTTCAAGGCGGTCTCCGAGACGGTGGAGAGCGGCGCCTCCCTCGAGGCCACGCCGCTGCCCGAGTTCGAGCCCCCGGAGTTCACGCCGCCGCTGGATGGCCTTCATTACCGCTGGCCGGACCTGCCCGGACCCCAGCTGGAGGCCCGCATCGAGCACAAGCTGGCGGCGGTGCAGGCCTTCGCCACCGCCAACCCCATCGACCGGCGCCTCTATGCCAACGAGGAGGCGCGCTTCGGCATCGTCACCACCGGCAAGGGGCACCTGGACCTGATGGAGGCGCTGCGCCTGCTGGGGCTCGGCGAGAGGGAGCTGCGCGAGCTGGGGGTGGAGCTCTACAAGGTGGGCATGGTGTGGCCGCTGCACCGCCGCGGCATCCTCGAGTTCGTGCACCCCAAGCAGGAGGTGCTGGTCATCGAGGAGAAGCGCGG
>DATGNS010000028.1:0-12437 GCA_035306625.1 Pseudomonas sp. | reverse complement strand
CACCGGCTCCACATAGCCCAGCAGGCCGAACAGCCCCAGCGGCAGCAGGCGGCTGGCCAGCAGGTAGTTGATCAGCGCCCAGGCGCTGATCATGCCCATCAGCGGCACCAGCCCGTAGAGCGCCGGCGCCACCTGGAAGTTGACCAGCATCTTGCCGCCGGCCCAGGCGAAGGCGATCGCCACCGGCAGCATCAGCAGCATGTCCACCAGCATGCCGCCCAGGTTGTCGGTGCCCAGGCGCCGGCGCAGCGCGAAATAGGCCGGATAGCCCAGCGCCACCAGCCAGGTCTCCCAGGCCAGCCCGCCCACCTGGATCAGCTGGTTGGCCACCCCCACCACCGCGAACAGCGTGGCCAGCTGCTGCAGCCGGGTCAGGCGCTCGTCGTACAGCAGGCGCCCGGTGAGGATCATGGTCAGCGGCAGCAGGAAATAGCCGAGGGAAACATTCAGACCGCGCCCCTGCATGGGCGCCCAGAGAAACAGCCACAGCTGCACGCCGAACAGCGCCGCGCTGAGCACCAGCAGGGGCAGCAGCCAGGGCCGCATGCGCAGGCGCCGCGCAATGTCCAGCGCCAGGTGCCAGTCGCGGCCGAAGGCGAGGAACAGCAGCACGCCGGGGACGGTCAGGATCACCCGCCAGCCGAACACCTCCTGGCCCGTCAGGGGCACCAGCAGGGTCGACAGGTAATACAGCACGGCGAACAGCACCGATGCCGTGACCGACAGCAACACTCCCCGGGACACGCTTCACCTCGAAACAGCAAAGGGCGCACAGTGTGGCGACAGCGCGGCGCGGAAGCCAGCCGCCCGCCTACTGCTGCGCTTCGGAAAGGGCCAGCCAGGCGCGCACCTCGTCCGGCGACAGGCGCACGTCGCTGGAACCGTTGCGCACGTAGGTGTTGTTCAGCGCACTGCCATTGATGAACACAGGCTTGAGACTCTCCGGCGCCTCGGGGATTCGCACCCGCAGCAGCGTCTTGCCGTCGATGCGCACCAGTTGCAGGTCGTCCTCGCTGAGCAGGTTGACGCTGACCCGCAGCGGATCCTCCAGGCCGAGCCGCAGCTCGCGGCGCAGCCGCTCCGGCTCGGGAATGCCCGCCACGCTGAAGCGCCCCTCGTGCTCGCGCACGCCCAGCAGCACCACGCCACCGCCGGTGTTGGCGAACGCCGAATAGGTCGGCCAGAAATCCCGCGGCAGCTCGCCCTGCCCGTCGCGGCCCAGGGCCAGCTTGCATTCCAGGTTCACGCCCTCGGCGATCGGGCCGAGCGAGTCCAGTTCGAGAATGTCTCCATCACTCATGAAGCCTCTCCTTCGTTCCGTCGCCCACTATGCCCGATTTGCGTCGCAAGGGTGCCAGCCGGCAGCGGCCTGTTACACTGCGCGCCCCTCTTTCCCTCCAGGCCCCTGCCGTGTCCACCGCCTTCGCCACTCTGCCCCTGTCCGCCGCCATGCTCGCCAACCTCGCCGAACTGGGTTACGCCAGCATGACGCCCATCCAGGCGCAGAGCCTGCCGCTGATCCTGCAGGGCCAGGACCTGATCGCCCAGGCCAGGACCGGCAGCGGCAAGACCGCCGCCTTCGGCATCGGCCTGCTGCATCCGCTCAATCCCCGCTACTTCGGATGCCAGGCCCTGGTACTGTGCCCCACCCGCGAACTGGCCGACCAGGTGGCCAAGGAAATCCGTCGCCTGGCCCGCGCCGCCGACAACATCAAGGTGCTCACCCTGTGCGGCGGCATGCCCTTCGGCCCGCAGATCGGCTCGCTGGAGCACGGCGCCCATGTGGTGGTCGGCACCCCCGGCCGCGTGCAGGAACACCTGGCCAAGGGCACCCTCAAGCTGGACGGCCTGCGCACCCTGGTTCTGGACGAAGCCGACCGCATGCTGGACATGGGCTTCATCGACGCCATCACCGCCATCATCGAGCAGACCCCACCGCGGCGGCAGACGCTGCTGTTCTCCGCCACCTACCCGCAGGGCATCGAACAGCTCGCCGCCCGCTTCCTGAAGAAACCCGCCCGCGTGGAAGTGGAAAGCCAGCACGACAACAGCGAAATCGAGCAGCGCTTCTACGAAATCGAGCCCACCCAACGCTACCAGGCGGTGGCCAGGGTGATCGACCACCTGCTGCCCACCTCCACCATCGCCTTCTGCCAGACCAAGGTCCAGTGCGACGAGCTGGTGGCCTTCCTCAAGGCCCGCGGCCTGAGCGCCGCCGCCCTGCACGGCGACCTGGAACAGCGCGACCGCGACCGGGTGCTGACCCTGTTCGCCAACCGCAGCCTGAGCATTCTGGTGGCCACCGACGTGGCGGCGCGCGGCATCGACATCGCCGGGCTCGACCTGGTGATCAACGTGGAACTGAGCCGCGACCCCGAAGTGCATATCCACCGCATCGGCCGCAGCGGCCGCGCCGGCGAAAAGGGCCTGGCGGTGTCCCTGGTAGCCCCGAGTGAAGCCCAGCGCGCCAGCGCCATCGAGGAGCTGCAGCAGCGCCCGCTGAACTGGAAGAACGTGGACAGCTTGAAGAACAACGCCACCGAACGGCTGCGCCCGCCGATGATCACCCTCAACATCAGCGGCGGCCGCAAGGACAAGGTGCGTCCCGGCGACATCCTCGGCGCCCTCACCGGCGACGCCGGCCTCAAGGGCGACCAGGTCGGCAAGATCGCCCTGTTCGACAACCAGGCTTACGTGGCCGTGGAACGCAGCGTGGCCCATCAGGCGCTGCTGCGCTTGCAGGCCGGGAAGATCAAGGGGCGGTCGTTCAAGGTGCGGAGCCTGTAGGGTTCCACCGCTAGAAGCCAAGGCCTTGCAGGGGCACTGCAGAGCCTTGGCTGAAGCCGACCAGCGGCCCACCCTGGCGCCGAAAAAACTGTGCCCTTTTTCACGGAAAATCGCTAATGTGCCACTATTTCAATAGTACTGAAGTAGTAGCGCTTCATGATCACTGTAGAGCAGATGGCTTCGGTTCTCGGGGCCTTGCCGGACCCTGCTTTTATCCTCAGCCGAACAGGCAAGTACGTGGCTGTATTCGGTGGCCGCGACACTCGCTATTACCACGACGGGAGCTCTCTCGTTGGCCGGTACATTTCTGAGCTGATCAAACCGGACAAGGCCAACTGGTTTCTGGACCAGATTGATCATGCGCTGACGTCCCGCAAGCTGCTGATTCGGGAATACGAGCTGAGCAACAAGGACGTGCTGGGCCTGCCTGATGAAGGTCCGCCGGAACCGATCTGGTTCGAGGGGCGCGTCCAGGCCCTGGTCGTACACCATGAGGCGTTCATGCGGTATGCCATGCCCACGTCCATCCTGATTTTCGACCTGGACAACTTCAAGCGAATCAACGACACCCAGGGGCATATCGCGGGGGACGAGGTGATTCAGACGGTGGCCGACGTCTGCCGCTCCGAGCTGCGCAATACCGACATCGCCTGCCGCTATGGCGGCGACGAGTTCGTGATTGCCCTACCCAACACCGGACGCCAGCATGCACAACAGTTCGCCCAGCGTCTGCAGGGCCGCCTCAGGGAGGCGCTGAGTCGGTTCTCCGCGTTCGGCGCAGCCGTTACCGCGAGCATTGGAGTGACGACCATGGCACCCGAAGACGGCTCCTATGAAGACGCGCTGAAGCGGGCCGATCGGGCGTTGTATGAGGCGAAAAGTGGCGGGAAGGATCGGGTTGTGGTGGCTTGATGGCCATCGTGGCTAGGGCATCAGGTGATGTTGCGCTTGTCGGCCGATCTTTAAGGGCAGCTTCCGGCCAGAAGCTGCCCGTCGACCAGCTAGCAGGGCTCGCTAATACGTTCATACGAGCGGGAAAATGTCCCGAGGGCCACTCTTAGGTTGGCCATGCAGCAAACGCGTTAGGCAGCTACCTGCTGAAGCGCACGCCACATCTCGCTGGACATTACAGCGGCTCGCCCTTGAGCACCATGGGCAGGCCTGCCACGGTGAAGACGACCCGCTGGCAATGTGTGGCCAGCGCCTGATGCAGCCAGCCGGCTTCATCCACGTAGCGACGGCTCAGCTCGCCCAGGGGCACCACCCCTAGGCCGGTTTCGTTGCTGACCAGGATGATCCGGCCCGGCAGTCGGGGTAGCGTTTCCAGCAGCGCGTCGCGCTCGGCAGTCAGGCGCTGCGCATCATCCAGCATCAGCAGGTTGGTCAACCACAGCGTCAGGCAATCCACCAGCAGGCAACGCTGCGGCGCCGCGTGTTCCTGCAGCACCTGCGGCAGCGCCAGCGGTTCCTCGATGAGGCCCCAGTGGACCGGTCGCCGCTCGCGATGATGGGCAATGCGCGCAGCCATTTCTCCATCCAGCGCCTGGCTGGTAGCAATGTAGGTGACCGTCAGGCCGCTTTGGGTGGCCAGTTCTTCTGCCAGCCGGCTCTTGCCCGAGCGGGCGCCGCCGAGAATCAGTTCATGCATGGGTGGTTGCTCTCCAGGCCACAGAGCTCAAGCAGTTGCCGGGTATCCAGATGCGTCTCGACCAGTTCGGCCAGCCGCTCGATATCGCGCTCGCGCAAGGCCTCGTAGTCGAACGAACTCACCGTCGGCAGACCGGCCCATTTCAGCAGTGCCGCACAGGCCGCGGGCGACTCGAACAGGCCGTGCAGATAGGTGGCCATGATCTGCCCATCTTCACTCAGCGCGCCGTCGCAGGTGCCCTCGGCGAATCGTACGGCAGGCTGTGCCAACGCCCTGCCCTCGCTGACACCGGCATGGATCTCGTAGCCACTGACCGGTGCGGCCTCCAGCGTCAGCACGCCACACACATTGCGCAACCGCTTCTCGGGCTCCAGCACGGTCACATAATCCAGCAGACCCAGGCCGCGACTCACCCCCGCCTCGCCTTCCAGGCCATGCGGGTCAGCAATCGTCTGGCCGAGCATCTGCAAGCCGCCGCAGATGCCCAGCAGCTTGCCGCCATAGCGCAGGTGGCGCCGGATCACGGCTTCCCAGCCCTGGGCAAGCAGGAACTCCAGATCGGTCCGCACGCTTTTCGAGCCGGGGAGGATGATCAGGTCGGCCGGTGGGATGGGCTCGCCCGGCCTCACGAAGCGCAGGTCGACCTGCGGATGCAGACGCAGCGGATCGAAATCCGTGTGGTTGCTGATACGGGGCGTTACCGGTACGACCACCCGCAACAGTTGATCAGCCTTGGCCGACTGGGCCACGTTGATGGCGTCCTCGGCTTCCAGGTGGAAGTCGGTCAGGTAGGGCAACACACCCAGCACGGGCTTGCCGGTGCGCTGCTCCAGCCAGTCCAGTCCCGGCTTGAGCAGCGCCAGGTCACCGCGAAAGCGGTTGATCACAAAGCCGCAGATGCGGGCCTGTTCGCTGGGCGACAGCAACTCCAGCGTGCCAACCAAATGGGCGAACACCCCACCCCGGTCAATATCGGCGATGAGGATCACCGGGCAATCCACCGCCTCGGCGAAGCCCATGTTGGCGATATCGCCGGCGCGCAGATTGATTTCCGCCGGCGAGCCCGCCCCCTCCACCACCACGATCCGGTGGCTGCCGCTCAGGCGCCGGTAGGAGTCCAGCACCGCCTGCATCGCGGTGCGCTTGTAGGCGTGATAGGCCCCTGCCTGCAGGGTGCCGATGGCCTTGCCCTGGATGATCACCTGCGACCCCATGTCGGTGGTCGGCTTGAGCAACACCGGATTCATGTCGGTGTGCGGCGCTAATCCGCAGGCCTGGGCCTGCACCGCTTGGGCGCGGCCGATCTCGCCGCCGTCGGCGGTCACGGCCGAATTGAGCGCCATGTTCTGCGGTTTGAAGGGCGCCACGGACAGCCCCTGGCGTTTCAGCCAGCGGCACAGCGCCGTCACCAGCGTGCTCTTGCCGGCATCCGACGTGGTGCCTTGCACCATCAGGGTGGTCATGAATTCAGCTCCTCAAGTGCCGAGGCCAGCCGCTGCCAACCGCCCTCGTCCGGGGGCAGACCGAAGCGCAGGCTGGCCGGATGATCGAACCGTCGAACCAGAATGCCGCGCCGAGCCAGTGCCTCATACAGGTGCAGGGCGTGCTCGGTGCGGACCCATTGAAACAGCGCCGTGCCCCCGTGCGGCCGCAGTCCATGATGGCCTAGCAGGGCCGCCAGGCGTTGGCCTTGCGCACGCAGTTGCGCGGCCCGCTGTGCACGGGCCCCCGCCTGTGAGACCCCCAGCGCATGCAGACCGAGTGCTCGGGCCGGTCCGCTCACCGCCCAGGGGCCGAGTCGCTCGTTCAGCTTGGCCAGCAGCGCCGGTTCGGACAGCACAAAGCCCAGGCGAATACCCGCCAGGCCGAAGAACTTGCCAAACGAACGCAACACGATCAGCCCGCAACGACCGCTTTCAGCCGCCAGACTCAGCTCAGGCGTGCAGTCCATGAATGCCTCATCCACCAACAGCCAGCCGCCCCGCGCACTCAGGCGCGCGTGCCAGGCCAGCAACTGCTGGGGAGAAAACAGCTGCCCGCTGGGATTGTTGGGGTTGGCCAGCACCATCACGTCCAGGCTATCCACCTGTGCTTCGAGCTGCTCGGTGGGCAGGCGCAGTACCTCATGACCCGCCTGTGCCCAGGCATGGGCATGCTCGCCGTAACAGGGTTCCAGCACCCCCACCCGTCCCGCCTTTCGCAATGCCGGCAGCGTCTGGATCGCCGCCTGGCTGCCCGCCACGGGCAAGGCCTGCGCGGCGCCATAGCAGGCCGCTGCGGTCACGGCGAGGCCATCGTCATCCTCGGGCAGGCGCGCCCAAACACTGAGCGGCAGCTCGGGCAACGGCCAGGGCTGCGGAGCCAGGCCGGCGGACAGGTCCAGCCAGTCACCAAGCGGAATACCGTACTGGCGCGCGACCTGACGCAGCCGCCCTCCATGCTCAAGCAAGACAGCAGCTCCCCAGCATCAGCAGAGCCAGCCAGAGCAGCACGCCGGCATACACCAGATTCACGGCCCGCTCGATGTCTCGCGCCTGGGCAGGTGGGCCAAACCCCAGTTTCGGACGCTGCTCCTCGCGCCCGTGATAGATGGCCGAGCCTCCCAGGCTCACCCGTAAGGCACCGGCACCGGCGGCCATCACCGGCCCGGCGTTGGGGCTGTCCCATTGCGGCGCCTGCTCCCGCCAGCAACGCAACGCAACGACCGTGCTGCCGAGCAACGCATAGGTCAGTGCCGCCAGGCGGGCCGGCAGGTAGTTGAGAACATCATCGATACGCGCCGCCGCCCAGCCGAAGTGCCGGAAGCGTGTGTTGCGATAGCCCCACATGGCATCCAGGGTATTGCTCAGCCGATACAGCACCACGCCCGGCGCACCGGCGATGACGAACCAGAACAGCGCCGCAATGACTGCATCCGAACCGTTTTCCAGCACCGACTCGGTACCGGCCCGCGCGACGCCGGCCTCATCCAGTCGGGTGGTGTCACGGCTGACCAGATAGCTGACCCGCCGCCGCGCCTCTTCCAGCTGCCCCAGGCGCAGGGCCTGGGCGATCGGCCGGGCATGCTCGGCCAGACTCCTGAGCCCGACCGCGAAATAGAGCATCAGCACATCCCACCAAACGCCCAGCAGGTGGCTGCACACAGCAGCCAATGTCACCAGCGGCACCACCGCCAGGCTCCATCCGAGCACACCGGCGATACGGGAGCCCTTTCCCAGCGACCCATTCAGGCGCTGCTCGATGGCTTGCGCCAGACGACCGAAACCCACCAGAGGGTGCCAACGACGGGCTTCGCCCAGCCAGGCATCCAGAGCCATCCCGGCCAGCGCGGCGATCGCCACGCTCATTTCCCTACCTGCCTGCCGGGCAGGAACAGCTCGACGGCCGCCTGGGGATTGGAGGGCATGTATAGATGTATATAGGAGGCGGTCAGCCGGCCCACGCGGTACACCGCTTCACGGGTGCGCCGATAGTTCGGGCACTCGCCCAACGCCAGCGGCTCCAACGCACAGTCCAGCACCGAGTGGTGGAACGTGTGGCCACGCAGCCTTCCTTCCGGCAGTTCGACGTCCTGTAGAGCCAGCGCCGCCAGTTTTTTCTGCATGACCGCACGGCCTGGCAGCAAACCGACCAGGTCGGCACCGTTGCCGTCCCGGTCGGTGAGTCGTTCCAGCAGATAGAGCATGCCGCCACACTCGGCGAGGATCGGCTTGCCGACCGCGTGGTGCACGCGGATGGCCTGCAGCATGCCCGAGTTGGTGGCCAGGCGCTGCAGATGCAGTTCCGGGTAACCGCCCGGCAGGTACAGGCTGTCCACCTCGGGTAACCGGTCATCCGCGAGCGGCGAAAAGAAGATCAGCTCGGCGCCTAGCGCACGCAGCAAATCCAGGTTGGCCATATAAAGGAATGCAAAGCTGGTATCCCGCGCCACACCGATACGCACCCCCTGCAGCAGCGGCGCCATCCGGGGCACCTCGGACGCGGCGAAACTTACCGGCTCTGGCATGCATGCCCCGGCCGTTGCGCCGATGGCATCGGCCGCAGCGTCCAGGCGCGCATCCAGATCAGCCAGTTCCTCGGCCTGCACCAACCCGAGATGCCGACTCGGCAGCTCCACCGCCGCGCTGCGCGGCAGGGCGCCGTACCAGCGGATCGACTCGGGCAGGCTGTCGCGCAGGATCTCGCCATGCCGGCTGCTACCGACCCTGTTGGCCAGCACGCCGGCGAACGGCAGATTCGGTTGGAAGCTGGCCAGACCATGCGCCAGTGCGCCGAAGGTCTGCGCCATGGCGCTGCCGTCGATCACCGCCAGCACCGGCACCCCGAAGCGCCGCGCCAGGTCGGCGGCCGAAGGCGTGCCATCAAACAGCCCCATCACACCTTCGATGAGAATCAGGTCGGCCTCCCCGGCCGCTTCCCACAGCAGCCGCCGCGACTCGGCTTCACCGACCATCCACAGATCCAGCTGGCACACCGGCGCACCGCTGGCCCGCGCCAGGATCATCGGATCAAGAAAATCCGGCCCGCACTTGAACACCCGTACCCGCCGGCCGGCGCGCCGGTGCAAACGGGCTAGTGCAGCGGTAACGGTGGTCTTGCCCTGCCCCGAAGCCGGAGCGGCAATCAGCAGGGCCGGGCACTGGCGGACCATTAGAACTCGATCCCCTTCTGTGCCTTCACCCCGGCCTTGAAGGCGTGCTTGACCATGGCCATCTCGGTCACGGTGTCAGCCGCCTCGATCAGGCCCGGCGGTGCGCCTCGGCCGGTGACCACCACATGCTGGAAGATCGGGCGCGACTGGATGTCGCCCAACACCTCATCGAGATCCAGATATCCGTACTTGAGGGCGATGTTCAGCTCATCAAGCACTACCAGCGCGATACCCTCGTCATCCAGCAGGTTACGGGCGACCGCCCAGGCTTCCCGAGCCTTGGCAATGTCCCGCTGGCGATCCTGGGTATCCCAGGTGAACCCCTCGCCCATCACGTGGTACTGCACCTGCTCGGGAAAGCGGCGGAAGAAGGCCTCTTCGCCGGTGCTCGCCGCCCCCTTGATGAATTGCACCACCCCGACCCTGAAGCCATGGCCGAGGGCGCGGGCCACCATGCCGAACGCCGAGCTGCTTTTGCCCTTGCCATTGCCGGTATGCACCAGCAACAGGCCGTACGAGTCCTGGGCGGCGGCCACCTTTTCCGCGATGACCGCCTGCTTGCGTTGCATGCGCGCCCGATGGCGGGCGTCGCGCTCGGCCGACTCGCTCATTGCGCGACCCGACGATCCGCCGAGCGGAACGCGGTCGATAGCGCCACGTACAACACGGCGGCGAAGCTCACGTACATGGCCAGGGTGGACAGGTACCGCGGGTAGTAGATCACCAGACGCTCGACCAGGCCGGCCAAGGTCGGCTCGGCATAACGCCCGGAGAAGAAGTAGAAGCCGCCGCTGGAAATCACCTGGGTAACGAATGCGCTCACCATCACGCATACCGCTAGCCAGCCCAGCTGACGAAGGCCTTGCAGCTGGCGATCGGCGAACAGACGGCCACCGAACCACAGCGCACCATAGGCCGGCACCAGCAACCAGTAGGCCGGTGACAGGCACCAGTCGCTCACCGCGCCGCTCCACAGTGCGCCGAAGTCGAGCGCCACGGCCTCCAGAAACAGGGCCGGAAACGCCCAGCGGGAACGGATGAATACACCCGCCAGGAAGAACACAGCCCAGGAGGCACTGGGCAGACTTTCGACACTGGCGAAGTGATGACCCCGGGTCATCGCCAGCAAGGCGGCCAGGGCCAGGGCAACGGCCAGTTGAACACGCTGGGACAATTGCGGCATTTCATTAACTCCTTGTACGGCCCGCCGAAGCGGGCCAGGTTGAGGAATCGTCAGAGCGCCTGATAACGCAGGGTGAACAGCAGGGCACGGCCCGGTTGCTCATAGGTCTGCGCGGTCTGGTACTCGCGGTCGAACAGGTTGCTGACCTTCATCTGCACCTGCCATTCGGGGTTGAAGCGGTAATCGGCACGCAGGTCCACCAGGGCATAGCCATCCATGCGCTTGGCCTCGCTATTGGCGTTATCGTCGTAGCGGTAACTGGTCGCGAAGAGACTGGCGCCGACACCGACAGCACCAAAACGGCGGTCAAGGTCCAGGTTCAGGCTGCGTTTGGCACGGCGCTGCAACAGCTTGCCGTGGTTCTGGTCGCTATGGTCTCGCGGGTCCATGAGAGTGATGTTGCCCGCCAGCTCCCAGCCCAGCAGCTCGGTCGTCAGCGAGGTTTCCAGACCCCGAATGCGCGCAGAGCTGACATTGGTGGGGCGCATCGGGCTGTTGCCCTGCCATTCGATCAGGTCGGTGATCTGCGTTTCATAGGCATTAACCGCCCAGTCGCCCCAGTCGTGAGTGCCGCTGATACCCAGCTCGTAACTTTCCGATTCCTCTGGCTGCACATCCGGATTGCCGGCTGTCGAGGCACTGGCCGGGTAGTACAGGTCGTTGAATGTCGGGGCGCGGAAGGCCGTGCCATAGGACGCCAACACACTCAGCGTCTCGTTCAGCGCGTAACGCCAGCCCAGGCTGCCGGTATCGTAGCTGCCGAAGAATTCATCCTTGTCGTGGCGCAGGCTGGCCTGCAGCGCATGGTCGCCCAGCCGGGCCTGATACTGGGCGAATGCGCCCTGGTTGTAGCGGCTGGTCTGAACGTAATTGCTGTCGGTATCGATACGGTCGTACTGGTAATCGAACCCGACGGTGAGCAACTGGTTAGCCGACAGCACGATGTCGTTCTGCCAGGAGTAGGCATCACGCTTGGTGTGATACCGCGAGTAGAACTTCCGGTCCTGATACTGCTCCGTCTTGTCCTCGCTGTGCCCCGCCTGCAAGGTGACCTTCCAGCGATCCATCGGCGAGAAGCGCGCCCGCGCGCCAAGCACGTGCTCCTGGCCGTCGGTGTAGGCATCCAGCCCCGAGGTGCCTCGGGTGCTGCGGCTGTCGAAGTGGCTGCGGTACTCGGTGGTCAGCACGGTGCCGTCCAGCTCCAGGCCGTTGGCGAAGCGATACCCCCCCCGCACCGCCCCTGACAGCGCGCGATAACCGTCGTCATCCGGCTCGTAGGCCAGCGGAGCGTTATCGCGATAGCTGCGGGCATTGATGCCGTCGGTGTCCTCGGATGCGATGCTCGCATTCAGCCAGGCACCAGCTTGGCTCGCTTCCACGCCCACACTGCCCTTCACGGTGGACTCGCTACCCACGCCCAGCGAGGCATAAGGTCTGATGCCATCGTGCGCCGCCTTACGCGTGAAAATCTGGATGACGCCACCCACAGCCTCGGAGCCGTACAGACTCGAACGGGGTCCGCGCACCACTTCGATTCGCTCGATCTGTTCAATCGGCAGGTTCTGCAGTGCCGCCGATCCGGAGGTGGCCGAGCCAATCTTGACCCCGTCGATCAGCACCAGCAGGTGCTTGTCCTGGGTGCCACGCAATGAGACCGAGGTGGATTTTCCGCGACCGCCGTTGCTGACCACACTGACCCCCGCCAGGGTGCGTAGCAGATCCGGCACGTTGGTGGACTGGTTGCGCTCGATATCCTGGCGGGTAAGCGTGCTGACAGAAGCCACCGCAGCGGCAGCCTGTTCCGTCCGCGTCGCGGTGATGGTGGACTCGGCCAGCCGCAAAGACTCGTCAGCAAGGGTCAGGGATGGGAAAACCGAACAGGCACCCAGCAGCACATACGCTGTCGGGGTAAACGCAGGCTTGAAAATCACGTGTGAACTCCGTCGTGCCTACCCGCACGACCTGATGTCGACGACTACAGACGGAGAACGAAAGAGAACGGAGGTGCGAGCGCACTCCCATCCGCCCAGCGCCCGCCGCACTGCTTTGGAATGCGACAGGCCGGTCTTCGGGCTTGTGAGCTGGAATAGATATTCCGAAAGTCGCGCCTTCCCATGCCGAAGCACAGTGGCCTGTTGCGACTTTCCCTCACCTACCGTTGCGGGGGC
>DATGNS010000027.1:0-10255 GCA_035306625.1 Pseudomonas sp. | reverse complement strand
CCCGCTGACGCTGTTCTTCGCCGGTGCGCTGGCCATCTGCGCGATGATCCTGCCGGGCATCTCGGGCAGCTTCATCCTGGTGCTGTTGGGCCTGTACCCGGCGGTACTCGGGGCGGTGAAGGGGCTCGACATTCCCCTGCTGGCGGTCTTCACCCTGGGCTGCGCGCTGGGGCTGATGAGCTTCTCCCGCCTGCTCAGCTGGCTGCTGTCCCATCTCCGGGACCTGACACTGGCTTTCCTGGCGGGCATCATTCTCGGCTCGCTGGGCAAGGTCTGGCCCTGGAAGCAGACCCTGACCTGGCAGACCAACAGCCGCGGCGAGTCCTTTCCGCTGCTGCAGGAAAACCTGTTTCCGGAGCGCTATGCCCTGGCCACCGGGCAGGATCCGCAATTGCTTCTGGCCTGTTCTCTGGCCATGCTGGCCATCGTGCTGGTGGCGGGCATCGAATGGTACGCTCGCCGCAGCCAGCCATCGCCCGGGCTGGCGGACTGATGACCCGCAGGAGGCGCGTTTGAGTCGAGTGACCGCAGGCTATCTCGGACTGGTGCTGGGTGGCGTCGTGCTGGGCGCCGGCCTGTTGGGGGGCTGCGCGTCTCCGCCGCCCGGCGGCGTCCAGGTGATCGATCGCAACCAGAGCGCCTACATGCGCGAGCCCTTGCGTCGCGGGCGCTACCTGGTACGCCCGGGCGACACGCTCTACTCCATCGCCTTCCGTTTCGGCTGGGACTGGAAGACCCTGGCGGCCCACAACGGCATAGGTCCGCCCTACCTCCTGCGGCCCGGTGACTACATCCGTTTCGATGGTCCGCTGAAGGGCCAGGCAACTTCCCGACAAACGGTTGCCTCCAGTTCCCGCCCCGTTGCGCCTGCCAAGCCCGCGCCCAAGCCCTCGCCGACCACCAAGCCGCCTGTCGTCGCAAAGCCCGGTTCTGCCACGGTTGCCTCGTCAAGCAGTTCACAAAACGGTGGCAAGGCCACCGCCGGCAAGTCGACCGGCAACTGGACCTGGCCCGCAACGGGAACTATGGTTGGGCGCTTTGCTCCAAACGGTAGTTTGAATAAAGGCATTGATATCGCTGGTGAATTGGGACAGCCTGTTTTCGCCGCATCGGATGGCTTGGTGGTTTACGCCGGGAGTGGTTTGCGGGGCTACGGTGAGCTGTTGATCATCAAGCATGACGATGTGTATGTGAGCGCCTACGGGCACAACCGTAGGCTGTTGGTGCGGGAGGGACAGCAGGTCAAGGCCGGGCAGACCATTGCGGAAATGGGCTCGACGGGTACTGACCGGGTGAAGCTCCACTTCGAGATTCGCCGTCAGGGCAAGCCTGTCGATCCACTGCAATATCTACCGCGGCGCTGATCCGCGGCCCATCCCGCGAGCGGATGGGCTCTGATGTACTAGGGAAAGTGCATCTGAGCTGTTGTCGAACTCAGTAAGGGACAATAACAATGGCACTCAAAAAAGAAGCGCCTGAGTTTGATGTCGACGACGAAGTGCTCCTTCTGGAGCCGGCCCTTGTTCACGACTCCGTCGAAAAGAACGAGAAGCCCTTTGTCAGCGCCAAGATCAAACCGGCGGCATCTTCGGCCAGGCAGCACAAGCACATCGACTATAGCCGGGCACTCGATGCCACGCAGCTCTACCTCAACGAAATCGGTTTCTCGCCTCTTCTGACTCCCGAAGAAGAGGTCTACTACGCACGTCTTGCCCAGCGCGGCGACCCGGCCGGTCGCAAGCGCATGATCGAAAGCAACCTGCGACTGGTCGTCAAGATCGCCCGACGCTACGTCAACCGCGGCCTGTCGCTGCTGGATCTGATCGAGGAGGGCAACCTCGGCCTGATCCGCGCGGTGGAGAAGTTCGACCCGGAACGCGGATTCCGCTTTTCCACCTATGCCACCTGGTGGATTCGCCAGACCATCGAACGGGCCATTATGAACCAGACCCGGACGATTCGCCTGCCGATCCACGTGGTCAAGGAGCTCAACGTCTATCTGCGCGCGGCGCGCGAGCTGACCCAGAAGCTCGACCACGAGCCGTCCGCGGAGGAGATCGCCGCACTGCTGGAGCGGCCGGTGTCCGAGGTCAAGCGGATGCTGGGGCTGAACGAGCGGGTCACGTCGGTTGACGTCTCCCTCGGCCCGGATTCCGACAAGACGCTGCTCGATACCCTCACCGACGATCGGCCCACCGACCCCTGCGAACTGCTGCAGGACGATGACCTGGCCCAGAGCATCGACGCCTGGCTGTCGGATCTCACCGAGAAGCAGCGCGAGGTGGTGATCCGCCGCTTCGGCCTGCGTGGGCACGAGAGCAGCACGCTGGAGGAAGTCGGCCAGGAAATCGGCCTGACCCGCGAGCGGGTGCGGCAGATCCAGGTGGAGGCCCTCAAGCGTCTGCGGGAAATCCTGGAAAAGAACGGCCTGTCCAGTGACGCGCTGTTCCAGTGATTGGAGGTTGAAATGTAAACGGGGCGCCGCGAGGCGCCCCGTTTGCGTTGGACTCAGCGCTCGGCCAGCCGAATGCCGAAATCCCGATAGCCGCCGGCGTTGATCACCTGGCGATAGCCCATCTCCAGCAGGCGGTCCTGGGCCAGGGACGAACGTCGCCCGCTGCGGCAGTAGAGGACGATGGGGGTGTCCTTGTCGGGCGCCACGGCGGCGATGCCCTCGGCGATGCGGAAGTGCGGAATGTGGTGGGCGCCGGGCAGAGCGCCGGCGGCGAATTCCTGGCTGGTGCGCACGTCGATCAATACCGCGTCCGGTCGGGCCAGGGCGAGCAGCGCGGCGGAGTGGTCGACGGGGCCGGCGAGAGCGGGTTCGCCCATCAGCAGGGCGGCGGCGAGGAAGACGGAACGCATGGGACCTCCTGTGGCAGTGCCTGCAGCCTGTTCCGGGGCGTGATAGTATCGCGCCGTTTTTCGCGGGAGTCGTCATGCTGGCTGAATTGTTTGCCATTCTGGCTCCGGTGCTGATCACCGCGGGGATCGGCTATGGCTGGGCCCGCAGTGGCCAGGCTTTTCCCTCCACCTTCGTTGCTCAGCTGACCCTGCGCGTCGGCACGCCCGCCCTGGTGCTGTCGGCCCTCACCCGTACCCGCATCGAGCCGGATGCCTTCCTGGAGATGGTGCTGGCCTGCGTGCTGGTGACCCTGGCAATGGGGGCGGTGGGCTGGCTGGTCAGCCGTCTGCTGGGCAAGGACTGGCGCATCCTGGTACCGGCCTTCCTGTTCTCCAACACCGGCAACCTGGGACTGCCCATCTGCCTCTATGCCTTCGGCGAGCCCGGTCTGGCCCTGGCGGTGGCCTTCTTCATCGTGCTCAGCGTCAGCCAGTTCAGCGTCGGGGAAATGCTCGCCGGGCATCAGTCGCTGAAACGCGCCTTCATGAATCCCACGCTGCTCAGCGTGGCCATTGCCCTGCCGGTGGTCTTTCTGGAGCTGCTGCTGCCACGCTGGCTGCAGAACAGCCTGAACCTGCTGGGTGGCATGGCGATTCCGCTGATGTTGCTGACCCTGGGCGTGTCGCTGGCCAACATCCGGGTTCGGCACCTGGCCCAGGGGCTGGCGCTGGGTGGGCTGCGCGTGGCCTGCGGCGCTTCGCTGGCCTGGCTGGTGGGCACCTGGCTGGCGGTGCCGCCGCTCACCCTGGGCGTGCTGATCCTGCAGGCCTCCATGCCGGTGGCGGTGTTCAACTACCTGTTCGCCCTGCGCGCCAATCGGGCGCCGGAGGAGGTGGCCAGCCTGGTGCTCTGCTCGACCCTGCTGTCGCTGCTGTTCCTGCCGCTGCTGCTGGCCCTGCTGCTGCCGATCAGTTGAGCAGCCCGGGAAGGTTGGGCACCACCAGCACCAGGGTGACGGCGAGCAGGATGAAACCGGCATCACGGACTTTCTTCGACATGGCCGCGCCCTCGTTTCTTGTTATTGGCAGAAATTACGACTCGCCCCCTCCCGCCGGGGTTCTGCCCGCTCCGCCATCGCCCGCGCCCGCTGCCGGCCCAGTGCCGATCCAGACGCTTCGGCCGCATCAGCCGTTCATCTGAACACTGCCGTCAACACAACTGAGCGCATCGGTCATTGCCGGGGCGACGGCCTTGGCTAAGGTAGGGCGCAGCGCGAACAACAAGAAAGAGAGAACTCCAATGACCGATGCCTGGATTTTCGACGCGGTGCGCACCCCGCGCGGCAGGGGCAAGCCGGACGGCGCCCTGTACAGCGTCAAGCCGGTGGACCTGGCGGCCGGCCTGTTGCGCAGCCTGCAGGCGCGCAACGACCTGGACACCGCCGAGGTGGATGATGTGCTGCTGGGCTGCGTGACCCCGGTGGGCGACCAGGGGGCGGACATCGCCAAGACCGCCGCCCTGGTGGCGGACTGGGACGAGCGGGTGGCCGGCGTGCAGCTGAACCGCTTCTGCGCCTCCGGACTGGAGGCCATCAACCTGGCGGCCATGAAGATCCGCTCCGGCTTCGAGGATCTGGTGGTGGCCGGTGGCGTGGAGTCCATGTCCCGGGTGCCCATGGGCTCCGACGGCGGCGCCTGGGCCCTGGACCCGGCGACCAACATCAAGTGCCAGTTCGTCCCCCAGGGCATCGGCGCCGACCTGATCGCCACTCTGGAAGGCTTCAGCCGTGAGGATGTCGACGCCTTCGCCCTGCGCTCCCAGCAGAAGGCCGCCCAGGCGCGGCGCGACAACCTGTTTGCCCGCACCCTGGTGCCGGTGACCGACCAGAACGGCCTGCTGCTGCTCGATCATGACGAGCTGATCCGCCCGGAGACCACCCTGGAGGGCCTGGGCAAGCTCAAGCCCAGCTTCGAGATGATGGGGCAGATGGGCTTCGACGCCACCGCGCTGCGCAAGTACAGCCAGGTGGAGCGCATCGATCACGTGCACACCCCCGGCAACAGCTCCGGCATCGTCGACGGCGCCGCGCTGATGCTGATCGGCAGCGAAGCCAAGGGCCGCCAGCTGGGCCTGACGCCACGGGGGCGCATCATCGCCACGGCGGTGACCGGCAGCGACCCGACCATCATGCTCACCGGCCCGGCGCCGGCTACCCGCAAGGCGCTGGCCAAGGCCGGCCTGGGTATCGAGGACATCGACCTGTTCGAGGTCAACGAGGCCTTCGCCTCCGTGGTGCTCAAGTTCATGAAGGACCTGCGGGTCCCGGAGGAGAAGGTCAACGTCAATGGCGGCGCCATCGCCATGGGCCATCCGCTGGGCGCCACCGGCTGCATCAACCTCGCCACCCTGCTCGACGAGCTGGAGCGCCGCCAGCTGCGCTACGGCCTGGCCACCCTCTGTGTGGGCGGCGGCATGGGCATCGCCACCATCATCGAGCGGGTCTGAGGAGTACGCCATGAGCCAAGCCATTCGCTATGAAATCGGCGCCGACGGCATCGTCCTGCTGACCCTGGACATGCCGGGGCAGAGCGCCAACACCATGAACGCCAGCTACCGTGCCGCCATGGACGAGGTGCTGGAACGCCTGGAGGCCGAGCGTGACGGCATCGCCGGCGTCATCCTCACCTCGGCGAAGAAGACCTTCTTCGCCGGCGGCGACCTCAACGAGCTCTACTCCGTCACCCGCGCCGATGCCGAACCCTTCTTCCGCATGGTGCAGCGCCTCAAGCAGCAGCTGCGGCGCCTGGAAACCCTCGGCAGGCCGGTGGTGGCCGCCATCAACGGCTCGGCCCTGGGCGGCGGCTGGGAAATCTGCCTGGCCTGTCACCACCGCATCGCCCTGGACGATGCCTCCATCCAGCTCGGCCTGCCGGAAGTCAGCCTCGGCCTCCTGCCGGGCGGCGGCGGCACGGTGCGCACCGTGCGCCTGCTGGGCATCGAGAAGGCGCTGCCGTACCTGCTGGAAGGCAAGAAGCTGCGTCCCCGCGACGCGCTCAAGGCCGGTCTGCTGCATGCCCTGGCCATGGATCGCGACGACCTGCTGGCCCAGGCCCGCGCCTGGATCCTGGCCAACCCGCAGGCGGTACAGCCCTGGGACGCCAGGGGCTACAAGCTGCCCGGCGGCACCCCCAGCCATCCGGGCGTGGCGCAGATGCTGGCCATCGCTCCCGCCATGCTGCAGGACAAGACCAAGGGCTGCTTCCCGGCGCCGGAGAAGATTCTCTGCGCGGCGGTGGAGGGCGCCCAGGTGGACTTCGCCACCGCCGAACTGATCGAGACCCGCTACTTCACCGAGCTGGCCACCGGGCAGGTGGCCAAGAACATGATCGGCACCTTCTGGTTCCAGCTCAACGAGATCAACGCCGGTCGCTCCCGACCCGCCGGCTTCGAGCGCCGCCAGGTGAAGAAGGTGGGTGTGCTGGGCGCCGGCATGATGGGTGCGGGCATTGCCTACGTGAGCGCCGCCGCCGGCATCGAGGTGGTGCTCAAGGACGTGTCGGTCGAGGCCGCAGAGAAGGGCAAGGCCTATTCCGCCGGGCTGCTGGACAAGAAGCTGGGACGGGGGCAGATCACCGAGACCGAGCGCGAGGCTTTCCTGGCGCGTATCCGCGCCACCGACAGCGACGCGGATTTCGCCGGTTGCGATCTGATCATCGAGGCCGTGTTCGAGAACCGCGAACTCAAGGCACAGGTGACCGCCGCCGCCGAAGCCGTGGCCCTGCCCGACGCGGTCATCGCGTCCAACACCTCGACCCTGCCGATCACCGGACTGGCCCGGGCGGTGCCGCAGCCGGAGCGCTTCATCGGCCTCCACTTCTTCAGCCCGGTGGACAAGATGCCGCTGGTGGAGATCATCCGCGGCGAGCAGACCAGCGACGCGACCCTGGCGCGCGCCTTCGACTTCGTCCAGCAGATCCGCAAGACGCCCATCGTGGTCAACGACAGCCGCGGCTTCTTCACCTCCCGGGTGTTCGGCACCTTCACCAATGAAGGCATCGCCATGCTCGGCGAAGGCGTCAGCGCGGCGATGATCGAGAAGCAGGCGCGCCAGGCCGGCATGCCGGTAGGGCCGCTGGCGGTGTCCGACGAGGTGTCCCTGACCCTGATGGCACACATTCGCGCCCAGACCCGGGCCGACCTGGCCGAGGAGGGCAGGACCGCTCCGGAGCACCCGGCCTTCGCGGTGATCGACGCCATGCTGGAAACCCACCAGCGCGCCGGAAAGGCTGCGGGCGGCGGCTTCTACGACTATCCGGCCGGTGGCAGGAAGCAGCTGTGGCCCGGCCTGAAGGCGGCGTTTCCCGAAGCCGCCGAACAGCCGGACCCCCAGGAAGTCCGTGACCGCCTGCTGTTCATCCAGGCCATCGAGACGGTGCGCTGCCTGGAGGAGGGCGTGCTGACCTCGGTGGCGGATGCCAACATCGGCTCGGTGTTCGGCATCGGCTTCGCCGCCTGGAGTGGCGGTGCGCTGCAGTTCATCAACCAGTACGGTCCGGCGCGCTTCGTGGCGCGGGCCCGCGAGCTGGCGCAGCGCTACGGCGAGCGCTTCACGCCACCGGCGCTGCTGCTGGAAAAGGCCGCCAGCGACAGCCGCTTCTGAGCCGACACAGGCCCGCCCGCGAGGCGGGCCTGTTCATTCACCCGGTGCATCTGCTAGAAAGACGGGGCATCAGCTGTCTTTCGAGTGCTTTCATGTCCCTGCGTATCTGCATTCTGGAAACCGACCATCTGCGCCCCGAGCTGGCCGACACCTACACCGGCTACGGCGAAATGTTCAAGCAACTGTTCGCCGACCAGCCCATCGAGGCGGAGTTCGAAGTCTTCAACGTGGTCGACGGCCATTACCCGCCCGAGGACCGGCACTACGACGCCTACCTGGTCACCGGCAGCAAGGCCGACTCCTTCGGCACCGATCCCTGGATCCAGAGGCTCAAGGAATTCCTGCTCAAGCGCTACGAGAACGGCGACAAGCTGCTGGGCATCTGCTTCGGTCATCAGTTGCTGGCGCTGCTGCTGGGCGGTCACACCGAGCGCGCCGAACAGGGCTGGGGCGTGGGCGTGCACCAGTACCGCCTGCAGGCCCGCGAGCCCTGGATGCAGCCGGCGCTGGAGGACCTGTCGCTGCTCATCAGCCACCGGGATCAGGTTGTGCGTCCGCCGGAAAACGCCACCATTCTCGCTTCCAGCGAGTTCTGCCCGGTGGCGGCCTACCGCATCGACGACCGCGTGCTCTGCTTCCAGGGGCATCCGGAATTCGTGGTGGACTATTCCAGGGCACTGCTGGACGCCCGTCAGGACGCCCTCGGCGAGGCGCTGTACAAGCAGGCCCTGAGCACCCTGGAGCAGAGCCACCATGGCAAGGCGGTGGGTGAATGGATGCTGCGCTTCGTGGCCCAGGGCAAGAAGCCGACCCAGGACTCGGCCGCTAGCTGACCTGTGCCGAGGCGGGGCAGGTCTCCGCCTCGCCGCTCAGCTCGTCGATGACTTCCGCCATGCGCGCACGACAGCGCTCGATCAGCGCGGGCATGTCATCCAGGGTCATGCCCAGGGTGGAGATGGCCGGCAGCGCACGGATCTTCACCAGCACGCTTTCCACCTTGTTCAGGTCCAGCGCCTTGGCGTAGCGGCTGACGCACACCGGCACGATGGGCGCGCCGGCGGCAATCGCCATCTGGAACGCGCCCTTCTTGAAGGGCAGCAGCTCGGTCTTCTGGTTGCGGGTGCCTTCGGGGAACACCCAGATGGAGACCTGGCGATCGCGCAGGGTTTCGGTGGTGGTCAGCATGGCCTGCTTGGCGCGCCGGGCGTTGCCGCGATCCAGCAACACGTTGCCGGCCAGCCAGTACAGCTGACCGAACAGCGGAATCCACTTGAGGCTCTTCTTGCCCAGGCTAACGGTGCGCGAGGGCACCAGGCCGCCCAGCACGAACAGATCGTAGTTGGACTGGTGGTTGGCGACGATTACACAGGCCTGCCGGTTCTTTTGCAGCTCGCCTACATCAGCCTCGACACGGATGCCGAGGAAGCGCTGGGTAGGTAGCGAGAAGAGCCGGGCACAGCGCCGGGTGTTCTCCGGATCGAAGGGGCGCAGCAGACAGAGCAGCAGGCCGGTGAAGCTGGCAAAGGCCGAGTACAGGCACAGCAACAGCAGGCGGAGTGCTGACAACATGGCGGGCTCGCAGCGGCTAGGGTGGCTCAGTGTACGGTCGTTCATTCAGGCCGGCAAATCAGCCGAAAGGCCAGTGCCGCCCGCCGCCGCGGCTCAGAAGCCGTACTGCTTGTCCAGCTCGATGGCCTTGTCCAGGGTTTCCAGCAGTTCCTTGCGGACCTTCAGCTTGGTCTCGCGGTGTGCCTTCATGTTGATCTTGCGCAGCTGCTCGGCCACTTCCCGGGCGGTGCTCATCAGTGCGTCCGGCTCCACCAGACGATCCAGGAAGCCGGCTTCCAGCGCGCCCTGCGGATCGAACATCTCGCCATTGATGACCGAGCGCTGGAAGGCCGCCTTGCTCAGGCGATCGCGGGACAGTTCGATGCCCACGTGATGCATGGTCATGCCGATCTGCACCTCGTTCAGGCCGATGCTGAACGGACCCTTCACACCGATGCGGTAATCGGAGGAAAGCAGCAGGAAGGCGCCCTTGGCCACCGCGTGGCCCGAGCAGGCGGCGATGATGGGGTAGGGGTGAGCCAGCATGCGGCGCGCCAGGGTCGAGCCGGAAGCTACCAGGTCCAGGGCATTCTGCGGACTGGAAGTCATGACCTTGAGGTCGTAGCCACCGGAGAGAATGCCCGGCTGCCCGGTGAAGATGACCACGGCGCGATCCTGCTCGGCGCGATCCAGCGCGGCATTGAAGGCGGCGACCATGTCCGGGGAAATCGCGTTCACCTTGCCGTTGCTCAGGGTCAGGGTGGCGATGCCGTCGGCGAATTCGTAGGAGATCAGCTCACTCATGGCGGGTTCCTTGTTGGTATAGGGCGCAGACGTTAACCAGCCCGGACGGTCAGGTAAAGCACGAAGACGGACTGATGGGTCATGCGGTGTGATGCAAATCCAGCTCTGGAATTACCGCCGATGGCTGGTAGAAAGATCGAGGCTCCAAAGGGAGCCTCGATCAGGCGTAGGCCGCTATTGGGCGCTGGCGACGGGCTTGATGAAGAGGAGTTCCTTCCCCAGTAGTACTGGTTGCCCTTCTTGGTCTGGTGCATCTAGGGATCGCGCTTGCCGTCCTTGTTCTTGGTCGAGCTCGGCGCATGGATCAGCGTGGCGTCGACGATGGTGCCCTGGCGCAGCGACAGGCCACGGTCGCCCAGGTAGCCATTGATCACCGCCAGAATCCCGGCCGCCAGCTC
>DATGNS010000026.1:0-2457 GCA_035306625.1 Pseudomonas sp. | reverse complement strand
GGCAGGGAGGGCCTATATAGTTCTATATGGCCATCAGGGCAATGATGCTCCACAGATTTCGCGAACCGAATAACCATCGAGTGCCGCCATGCCATGAACTTCTATGACCGCCATCTGCTGCCCCGCCTGATCGACCTCGCCTGCGGCATGGGCCAGGTGATGAAGCTGCGTCGCCAGCTGGTGCCCCAGGCGTGGGGCGAGGTGCTGGAGATCGGCATCGGCACGGGGCTGAACCTGGGCTTCTACGATCCGGCGCGGGTCAGCCGCATCGTCGGCGTCGACCCGGCGGCGCAGATGCAGGCCCAGGCGCGCAGGCGCGCGGCGGCAATCGACATTCCGGTAAAGATGCTGGCGCTGGAGCTGGGCCAGATCCAGGCGCCGGCGGGTCGCTTCGACAGCATCGTCTGCACCTTCACCTTGTGCAGCATTCCCGATCCGACGGCGGCGCTGGAGGAAATGCGCCGGGTGCTCAAGCCCGGCGGCCGGTTGCTGTTCGCCGAGCACGGCCTGGCGCCGGATGCCGGCGTGGCGCGCTGGCAGACGCGCCTGACGCCCTGCTGGCGGCCGCTGGCCGGCGGCTGTCATCTGGATCGCGACATTCCGCGCCTGCTGAGCGGCGCCGGCTTCGCCATTCGCGAGCTGGACAGCGGCTACCTGCCGGGACCGCGTCCGATGACCTACGTGTATCGCGGCTGGGCCGAAGCGGCCTGACATCCGCCCGTCCCGCCTCGCTCAGCCGCGCCCCTGGCCCCGCACATCCAGCGGGTCCACCAGCCCGGCGGCGATGGCCATGCCCACCAGTGCGGGCAGGTGGTCGGCCTGCATGCGCTTCATCACCCGCGAGCGATACAGATCGACGGTCTTGATGCTGACGCCCAGCTGTTCGGCGATCTCGCGGTTGGTATAGCCCTGCACCAGGGGCAGCAGCACGTCGCGCTCGCGGGGGGTCAGGCTGTCCAGGCGCTCGCGCACCTCCTCCAGGCCCCGGGTGCCAGTGGTACGACTGAGGGCCTGCTGCACGCTGTCCAGCAGCAGCTGCTCGTTGTAGGGCTTTTCGATGAAATCCACCGCGCCGGCGCGAAAGGCGCGCACCACGATGGGCACGTCGGCGTGACCGCTGACGAAGATCACCGGCAGGTCGATGCCACGCTGGCGCATGGCCTCCTGGACATGCAGCCCGCCCATGCCCGGCATGCGCACATCGAGCAGCACGCAGGCGTTGGGCGAGGGGCTGCAGGCATCGAGAAAGGCCTGCCCGCTGGTGAACGGCAGCGCGCGGATGCCCACCGATTCCAGCAGCCAGACGGTGGAGTCCAGCATGCCCGGATCATCGTCCACCACATACACCCGTTGTTCCTGTGCCTTCATGGCCTGATCCCTGTCTCGTTGTTGTTGTCACGCAGCGGCAGCCGGCATTCCAGGCACAGCCCGCCGCCCTCCGCCGGCCGGGCCTCCAGGGCGCCGCCAAACCCCTCGACGATGCCGCGGCTCATCGACAGCCCCAGCCCCAGCCCATCCGGCTTGCTGGTGAAGAAGGGCGTGAACATCTGCGCCAGCCGCTCGGCATCCGCGCCCGGGCCCTGGTCCTCGACCCGCACCCACAGCTCACCCCGCTCCAGGGCGGTGCTCAGCCGGATGCGCGAAGGCGCGCCGGCGTGCCGCTCGCGATTGGCATCGATGGCGTTGCGCAGCAGGTTGAGCAGCACCTGCTCGAGGAGGACCGGGTCGGCGTACGCCGGTGGCAGATTGTCATCCATGCGCTCGTCCACCGTCACCTGTGCCTGCGCCGCCTCCCAGGCGCACAGGCGCACGGCCTCGCGGGCCACCTGCGCCACGTCCAGCGCCTGCATGCGCCGCTGGCCCTTGCGCAGGAAGGCGCGCAGGCGGCGGATGACTTCGGAGGCGTGGTTGGCCTGCTCGGTGATGCGCGCCAGGCCGTGGGCGATGCGCTCGGCGGCCTGCGGATTGCTGCCCAGCCCTTGCAGGTAGCGCTGGCTGGCGCCGGCGTAGTTGACCACCGCCGCCAGCGGCTGGTTGATCTCGTGGGCGATGCCCGAGGCCAGCTCGCCCAGGGTGATCAGCCGCGCGGTGTGCGCCAGCTCGTCCTGATGGCGACGTTGCTGTGCCTCGCGCAGTTCACGCTCGGTCATGTCGCGGGCTACCAGCGAGTAGTAACGCTCGCCGGTGGCCGGTCGATGGGCCAGCAATACCAGCGACACAGGCAGCGAGGCCTGTTCTCCACAGGGCTGCAGGCGCGCCTCACCGCTCCACACACCCTGCCGTTCGGCGCATTCGCGACCTTCTCCGCGCAGGCGCTGCAGGTCCTCGGTACCGAACAACTTCTCCAGCGCCGGCAGTTGGTCATCCGCCACGCCCAGGGCACGGCGCGCCGCCGGGTTGAGATAGGTCAACTGGCCATCCGCGTCGACGAACATCACCAGATCGGTGTTCACCTCC
>DATGNS010000025.1:0-11882 GCA_035306625.1 Pseudomonas sp. | reverse complement strand
CTCGGTCAGGTGGTCGGCGGCCTCGGCCAGCAGGCGCCGCACCAGGTCCAGGCCGTCGTCGCCGCAGGCCAGGCCCAGGGCCGGCTCGTGGCGGTATTCCTCGGGCATGTCGGCGAAGTCCTCGGCATCCACATAGGGCGGATTGGACACGATCAGATCGAAACGCTGGCCGGGCAGGCCGTCGAAGCCGTCGCCCTGGACGGTGTAGACGCGATCCTCCAGGCCATGCTTCTCGATGTTGCAGTTGGCCACTTCCAGGGCCTCGAAGGACACATCGCCAAGCACCACCTCGGCCTGGTCGAAGGCGTAGGCGCAGGCGATGCCGATGCAGCCCGAGCCGGTGCACAGGTCGAGGATGCGCGCCGGCTCGGCGGGCAGCCAGGGTGCGAAGCGCTGGCTGATGAGTTCGGCGATGGGCGAGCGCGGTACCAGCACGCGCTCGTCCACCTTGAACGGCAGGCCGCAGAACCAGGCCTCGCCGAGCAGGTAGGCGGTAGGGACGCGGTCCACGACACGACGCTCGATCAGGGTGCCCAGCAGCTCGCGCTCATGGTCTTCCAGACGGCAGTCCAGGTAGGCGTCGGTCATCTCGTAGGGCAGGTGCAGGGCGCCGAGCACCAGCATGCGCGCCTCATCCCAGGCGTTGTCAGCTCCATGTCCGAAATAGATTTCCTCAGCCTGGAAACGGCTGACCGCCCAGCGAATATAGTCACGCAGGGTACGCTGGCGGGTGGGTAGAGCGGACACTATGAATTTCTCCAAGGGGCAAATGAAGCGAATTCTACCGCAGCGAACTGGACTCGTCCCGGGAAACCGGTCAATGTGCCATTATTTTGGTGTTGGAAAAACGTCGTAGTCCAGATCAAAGCGATTCACAAGAGAGGCTGCCGGAGCCACAATGCCGGTCCTTGCGTTTCAGGAGATTCACATGACCCAGCCGCCTTCCATGCTCCAGCTCTACGGTCGCGCCTATGCGCCGGCCAAGTTGGGGAATGCGACCCTGCTGGTAATCGATCCACAGATGGAATACCGCATGGGCACCCTGGCCCTGCCGGGTCTGGCCCCGGCGGTGGAGCAGATCAACATCCTGCTGGCCGCTGCCCGCCAACAGCAGCGCCCCATCGTCTATGTGCGTCATCTGGGCATTCCCGGTGGCCTGCTTGATCCGCAGGGCGAGCGCGGCCACTTCCTGCCCGAGCTGGCCCCTCAGGCTGGCGAGACCGTGGTGGAGAAGCGCCAGCCGAACGCCTTCGCCGGCACCGAGTTGCATGACAGGCTTATGGCTCATGGCCATCTGGACCTGATCGTCTGCGGCTTCATGACCCACTCCAGCATCAGCAGCACGGTGCGCGCCGCCCGTGATTACGGCTACCGCTGCACCCTGGTGGACACCGCCATCGCCACCCGCGACATTCCGACGAGCAATGGCACCCTGGCCGCTGCCGACCTGCACCGGGTGGAAATGGCCGCCCTGGCGGACAACTTCGCCGTGGTGGTGCCCAGCGCCCAGGACGTGCTCTGACCTTGCATCACACCCGTGCAACCCGCCTTGGCCCGCCCCGGTCATAATCTGGATGTTCGCACGGGTACCCTGCATGAAGCTCACCAAACCTTCGTTTCCCCACGCCAGGCCGCCCCGACGCTGGAGCTGGCGCCTGGGCGGTGTCATCGGCTCGCTGGGCGCCACCCTGGGCGTGCTGCTGACGCTGGCCGGCATCGCGGCCCTGCTGGGCCGCGCGCCCTGGCCAGACGGCACCGCCGGCTGGCCCCTGCTCGGCGCGGGCCTGGCGCTGCTGGTACTGGGCATCCTGGTCTGGCGGGTATGCCGGCAGCGGCTGCGCATCCGCACCGATCTTGGCCTTTCGCCACACCTGGGAAAGAAGCGCGAGTAAACTAGCGGCCCTCAGGAGGTCGCATGAATCAAGAAGACGACGATTTTTCCCTTTTCAGCCAGGCCATGCATGGCGTGCGGCGTATCCAGGATGACCACGCCGACACGGGCAAGCCGCGCGCCGATCGCCAGCAGATCAGCCTGCGCCGCCAGCACGCCACCCAGCGCAACGAAGGCGTGCGCGTGGACGGCCTGTCCGACCAGTTCGTCATCGACGTGGGTGCCGAGGACGACCTCTACTGGGCCCGCGACGGGGTCCAGGAAGGCCAGATGCGCAAGCTCAAGGCCGGCCAGATCGCCTTCGAGGGCAGCCTCGACCTGCACGGCATGACCGTGGAACGGGCCCGCGAAATCCTCTGGGAATTCCTTGCCGAGGCGGCGAAACTGGAAGTGCGCTGCGTGCGCGTCACCCACGGCAAGGCGGCGCGGCTGGATGGCAAGCGTCCGCTGATCAAGAGTCACGTCAACACCTGGCTGCGCCAGCACCCGCAGGTGCTCGGCTTCACCTCCTGCCTGCCGCGTCACGGCGGCACCGGGGCCTTGTACGTCCTGCTCAAGCGCACCATGCTGGACGGGCGGGATGAGTGATCGGCCAATTGAACATTCGAATCGGCCCGACAGGGCCATCAGGGTTGCAGCGTAGCGCCCGCCTCCCTACCCTGCGCGCCTTGCGCTCACACAGGTAACCCCATGTCTCTGGAAAACCACTACAGCTCCATTCTCGAACAGCTCGGCGAAGACGTTTCCCGCGAAGGCCTGCGCGATACGCCCAAGCGTGCCGCCAAGGCCATGCAGTTCCTCTGCCGCGGCTATGGACAGACCCTGGAAGAAGTCACCAACGGCGCGCTGTTCAGCTCCGACAACAGCGAGATGGTGCTGGTGAAGAACGTCGAGCTGTATTCGCTGTGCGAACACCACATGCTGCCCTTCATCGGCAAGGCCCATGTGGCCTACATGCCCAACGGCAAGGTGCTGGGGCTCTCCAAGGTGGCCCGCATCGTCGACATGTACGCCCGGCGCCTGCAGATCCAGGAGAACCTCACCCGGCAGATCGCCGAGGCCATCGAACAGGTCACCGGCGCCGCCGGCGTGGCGGTGGTCATCGAGGCCCAGCACATGTGCATGATGATGCGCGGCGTGGAGAAGCAGAACTCCTCCATGGTCACCTCGGTGATGCTCGGCCAGTTCCGCAGCAACGCGGCCACGCGGGCGGAATTCCTCAGCCTGATTCGCTGAGCTCACGATCAGGGTGCGCGCGACCCCCGTCGCGGCACCTTGCAGGTGCTTGCTAGAGCCCCTGAGGCTGTGATTAAGTCCCACGGCGACCATCGCGCAGACGGTCGCCAGCCTCATCGATCCCTTACGCTGCCCTGAACCTGCCTTTCGCCCTGCCAAGCCAAGGCTGCCGCGATGCTGTCCAGCGGATCGCACAGGGCGAAACCGGACTGCCATGGCTCCACCACTGATCCGCCACGCCCTGCTTGCCCTGCTGCTCGCGCTCTGTGCCGGCTGCGGCCACTTGTTCTACTTCCCCGAGAAGGGCTTGCGTGGCACCCCTGACCAGGTCGGCATTCCCTATGAGGACGTGTACCTCACGTCCGCCGACGGCATGCGCCTGCACGGCTGGTTCCTGCCGGCCCGCCCGGAAGCCGGGCAGCCCCGTCGCGGGCTGATCTACTTCCTGCATGGCAACGCCGAGAACATCAGCACCCATTTCGTGGCCGTCAGCTGGCTGAACCGTTACGGCTGGGACCTGTTCCTCCTCGACTACCGCGGCTTCGGCCTGTCCGAGGGCGCACCGCACATCCGCGGCGCCCACCTGGATGCCCGCGCCGGCCTCGACTGGGCCGTGGCACGGGCGCGCCGGGAAAGGCTGCCGCTGGTGGTCTACGGCCAGAGCCTGGGCGGTGCCACCGCCGCCACCCTGGTCGCCCACAGCCAGCCCGGTGAAGTGCAGGCCCTGGTGCTGGACAGCGCCTTCTCCGGCTACCGGCGCATCGCCCGCGAAAAGCTCGAAGGCCTGTGGCTGACGTCCCTGCTGCGCTACCCGCTGGCCTGGACCATCCGCGACGATTACAGCCCCGACCGCTACCTGGCCCACCGCCCGCCCATGCCCCTGCTGATCATGCATGGCTGCGCGGACATCACCGTGCCGTGCAGCCATGGAGAACGCCTCTACGAGGTGGCCGCACCGCCCGCATGGCTCTGGATCGATCCCCAGCGCCAGCACGGCGAAATGGTGTTCGTCCGCTCCTGGCGGGAACAGCTGGTGCGCTGGCTGGATGAGCAGGTGCCCAGCCCCTGAACCAGTGGCCCGATGGCCTGTCTCTGAAAAGGGCGGACGGAGAAGCCGCCTTCCAATAACAACGGAGACCCATCGCATGGATGCCCTGGACCTCACCCTCGGCTGGCTGACGCTGCTGTCCATCGCATTCTGGCTGGCCACCCTGGTCGTGCTGACCCGGACCTTTGTTCCCGACCCGCCCCATTCCCCCGTGCACGTGCGCCGCCACGCCCTGCTGCTGGCGGTCGCGGCCTGGTGCCTGGTGCCCGGTCCGGTCACCCTCGAGCATCTGGTGCTGCGCCCCGAAGCGGCGGTGCTGGTGACCACCGGCAGCCTGGCCATCGCCTGGTTCGGCTACCGCGCCCTGTGCGAAGCCCTGGAGCAGCGTCCGCTGCTGCTGGCCTTCCTGCTCTACGGGCTGCTGGCCTATGCGGTCTGGGGCTATCACCAGCTGTTCGATGCCGGCGCCGCCCACCTGCACGTCGGCGCCCTGCTGGTCACCCTGATGGCCAGCAACCTGCAGCGACCGGCGCGCGCGGTGGTGTGCGTGCAGCACAACCGCTACCTGACCCTGCCGCTGCTGTTCGTCCTGCTCTGCAGCCATGCTCCGGCCTTGCTGGCCAACCCCTACGCCTGGCAGTTGCTGCTTGCGATCGGCGGCCTGCTGGTGCTGATCTGGTACGGGCTGGAACAGGCCCAGACCCTGCGCTGGGCGCTGTCCTCGGCACTGACGGTACTGGCACTGTACATCGTCATGCCCGATGGCCTGCAGCGCGAGGCGCGTGCCCGGCCGGTGGTGCCCAGCGTGGCGAGCCTGCCTCAGCCAGAGCTGGCGGCTTCCGCCCCGCTGACTCCGCGACGGGAATTCGCCCTGGTGCAGCGCATCATTCAGGATCGCTGCCTGGAGTGCCATTCCCGCACCCCGAGCAACCCCATCTTCCAGGCGACCCCGCTGTTGCCGACCTTCGACACCCCGGAACAGATCCTCGCCTGGAAACGCGCCATTCATGAACAGGCGGTAGAGACCCGCAAGATGCCACTGGCCAACCTGACCCAGATGAGCCAGGAGGAACGGGACTTGCTGGGGTTCTGGATAGAGAAAGGTGGGAGGATCGAATAGGCGAGGAACGGCGCCCGAATCGAGCGCCACCCTGTCTAGTAGAAATACCAGCGCACTTGCAGCTGCACTTCCGTCTCCGGGGATGACCACTGGCTGAATTCGCGCTGCGCACTCAGCCTGAGCCCGAGATTTTCGCTCAGCTCCAGTTGCTGACCGAGGCTCAGGCGCCGGCGCACTTCGCCGTTGTGGAAGTAGTCGCCCTGTGCCTCGAGCAACAGGTTGCCACCCGCATTGCGCCAGAGCAGCCCGGTATCGAAACCGAGCGCAGGACTGATCGCGGCGGCAAAGTCGTCATTGTGCTCAAGACGCAAGGTGCCCATGGCAAAACCGAGCAGCCCTTCGCCCAGTTGCCATGAGGCTCCCCCGCCGCCGTTGATATGAGCCACGAGGCGCTCATCCCCATCAGCCCCCGCCACGCGCTCGGCACCGGCGGTGACTTGCCAGGACCAGGGCTTGATCAGATCGGTACGCGGCGTCAGCGAGCGGATGCTGACCAGATCGAAGTGCTGGAGTTGCCAGTGATTGCCTTCGTACTGGCGCAACCGGAGCTCCCCCAGCTCGATCTGGGCCCCGAGTGGAAAGCCGTCGAGGTTGTCGAGCAGATCGTGATAGGACAGGCGCAGGGTGTAATCGGCAAAGGCGCGCTCACCGCGATGGCCGACACCCAACTGCAGGGCGCGCGACCGATGGCCTTCCTCGGGCAACTTCGGCCGTGGAACCTCCAGGCGCGGCGGCGGGTTGCGGTTGATCGCCTGCAACAGGCGATAGCTGCGGTTGGCGCTGGCCGCATCCCGCTCCTCACCGGTCTTGCGATAGCGCAGCAGTCGGTAGGCGCCATCCTGAATCAGGGCGCGGCGTTCGGCCGGCAGAGCCAGATACTCGCTGTCCTGCAGCGCCGTGTCATCTCCGGCCAGGCGCTCTACCCAACCCAGCTCGCGGCCATCCAGCGGGGCCGCGCGCGCCAGCAGTTCATGCTCGCGGGAGGGTCGATAATCGATGCGCTCGATCAGCCCGGCGTCCTTCACTGCCCGCACGGTGTCTGCGGGGATGGCGGTCAGCGGGAACTGATCGGTGAGCTCCAGCCCCGGCCGGGCAATTTCCAGCAGCTCGAGCAGACGGTAGGAGCAGTTTTCGTCGAAGAAGAAGTAATCGAAGCGGACCTGGCGCAGCTCCCAGACATGCTCGAGCATGCGCCCGGTTTCCTCCGGCGTCAGGTTCAGCCGGTATTCCCACAGGTCGCGGTTTTCCATGCGGCTGTATTCGGTGATCTTCTCGCGATAGGGCATCAGCGAGAAAAGTCCGGGGTAGCCGCCCATCAGGCCCTTCCAGGCATACAGGATGCTGTTGTCCATGCCCTCGATAAGGGCGCCGAAGTTGAGCGCGTAACTCAGCAGCGGGCTGCCCTCGTCGTCGATATCCGCAGGGTCGATGCGCAGCAGAGTGTGCCCGAACATCGATGAGGGGCTGTTCAGGTAGGCCGCCGGGAACACCAGGACGGCGCTGTGGGGCGCGATGTCGGCGTACCAGTTATCGAACTCCGGGCAGCTGACCTTCGGCAGGTCGTCCAGGGACAGCTGGTCGCGCAGCCAGCGCGTGCGGGCCGGATAGATGCATTGCGGGTGCCGGTCACCGAGCGCGGGATCCTGGTACAGGGCCTGGACCGTCGCCTGCAGCTCGGCGAGCGGGTCCTGCTCGCCACGCTCTGCGAGAAAATAGTTGCCATCGTCCACATAGCTGCGCCAGCCCAGCATGCCGCGCTCGTAGTGCCCCAGGGACAACCAGAAGGGCTCATTGGCCAGCGATTGCAAGCGGTCGGGGGAGATGTGCGGGACAGCCTGCGACAGGCCACAAGCGCCGCTCAGCAAAAGGGGAAGCAAGCGTCGAAGCATGGAAAGCCAACGGCGGGAGGAGCACATGAATATGCCCGCCGAAGCGGGCATATGGAAGAGGTCGGGCGTTCCGCAGAACGCCCGCAGCCTTCATCAGGCCTGTTCGGCGTACTGAGCCAGACGGGCGTCCTTCTTCAGTACTTCCAGGGTAGCAGCATGAACCTGCTCGGCAGTGACATCGGCAGAGCTGAAGATTTCGTCGAAATGGCTGTGGGTCACAGCAGCGAAGTGTGCGCGGTCTTCCGGCTGCACACCCAGCACCACGGCGTAGGCGTTCAGCGCTTCGCCTTCACCCTTGGCCATGTCCTCGGACAGCTCGTTCATCATGCCGCCCAGCGCCAGCAGCGACTTGCCGCCGTAGGTCAGGGTGCCGTCGGCGGAGCAGCCGTTGGTACCGGAGGTCATGCCGAAGGTGGCGTTGCCGGAGGTACCGTTGACGATGGAGGCCAGAATGTGAGCCGGCAGGCCGCTCTGACCTTGGAACAGCATGTTGCCCCAGCCGCAGTTCGGGCCACCCGGCGCTTCAGCGAATGCGTTCAGCGAGGCGGCGGTAATTCAGAGTACCGAGCAGAATCCGTTTCATGGTTATTTCTCTTCTTCAAGGGCATCGATAAGTGTCGGCTCATCCGACACGGCTTACAGCTTTTGGCAATAACCATAGGACTGTCAAGACACAAAAGTTTGACTCTGGTCGTACTCCAACAACCCTCGGAGACGCCCGATCCAGGCCCGATCAGCCCCTTTCACCACCAATCTCGCGCGGAGTGCGTGACTCCTGTGCCACGGGCCTGCCGCCGTCGCGGCACTATGTCGCACAACCCCGCATGGAAAGCTCACCTGAGCGACTTGAGAAAATACCTGGGCGATTCCCGGTATTGCTGCCGGAGATAGAAACGATGCGCATCCGCGCGCCTGGCATGACAGTGCAGCTCGATGCGGTCGCAACCCCGCTCCCGCGCCAGCTGCACCGCGTGCGCTTCCAGCCGCGCGCCGACGCCCTGGCTGCGAACAGCCTCGGCCACACACAGGTAGCTGATGCGGCAGAAATCCCCCGGCAGCGCCAGCTGGGGGATGAAATGCAGCAAAATGACACCCACCACCCGCTCGCCATCCACGGCAACCCGCAGCACGGCATCCGGGTGGGCCAACAGCTGCGCCATGCGCTGCTCGATGAAGCTTTCGGTATCCGGATAGCCGAGCGCGTCCAGCAGGGCGGTGATCGCGGGGGCGTCCTCGGAGGTAGCGGCTCTGATCTTGATCATGTGCAAGCTCGCCTGTGGGAGAAGCAAAGGTCAGTCACCGTCGCGGCGGCGTCCGCGGCGCGGTGGATAGCACCACCAGGCAGCCACGACCAGTAGCGCGAACAGCGTATAGGCCACGGCAAATACCCACAGCGGTGCCTCGTGAAAGATCAGGCGTTGCAGCCAGTGCTCGATGAAGCTCTGCCCGTAGCCGGGCTGGCCGGCCCGCGCCCGCAGCCAGGACTCCAGCCGGGTGAGCGGGCACAGCTGCCCGAGCAGGGCCTGGGCAACGACAATCCCGATGGCCACCAGGTGCGTGAAGCGGAACCACCAGCCGCTGACCCACCGCCAGCCGAGTCGGTTGCCCGTGACCACGGCAGCCAGACCGCCGACGATGAACAGGACAACGCCGAAGTGCAGCATGAGCACCGCATCGGCAAGCAACGGGTACGGCATGGGATCGAGCTCGCAATGGCGACACGCCTACAGTCTGGCCCGTCCCCGTGAAGAAGGGATTGAGCGGCGGTCACATACCGATATGATGTCGCCTCTTTCTTGCCCGAGCCGCCGCGATGCAACTGGAAACCTGGCTGATCTACCTCGTCACCTGCATCGGGCTTTCCCTGTCTCCCGGCCCCAACGGGCTGCTGGCGCTCACCCACGGCGCCCTGCACGGCACCCGCAAGACATCCTTCACCATTCTGGGCGGCGTGCTGGGCTTCGTGGTGCTGATCGGCCTGTGCATGTTCGGCATCGGCGCGCTGATCAAGTCCTCCATCCACTGGCTGACCGCCCTCAAGTGGCTCGGCGGCCTGTACCTGATCTGGCTGGGCATCCAGGTGTGGCGCTCGCCCGCCATCACCATCGAATTCGACCGCACCCGGGCCACGGCCAAAGGCCGGACCATGTTCCGCCAGGGCTTCCTCTCCGCGGTCACCAACCCCAAGGGCCTGCTGTTCTTCAGCGCCTTCCTGCCGCAGTTCATCGACCCGCAGCGCAGCCTGTTCATCCAGTTCCTGGTGGTCGCCGCCACCTTCGCCGGCACAGAGATCGTCACCGAGTACGTGCTGGCCGGCGCCGCCGAACGCATCCGCCCCTGGCTGGCCCGCACCGGGCGGCGCTTCAACCAGGCGTGCGGCGGCGTATTCGTGATGGTCGGGGCGGCACTGCCACTGCGCATGTAGCGAAGGTCAGTGGGGCGGCGCCCAGTGCCCCACCACCTCCGCCACCCAGTCCATGAACAACCGCAGGCGGGCACTCACATGCCGGTTCGGCGGGAAGGCGACGTACAGCGGCATCGGTTCCACCTGCCAGTCCTCGAACAGCGGCACCAGCGCCCCCGTTTCCCGATGGGGCGCGGCCATGTAGTCCGGCAGCCAGAGCACACCCAGCCCGGCGAGGCCGGCGGCCAGGTAGGCATTGCCGTCATCGACCGCCAGCACGTACTGGCCGCGCACGTAGAGACGTTCCCCGTCCCGCTGCAGTGCGTAGGGCTGGACCTTGCCGGTGCGCGCCCAGAGAAAGCCGACGATGCGGTGCTGACTGTCCTCCAGCTCCGCCGGATGCCGGGGCACGCCGAGGCGCTGCAGATAACCCGGCGCGGCATAGGCACCCAGGCGCAGGCTGCCGATACGGCGGGCCACCAGTGACTGGTCCGCCAGCTCGCCGCCCCGGATCACGCAATCCACATGCTCGCCGATCAGGTCCACCGTCCGGTCGCTGACACCCAGGTCCAGCTGGATGTCCGGATAGCGCGCGTGGAAATCCGCCAGGGCGGGAATCAGCACCAGCCGCGCCAGCGGACTGGGCACATCCACCCGCAGGCGACCACGCGGTTGCGCCGCCGCCCCGCGCAGGCTGGCTTCCGCCTCCTCCAGATCCGCCAGCAGCCGCACCACGCGCTGGTAATAGGCAGCACCGTCCGGCGTCAGGGCGACCCGGCGCGTGGTGCGGTTGAGCAACTTCACCCGCAGGTGGGTTTCCAGCTGCTGCACCAGCTGGGTGACGCTGCTCCTGTTCAGCCGCAGGTGCTCGGCCGCCCGGGTGAAGCTGCCCACCTCGACCACACAGGCAAACGCCCGCATCGCTTCGAACCGGTCCATGCGCCTCCGATTGTTTGGATTTCAGAAACAGTGAGATCGGATTTTGCGCGTTTATCGCCTCATCTGGCGACTCTAAAGTGCGCGCATCTTTTTCCGGGTTCGACGACCCTTTAGGAGGCCTTATGGCACAGCGTGATGTGGTGTTTCCCAGCGGACGGCAGGCGTTGTACGAGCGCAACCGCTATTCCCCGGCCATTCGTTCCAACGGTTTCCTGTTCGTGTCGGGACAGGTCGGCAGCCGTGAGGACGGCTCGCCCGAGCCGGACCTGGAGGCCCAGGCGCGGCTTGCCTTCGACAACCTGAACGCCGTTCTGAACGCGGCCGGCTGCACCTTCGCGGATGTGGTGGACGTGACCCTGTTCGTGGTCGACCCCGAAGCCCGGCTCGACACCCTGATGAAGGTGCTGCCGGACTACTGGGGCGAAGCGCCCTACCCGACCCTGACCGGCGTCGGCGTGACCTGGCTGTCGGGGTTTGCCTTCGAGATCAAGGTGGTGGCCCGACTGCCGGAGGGCCCTGCCCGCTAAGCCCTGTGGGCCGGCAACCGCACCAGTTTCATGGCGAAGGCCCCTGCGCCAACGCGGTTGGGGTTGGCATGGCCCCGCAGACAGGCCGGACCGCGATGAGGGTCCCGGCGCGCTACTTGTCGGAGCCTTCCTGCCTTCTGGCGTGGCGCAGCTCGAAGCCGCGCAGGATCACGTAGGCGATCAGCGCAAAGATGAAGAACACCAGCAGCATCCAGGCGATGCCCTGCAGGGTCTCGATGATGGTGCGGTAGACCTCCAGCACCCAGCGCGCCGCATTGAGCTCGAGGATGCCCTGCTCCGTGGTGCGAGGCGTCACGTACTGCTCCAGCGCCCAGATGCGCACCCCGCCGGAAATGCCCACCACATAGATGGCGAAGGTCAGATAGCGATGCCAGGCCGCCCCCAGCTCGCTGGAGACCAGACGGGCAAGGATATTGCCGATGGGCCTGTCGAAGATGCGGGCGACGATAAAGCAAACCGCGGCAGAAACGGCCAGGGTGACGATCAGGAGCCAGATGAACATGGGCGCCCTCCTTTGGGCAGTAAGGCTGCAGGCAGGGATTCTGGCTCAGAGGCGCCGTTGAAGGCGCTTGATGTTCAGCCGCTTCAAGCTTGAGCTCACGCGGTTGCCTCGAACGACACATGGTACGCAACCTCGCCAGCAGGGGATGTGCCGCCGAATGTGATGACCTGGAAGTACTCGGCAGGAACACCCGGCAGCACGAGCCCTGGATCTGTCCTGAAACCAAAGCGTGAGTAGTAGCCGGGCTCACCGAGAACGACGCAGCCGGCTGCTCCCGATGTGCGGAGTTCTTCCAACGCCTGGGT
>DATGNS010000024.1:0-24339 GCA_035306625.1 Pseudomonas sp. | reverse complement strand
GACAGGATCACCACCTGGAAGCGTTCGCGCAGCCAGTCGACGAATTCGACGGCGCCATCGAGCGGCTTGAGGGTAGCGATGACTTCCTGGATGTCGCGCAGCTTCAGGCCGTGCTCGTCAAGGATGCGCAGGCGCTGCTTCATCAGCACGTCATAGTCGGGAATGTCCCGGGTGGTCGCCTTCAGCGCCTCGATACCGGTTTTTTCCGCAAACGCGATCCAGATTTCCGGAACCAGAACACCTTCCAGGTCGAGACAAGCGATCTCCACGAGAACCCTCCTAAGGGTGAAGCCGAGAAAGGCCCGCACTCTAGCCGGTCGGCCCTTGCCATGCAATCGGCCGCCTTATAACCGAAGGGAGGGATTGCGGGTCATTTGGTTATTTAAGGGCATACCCCTTGGGGTGCTACCATCCGCCCCGCACAGGCCAACCCGTGAGAGCAGCATGATCGATTCCAGCCAAATCGCCGACCTGGCAACCCAGTACGCCGACAAGTCGCCCCAGGAGATCCTCAAGCTCGCCTTCGAGCATTTCGGTGACGACCTGTGGGTATCGTTCAGCGGTGCGGAGGATGTGGTGCTGGTAGACATGGCCTGGAAGCTGAACCGCAATCTGCGGGTCTTCTCCCTGGATACCGGCCGTCTGCATCCGGAGACCTACCGTTTCATCGAACAGGTACGCGAGCACTATTCGCTGCCCATCGAGATCCTCAGCCCCGACCCGCGACTGCTGGAACCGCTGGTAAGGGAAAAGGGTCTGTTCAGCTTCTACCGCGACGGCCATGGCGAATGCTGTGGCATCCGCAAGATCGAGCCGCTGCGTCGCAAGCTGGCCACGGTGCGCGCCTGGGCCACCGGCCAGCGCCGTGACCAGAGTCCCGGCACTCGCAGCCAGGTGCCGGTGCTGGAGATCGACAGCACCTTCTCCACCGCCGACAACACCCTCTACAAGTTCAATCCGCTGGCACAGATGACCAGTGCCGAGGTCTGGGGCTACATCCGCATGCTGGAGCTGCCCTACAACACCCTGCACGAGCGCGGCTACATCAGCATCGGCTGCGAGCCCTGCACCCGTCCGGTGCTGCCCAACCAGCACGAGCGCGAAGGACGCTGGTGGTGGGAGGACGCCGGTCACAAGGAATGCGGGCTGCACGCCGGCAACCTGATCCACAAGGGCTGAGCGACTGCTCCACATGAAGAAGGCCGGCAATGCCGGCCTTCTTCATTCCTGGTGGGGCCGGTCAGTAGACCGGCAACTCCACATTGGCGAACAGCTCGTCCAGCTCCAGCTTGTTGCGGCACTGCACTGCCCTGGCCTGGACCTCGCGGGTCAGGTGGGGCGCAAAGGACTCGATGAAGTCGCTCATGAAGCCGCGCAGGAAGGTACCGCGGCGGAAGCCGATGCGGGTCACACTGGACTCGAACAGATCGCTGGCATCCAGGGTGACCAGGTCGTCGTCCTGCTCATCCACCGCCATGCGGGCCACGATGCCGACGCCCAGCCCGAGGCGCACATAGGTCTTGATCACGTCGGCATCGGCCGCGGTGAACACCACCTTGGGCGACAGGCCGCGACGATTGAAGGCCTCGTCCAGCTTCGAGCGGCCGGTGAAGCCGAACACGTAGGTCACGATGGGATATTCGGCCAGGGCTTCCAGGGTGAGCTTGGGCAGGTCGGCCAGGGGATGCCCCTTGGGCACGATCACGCAGCGGTTCCAGCGGTAGCAGGGCATCATGATCAGATCGCCGAACTGGTCCAGGCCCTCGGTGGCGATGGCGAAATCCACGGTGCCGTCGGCGGCCATTTCGGCGATCTGGGTAGGCGAACCCTGGTGCATGTGCAGCGTCACATCCGGATAGCGCTTGATGAAGCGGTCGATGACCGGCGGCAGCGCGTAACGGGCCTGGGTGTGGGTGGTGGCGATGGACAGGTTGCCCTTCTTCTCATTGGAGAATTCCTGGGCGATCTGCTTGATGCTCTCGACCTTGCGCAGGATTTCGCCGGCCGTCTGGATGATGTACTCGCCCGCCGGGGTGATCCGCGTCAGGTGCTTGCCGCTTCGGGCGAAGACCTCCACGCCGAGCTCGTCCTCCAGCAGGCGGATCTGCTTGCTGATGCCCGGCTGCGAGGTGTAGAGGCTCTGGGCGGTTGCCGATACGTTCAAGTCGTGATGCGCCACTTCCCAGATGTAGCGCAGTTGCTGGAGCTTCATGTCGGACCCTCTTCAGACGTCGGCCGTCGCCTGGCTTATAACCGTATGGCCAGTATAAGAGCAGAGTTCCACATCAATCTGCAATATTAGCCAGCACAACGAGGGTGCGCGGTGCACACCTGCACCGCCGACCGGAAAAACCGCACCGTGAGCCGTCCATCCCATTGTCGAGCCGGCGGCTGACGCGTTATGGTGCCCCCCTCCCCGCTTCCGCGCACCCCGCTGTGCCCGCCGCAGGGGAAGTCAGGCGGCCGGCTATGTGAAGACGAGTAACCTTGATGGCTGATTTACCGATCAACGACCTCAACGTGGCTTCCAACGAAGCCCTGATCACTCCCGAACAACTCAAGCGCGAGCTGCCGCTCAGCGACACCGCCCTGCAGACCGTCAGCCATGGCCGCCAGGTGGTGCGCGACATTCTCGACGGCAAGGATCACCGTCTGTTCCTGGTGATCGGCCCCTGCTCCATCCACGACGTGAAGGCCGCCCTGGAATATGCAGAGCGCCTGAAGAAGCTCGCCGCGGAAGTCTCCGACACCCTGTTCCTGGTGATGCGCGTGTACTTCGAGAAGCCGCGTACCACCGTCGGCTGGAAGGGCCTGATCAACGATCCCTACCTGGACGACTCCTTCAAGATCCAGGATGGCCTGAGCATCGGTCGCCGCCTGCTGCTGGACCTGGCCGAAATGGGCCTGCCCACCGCCACCGAGGCGCTGGACCCCATTTCGCCCCAGTACCTGCAGGATCTGATCAGCTGGTCCGCCATCGGCGCGCGCACCACCGAATCCCAAACCCACCGGGAAATGGCCTCCGGTCTGTCCTCGGCCGTGGGCTTCAAGAACGGCACCGACGGCGGCCTGGCGGTGGCCATCAACGCCCTGCAGTCGGTTTCCCGCCCGCACCGCTTCCTGGGCATCAACCAGCAGGGCGCGGTGTCCATCGTCACCACCAAGGGCAACCCCTACGCCCACGTGGTTCTGCGCGGCGGCAACGGCAAGCCCAACTACGATTCCGTCAGCGTGGCGCTGTGCGAGCAGGAACTGACCAAGAGCGGCATCAAGCCGAACATCATGATCGACTGCAGCCATGCCAACTCCAACAAGGACCCGGCCCTGCAGCCGCTGGTCATGGAAAACGTCACCAACCAGATCGTCGACGGCAACAGCTCGATCATCGGCCTGATGGTGGAAAGCCATCTGGGCTGGGGCAGCCAGAGCATTCCCAAGAATCTGTGCGACCTCAAGTACGGTGTTTCCATCACCGATGCCTGCATCGACTGGGACACCACCGAGAAGGCCGTCTTGGCCATGCGCGACAAGCTCAGGGACGTGCTGCCCAAGCGCCAGCGCTGAGCCTGTTCCATGCGGAAAAAAAGAAGCCGGGCATCTGCCCGGCTTCTTTCATTTCGCTGCCTGACGCTGGCGCCGTTCCATGTAGCGCTCCACATACGAGCAGGACGGGATCACCTTGTAACCCATGCTCTCCGCATGCTGCAGGGCATGCTCGGTCAACGCCGCCGCAATGCCCTTGCCCCGCAGGTCGGTGGGAACGTAGGTGCGATAGATATCCCAGGTCTGCTGCCCAAGGTCCATGTAGGCCAGATAGGCGCGATGGCCATCCACGGTCATCTCGAACTGATGACCGACCGGATCATGACGGATGGAAGCCTCGTTCATGTCATCTCCCACGCGACGTGGATTCGGCGCCTGGCTCGCCTCCCTGCTCCCGGCGCGCGGTTACTGTTCAACTGGCCATCCCGGCAGAACGCCCGGTTCACTCTACACTGCTGGTGTGCGCCAACCTAGTGCATTTTGACGGCCACTGGCCGATGCGGAACTTTCCGGCTGTCACCAGGATCTGAAAGCCCGCTCCAGGACGTCCGGGCCCAGGCAGCAAACGCCACGACCCGAACATTGTCTCTAGTTTGCAAGCTGCCGTTTTTGTGACTAGAAGTGACTGGCAGCTCGTAAAGCCGCTGGTTTCCCGTCACGGGAAAATAGCTGGACACGTAAAAGCCCACCATGAAGGGGAATCCGATGAACAACGCACTGAAACTCTCCGCTATCGCCCTGGCTGCACTCCTGGCTGCAGGTTGCAGCAGCACCAGCAGCGACACCGAAGCCCGCATGACCGCCAGCGAAGACTCCGCCGCCCGCGCCCAGGCTCGCGCCGACGAAGCCTACCGCAAGGCCGACGAAGCCCTGGCTGCAGCCCAGCGCGCGCAGCAGACCGCCGACGAGGCCAACGAGCGCGCGCTGCGCATGCTGGACCGCGCCAGCCGCAAGTAAGGCAACATGAAAAAGCCGATCCTCATGGATCGGCTTTTTCATGCCCGCAAGAAACGCATCAGGGCGTCGAATCGGCCAGCCGTTCCTCTTCCGTCCGCATCAGCATGTCCGCCGCATTCTGCTTGGCGATTTCCACCGGCAGGCCGTCCTGAGCCAATGCCACCTCGCGCAGCATCTCCCAGTCCAGTTCGCCGATATCCTCGTGGGCCAGCAGGGTCGACAGGATGCTGGCATGCTTGTCCACCACGGAAAGCTTGCCGTTGTCCTCCAGCGGCGCATGCACCTCCAGGAAGTAGTGCCCGTCGCCCACGCCTATCTTGAACGGCTCGTTGATGATGCGCACCGGCGTGCCTACCGGCACCAGCTCGGCCAGTTCCAGCACGTTGTGGTTGAGCATGCGGAAGCAGCCGTGGCTGACCCGCATGCCGATGCCGAACTTCTTGTTCGAGCCATGGATCAGGTACCCGGGCAGCGCCAGATTCAGCTTCATGGGTCCGAGGGGATTGTCCGGACCCGGCGGCACCACGGCCGGCAGCGGATCACCTTCGGCGGCGTGTTCCTCGCGGATCGACTTCGGGGGATACCAGGCGGGGTTGGGTGTCTTGGCCGTGATGCGCGTCTGCGTGACCGGCGAGGACCAGCCTTCGCGTCCGATGCCCAGCGGGTAGGTGTAAACCACCGGGCGGTCCTTCGGGTAATAGTAGAGACGGTACTCGGCGAGGTTGATGACGATGCCCTCACGCGGCCCCGGCGGCAGGATGTAGCGGGTCGGCAGGATGACCTCGGTGCCCTCCCCCGGCAGCCAGGGATCGACCCCGGGGTTGGCGGCCACCAGTTCCAGATAGCCCAGGTCGTTGGCTTCGGCGATGCCCGCGAAGGTGTCCTCGTAACGGCTCACCACTGTCCGTACCTGACCTACCACGTCCTCACCCGGCGGCGGCAGCGGCAGTTCCAGGGCCAGCGCACTGGCGGCGCCCAGGAAAGCCAGGGGAACAGCACGAGACAGCGAAGCGACAAGAGAACCGAACATTTCCAAGCAAACCCCAGGCAGACCGGAACAGGTGCGATGGCCCCAAGGGCCGGGGGTTTGAGACTACGAAACCGTACGAACGTTCAGCGTTTCCCGGGCGCGCGGCGGACAACCAGACCAGCGGCAGATCCGGACGGAGGTGCTTACCAGCTCAGTTCGACTGCATGCCAGCGGCCCTGGCGATGTGCCTTGAGCATAGCCTTGCATTGCGGACAGAGGCGCGCGTCACACAAATCGGACGCCTCGACCGATCGGAAGTCGGGGTGGGCCGGCAGCAGACTGCCGCACAGCGTGTGATCCGAGCGCCCGGCAAGTTCCAGCTGGCGGGCCACGATATGCACCCGCGCCTCGCGACAGGCGAACAGATCCAGTTGCTCGTCCGGCTCGATCAGCTGATAGGCATGGGACCAGGCGTGGCGCGACATGGCGGGCTCCGGAAAGGGGGCGCCACCTTAGCCCAAAGCCGCAGGCGGGAAAAGCCTCAGAGCAGGGGCTCGAGCACCGGCCAGAGGTTGTCCAGCAGGCGCCCCTGCGCCTCGGCGGTGGGATGGATGCCGTCGGCCTGCATCATGCCTTCAACGCCGCCCACGCCCTCCAGGAAGAAGGGCACCCAGGGCAGCCGGTATTCGTCCGCCAGTTCGGCGAACACCTGCTCGAAGGCGCGGGTGTAGCGGACGCCGTAGTTCGGCGGCAGACGCATACCCAGCAGCATCACCTGCGCGCCGGCGTTGCGGCTGTCCTCGATCATGGCCTGCAGGTTCTGCCGCAGCTGCGCGGTGGGCAGACCGCGCAGGCCATCGTTGCCGCCCAGCTCGATCAGCACCCAGTCCGGTTCATGCTCGGCCAGCAGGCGCGGCAGGCGCGCCCGGCCGCCGGAACTGGTGTCGCCGCTGATCGAGGCATTGACCACCCGATGGGCATGGCCCCGCTCGGCCAGACGCTGCTCCAGCAGGCTTACCCAACCCTGGCGGGTATCCAGTCCGAAAGCCGCACTGATACTATCGCCGACCACGAGCAGCGTGCCGGCCAGTGCGGATTGCCCCCACAGCAGGCATGCCAGACCACTCGCCAGTAACCATCCACGCATCGGAACCCCCATGATCGACTGCATTCTCAGCGCCCGGAACCTTAGCAAACGGGTCCCCGGCACGGAAGGCGCGCTGACCATCCTGCAGCCCCTGTCCCTGGAGGTTGCGGCCGGCGACAGCCTGGCCATCGTCGGCAGCTCCGGCTCCGGAAAGTCCACCCTGCTCGGCCTGCTGGCCGGACTGGATCAGCCCAGCAGCGGCGAAGTGATCCTGGCGGGTCATGCCCTGGGCGAGCTGGACGAGGACCAGCGCGCCCGGGTGCGCGCCGAGCATGTGGGCTTCGTCTTCCAGTCCTTCCAGTTGCTCGACAGTCTCGACGCCCTGGAGAACGTCATGCTGCCGCTGGAGCTGGAGGGACGCGTCGACGCCCGGATACGCGCCAGCGAGCTGCTCGAACGGGTCGGCCTGGGCCATCGCCTGCATCACTACCCCCGCCAGCTTTCCGGTGGCGAGCAGCAGCGCGTTGCCATCGCCCGCGCCTTCGCCGCCGAGCCGGCCCTGCTGTTCGCCGACGAACCCACGGGCAACCTCGACAGCCGCACCGGGCAACACATCAGCGACCTGCTGTTCGACCTCAACCAGGAGCGGGGCACCACACTGATCCTGGTCACCCATGACCAGCGCCTGGCGCACCGCTGCCAGCGGCAGATCCGCCTGGAAGGCGGCTGCCTGATCGAACAGGAAGAACCCTGATGCCGGGCCGCATCCCCTTCACCCGTCTGCTGGCCCTGGCCACGCGGCAACTGCTGCGCGACCTGCGCGCCGGCGAGCTGCGCGTGCTGTTCGGCGCGCTGCTGGTCGCCGTGGCGGCCAGCACCGCCATCGGCTATTTCGGGGCGCGCCTGAACGGCGCCATGCTGCTGCGCGCCAGCGAATTCCTCGGTGCCGACCTGGTGCTCAGCGGCAGCGCGCCGGCCTCCGCCGAACAGATTGCTGCCGGCCACGAACGGCAGCTCGATCATGCCCGGCTGGTGGAGTTCTCCAGCGTCATCGCCACGGACGAAGGCATCCAGCTGGCCAGCGTCAAGGCCGCGGATGACCGCTACCCGCTGCGCGGCGAGCTGCGCAGCGCCGCCGAACCCTATGGCGCGGAGGCGCCCGGCCCGGGGCCCCGCCCGGGCGAGGCCTGGGCCGAGGCGCGCCTGTTCGCCGCGCTGGACCTGCAGGTGGGCGACAGCATCGAAGTGGGCGAGAAGCGCCTGCACCTGACTCGAGTACTGACCCATGAGCCGGACCGCGCCGGCGACTTCTACAGCCTGACCCCGCGGGTGCTCATGCACCTGGATGACCTGGAGGCCACCGGCGTGGTGCAACCCGGCAGCCGGGTGCGCTACCGGGAGCTGTGGAGCGGCCCCCGCGCCGCTCTCGACGCCTATCGCGAGGCGCTGGACGGTCGCTTGCAGCCCCATCAGCGACTGCAGGATGTGCGCGACGAGAACCAGCAGATCGGCGGCGCCCTGCAGCGCGCCGAGCAGTATCTGAACCTCGCCAGCCTGGCGGCCATCCTGCTCGCCGGGGTGGCGGTGGCGCTTTCGGCCAACCGCTTCGCCGTTCGCCGCTTCGATGCCAGCGCCCTGCTGCGCTGCCTGGGCATGTCGCGCCACGAGGCCCTGGGGCTGTATGCCTTGCAGCTGCTGATGCTGGGCCTGCTGGCCGGTCTGGCGGGCATGCTGCTCGGCTGGCTGGGACAGCTGGCGCTGTTCCAGCTGCTGGCCGGCCTGTTGCCACCCCACATCCCGTCCGGCGGCCTGCTGCCGGCGCTGGCGGGTGCCGCCACCGGCCTGCTGGCGCTCGGCGGCTTCGCCCTGCCGCCGCTGGCCTCCCTGGGTCGGGTGCCGCCGCTGCGGGTGCTGCGCAGTGACGTGCAGCCGCTGCCACCGGGCGCCTGGCTGGTGTATGGCTCGGCGATCCTCGCCCTGGGCCTGATCATGTGGCGCCTGAGCCTGGACCTGAAGCTGACCCTGGCCCTGCTGGGCGGGGGACTGCTGGCGGCCGGCCTGCTGGGCGCGCTCCTGTTTGGCGCCCTGTCCCTGCTGCGTCGGCTGCTGCGCGGCGCCGCCCTGCCCTGGCGCCTGGGGCTCGGTCAACTGCTGCGTCACCCGCTGGCGGCGGTGGGCCAGGCGCTGGCCTTCGGCCTCATCCTGCTGGCCATGGGCCTGGTGGCCCTGCTGCGCAGCGAACTGCTGGACACCTGGCAGGCCCAGCTGCCGGAGGATGCCCCCAACCATTTCGTGCTGAACCTGCTGCCGGATGACCGCGAGGCCTTCAGCGCCCGTCTGGACGCCATGCGCGCCGTGGCCGCGCCCCTGTATCCGGTGCTGCCCGGCCGCCTGGTGGCCATCAACGACCAGCCGGTGCGCGAGGTGGTCAGCAAGGACACCCAGGGCGACCGCGCGGTGCGCCGCGACCTGAGCCTGACCTGGTCCGACGAGCTGCCGGAGGACAACCAGGTGGTGGCCGGTCACTGGTGGCCCCAACTGCCCGCCCATGAGCTGCCGGGGGTTTCGGTGGAAAGCGAGCTGGCCGCCAGCCTCGGGCTGGAGCTGGGCGATCGCCTGCGCTTCAGTATCGCCGGCGCGGAGCACGAAGTCCGGGTCGCCAGCCTGCGCCGGGTGAACTGGGACAGCTTCCGGCCGAACTTCTACATGATCTTCCAGCCCGGCGCCCTCGGCGATCTGCCGACCACCTACCTGACCAGCTTCCATCTGCCGGCCGGCCAGGAGCGCGAACTGGTGGCCCTGGCGCGCGCCTTCCCTTCCATCACCCTGCTGCAGGTGGATGCCCTGCTGGCCCAGCTGCGCAGCATCCTCGAACAGGTGACCCTGGCCGTTGAATACGTACTGCTTTTCGTGCTGGCCGCCGGCCTCGCGGTACTGGCCGCCGGCCTGCAGGCCACACTGGACGAACGTATCCGCCAGGGCGCCCTGCTGCGCGCCATCGGTGCCTCCCGTAATGTACTGGTACGTGCGCGACGCAGCGAATTCGCCCTGCTCGGGGCCACCAGCGGCCTGCTGGCCGCCCTGGGTTGTGAATTGTCCAGCGCCCTGCTGTATGGTCTCGTCTTCAAACTGGACTGGCAGCCTCACCCCTGGCTGCTGACCCTGCCCCTGCTGGGCGCGCTGCTGATCGGCGGCGCCGGCGTGCTGGGCACTCGTCGCGCCCTCAACGCCAGCCCCCTGCAGGTGCTGCGCGAAGGCTGAAGGATCGAAAGGTAGTCATGAGTCGTTACCGCCCCCCGCGTACCGCGGGTACCCCGCTGATCACCCCGGAAGGCGAAGCGCGTCTGCGCGCCGAGCTGCATGAACTGTGGAACGTGCGCCGACCCCAGGTCACCCAGGCGGTGAGCGAGGCCGCCGCCCTGGGCGATCGCTCGGAGAACGCCGAATACATCTATGGCAAGAAGATGCTGCGCGAGATCGACAGCCGCGTGCGCTTCCTGCGCAAGCGGCTGGAAAACCTGAAAGTGGTCCGCGAACGGCCGGACGACCCGAACCGGGTCTACTTCGGCGCCTGGGTCACCCTGGAGGACGAGGACGGCGAAACGGTGCGCTACCGCATCGTCGGGCCCGACGAGCTGGACCTCAAGCAGAACCTGATCAGCATCGATTCCCCCCTGGCCCGGGCGCTGGTGGGCAAGCCCCTGGATGCCGAGGTCAGGGTGCCCACGCCCACGGGCCCCAGAACCTGGATCGTGGTGGAAATCGACTATCCGTGAGGTGCGCTCCGCCGCTCAGCGGCGGATGAGCAGCCCCTTGCGGGCCACGCGGACCAGCTGGCCGATGGCGTCGATGTCCGGCGCCTCGACCACCGCCAGATCCACGCTGTCTGCGGCCAGCGCCGCCAGCTCCTCGCCCTTGCCGGACAGCTGGATGCGCAGCGGCTGCCGGCGTCCCGACAGGCTGTCGAAGCGTCGCAGCAAGTCGAGCGGCTGGTGACTGGAGAGCAGGATGCGTGGATCACGACCGCCGAGGCCGTCCCGCAGGGGCGCCTGGCGCAGGATGAACTGAAAGGAATTCATTTGGGTCAGATATCCGCCTCGAAGAACCACTGGACAGCGGTGTGAGGCGGCACCGGAACCAGCGCTTTAGCGGTATTTGGCAAGCGCCCCGCAAGTAGCTGACTAAATCGGCGCTGGCGGAATGCTAAGAAGCCCCTCCCCCCACTGTCAACAACCATCTGCCGTAATGTCATGAATGAACCCTCCCTGCGCCTGTTCTTCGCCCTGCCATGTCCCGGTCCGGCCGCCGAGGCCCTGGCGGCCTGGGCCCGGGCGAACTACCCCGGTGCCCGCCACCTGCATCCCAGCGACCTGCACGTCACTCTGGCCTTCCTGGGCAATCAGCCCGCTTCCAGTGTCCCGCGGGTGATCGAGCTGGCAGCCGGGCTGAGCCTGCCGGATATCACGCTGAAACTGAGCATCACCGAACGCTGGAAGAATCTGCTGGTCCTGCTGCCCGAAGCGGTCCCCGACAGCCTGCTGGCGTTCCAGACCAGTCTGCAGGAACGCCTGGCCAGTGCCGGCCTGAACGTCGATCGGCGCCCCTATCGCCCGCACCTGACCCTGGCCCGCGGCCTCGGCGATGCCCCCGTTTCAGGCACCCCGCCACGGGTTGCCTGGCAGGCACGCCAGTGGGGGCTGTACCACAGCGTCCAAGGCCAGCCGCGTTACCAGTTGCTGGCCAACTGGTCTTCTGTATCGGGACGTAACAGTTTGTTCGCCCACTGAGCCTCCTCCACCCCAGCGAATTCCCCGAAAGGCCCGCCACCAGCGGTCTGGAGGAAAAAGGCACGATTCCTGCTGGTCGCAAGGCACCGCGAAGCACGAGGCTTCGCCAATCGATAGAGGTCCGGGATGACCAGGCTGTTACTGTCGATCAGTGCCGCGACCCTTATCGGGATGGCGGTGATCTTTCTCCTGTTGCCCAGCGAGCGAGAGCTGCCGGCCGGCCACCGGGCGGAACATCCGCTCGTCGAAGCCGACCAGGGCCGAGCCTGGGAACATCGCCTGCGCAACTACCGGCGCGCCAGGGCACGCATCGAGCTCAACGAGCGACTCAGCCCGGAGGAGCGCCGCAACGCCATCGAGCAATTGCAGGCCGATTACTTTACCGAGCAGGAGCGCGCGCGCCTCTGGTGGCACGAACGCAATAGGCAGCATCGACAAGTTGATTTATAAGGGCGGTCCCTGCTGTCTGGTCATGCCCATGCTTGTCGATATCGGTGTCAACCTCACCCATCCCGATCTGCGCGCCGACGTGAACGGCGTCCTCGAACGCGCCCGCCAGGCCGGCGTGACGCAACTGATGGTCACCGGCACCAGCCTGGAGGAAAGCGAAAAGGCCCTGCAACTGTGCGAGGAACAGGATGCCGAGGGCCTGACCCTGTTCAGCACCGCCGGTGTGCACCCCCACGATGCCGCGCAGTGGAGCAGCGACCATATTCGCCAACTGGGTCAGCTGCTGCGCCATCCGCGTGTGCGCGCCGTGGGCGAATGCGGCCTGGACTTCAATCGGGACTTTTCGCCGCGCCCGGCTCAGGAGAAGGCCTTTGCCGAGCAACTGGAACTGGCCTGCGAGCTGGGCATGCCGGTGTTCGTTCACGAGCGGGAGGCCGATCAGCGGCTGCTGGCCATCCTCAGGGAATTCCGCGACCGGCTGCCGGCCGCGGTGGTGCACTGCTTCACCGGCGAGCGCCGGGCGCTCTATGCCTACCTGGATCTGGACCTGCACATCGGCATCACCGGCTGGATCTGCGATGAGCGCCGCGGCACGCACCTGCACGCACTGGTGCGGGATATCCCGACAGGCCGCCTGATGCTGGAGAGCGATGCGCCCTATCTGTTGCCCCGCACCCTGCGACCCAGACCCCGCAACAACCGCAACGAACCGGCCTACCTGCCCGCGGTGCTCCGGGAGGTGGCCCGCCACCGCCAGGAGACACCCGAGGCGCTGGCGGCTCACACCAGCGCCTGCGCCCGGGCGTTCTTCCAGCTGCCGACGCCGGAGGCAAGTGATTTGTTTTCTTGATTATCCTCATGCCGAGCGGCCTGGTGCCGATATAGTGTGGCCTGCGTCACATTCCTTCATAACGATAACGACAAAGCACAAATCAAAATGGGACACCTTCTGCGCGATCTTTCCCTGAAGTACAAGTTCTGGGGACTCAACGCGGTCTCCTTCGCCATCACCTTGCTGCTGGTCGTGTTTGCCATGTATCAGGAACAGGATGCGCGCGGCGCCGCTGCCCGCCAGCAGGCCGAGAGCCTTGCCGGTCTGCTGAGCCAGTGGCCGAACGGTGCCCCCCTGGCCGAAAGCGAACAGCTGCGCCTGTTTCCCAGGGGCGAGCAGCCCAGGGTGAACGGCACCCTGCTGACCGCATCCGGCTGGACCGAACTGGAGCATGGGCTGTTCGACAGCCGACCGGTGATCGGCGCCCGGCAGGTGGAACTGCCCGACGGTCGCCGTGCCGCCGTACTGGCCCATGGCGTCGGCGTCCGGGATGTGTTCGTCGAGCGTGCCGGCAGCTATGCGCTGGCGGTGCTGGTGCTGATGCTGATCCTGCTGGCCAGCTCGCAATTGCTCATCCGCTTCCTGCTCACCCACCTGAATACCCTGCGCAGCGTGATGCTCTATGTGGAAAGCAGCGGCGACCTGTCCGCCCGCGTGCCGCTCGACAGCCGCGACGAGGTGGGCCAGATGGCTGGCGCCTTCAATGCCATGCAGGCCGGCTACCAGCGCATCGTCAGCGTGGTCGCCAAGAGCGCCGCGCGCCTGGACGAAGGGGCCTCGCGCCTGGCTGCCAACATGGGACAGGTCCAGGAAGGCATGGTCGGCCAGCAGAGCGAAACCGATCAGACCGCGACCGCCATCAACGAGATGTCGGTCACCGTCCACCACATCGCCCAGCATGCCGCCGATACCCGCGACCAGTCGCTGGCCGCCGACCAGTTGGCCAACAGCGGCCAATCGGTGGTCGAGCGGGTGGAGCAGTCCATCGCCCAGCTGTCTCAGGGCATCCAGGAAACCGCACAGATGGTCGGGCGCCTGGCCGAGGACAGCGAGAAGATCAGCGGTGTGGTCAACGTGATCCACGGCATCGCCGAACAGACCAACCTGCTGGCCCTCAATGCCGCCATCGAGGCGGCACGCGCCGGCGAGCAGGGCCGCGGCTTCGCCGTGGTGGCCGACGAGGTGCGCAACCTGGCTCGCCGGGTACAGGACTCCACCGACGAGATCACCAGCATGGTGAGCACCCTGCAGAGCGGCACCCGGGACGCCGTGGAGTTCATGCAGGAAAGCTCGCTGCGCGCCGACGATTGCGTGCAGCTGGCCCGCGAGGCGGAACAGGCCCTGGCGGAAATCGCCCAGGCAGTGGAGCAGATGCGCGACAGCAACATGCAGATCGCCACCGCCGCCCAGCAGCAGAGCCAGGTGGCGGAGGAGATGACCCGTTCGGTGATCGGCATCCGCGACTTCTCCGAACGCACCGTCCTGCAGACCCGTGATTCCGCGGCCACCAGTGCCGAGCTGGCCAGCCTGGCCCACGAACTCAACATGGCCATCGGCAAGCTGCGCCTGTGACGGCCGGGGCGACGCTGTCGCGGCGTCGTCCCAGCCCCTGTCTAATCGAAGATCACCACGGTCTGGCGGCTGATGGCCAGCAGCTCGCCCCGCTCGGTCCACAGGTTGGCGGCCACATGTCCGTAACCGTCACGGACCCGCTCGATGCGCGCCTGATACAGGAACGGTTCACCCACATCGGCTGCCGGCAGTGGCTGCATGAACTCGATGGTCCAGGTCAGGCTGCTGCCCGGCGCCGGACGACGCAGGTAGCTCAGGGGCGCTGGCGGCCAGGCGTCGACCAGCGCCAGCAGCGCCGCCTCGTCCACCGCCTGCCGGGGGGTCTCGCCCCGAAAGCGCACCCAGCCCCCCATCTTTCGTTCCGGCGTGCCGGAGAACGGCATGCCGCCCTGGACCCAGCTCATGCTCAGGTACCGGGTGAACTCGGGTGTGACGCCGGGCAGGAAGGGCAGTTCCCGGGTGTCCGCCGCGCCGGGAACTGACGGCGCGGACAGGGGCTCCACCGCGATGGAGGAGTCGCGCGCGGCGCCGAAGCTGCCCTGCATCAGGGTGACCACCTCGCCATTCTGCATGGCCCGCCCCAGCAGTTGACTGACGGCGCGCCCCTCGCGCAGCACCTCCACCTCGATCCGCACCGGCACCTCGCACTGCATCGGCGCAACGAAGGTGATCGCCAGCGAGCGCACCGGGCGCTCCGCCGGCGCCCGCGCGCGCAGGGCGCGATAGACCAGGGCAGCGGCCAGCCCGCCGAACACCGAGCGTCCCTGCCCCCAGCTCACCGGCACGCTGATCCCGTCGGCGTCCGGCAATCGCATCAGTTCGAAGAAATTCATGGGCATCTCCATTCAGACCAGGGGGCAGACTAGCCAGACGCCGGGCCGCTGTCAGTGGCGCCGCAGACACTGGCGCAGGCGTCGCAACGCGTCCCGGAGCGTTCCTTCCAACCCCGCCTTGCCGGCGTAGCGGGCCTGCTCGAACAGTTCCGCAAAGGCCAGGATCGGTTCACGGTGCATGTCCAGCTTCTCGGCCGCCCGGACGGCGAAGCTGCGCGCCCCCTCTCCGGGCAGGCGCCGCAGCCCCTGCCGAGCCAGCAGCGCCTCGAAGCGCCGCTGCAGGCGCTCCAGCGGATCTTTCCGACGGTGCCAGGGGCGGGTCAGCCAGAGCAGCAGCAGGGCCAGCACAGCCCCCAGCGCCACCAACAGGGCCACACCCAGCACCCGCGCATCGACAATGCCGAACCAGTCCCTGAGCAGGCGGCCCTGCTGCTCGGCCTGGTAGCCCAGCACACCGCGCTGCCAGCCATAGCCGATACGCTCCCAGCCCAGACGCAGCGCGTTCAGCCAGCCCACATCCCGATAGCGCAGCAGGCTCAGCGGCGCCTCGGCCAGGAAGCTCCGCTCTTCACTCAGGGCCTGCTCCAGCCCCTGTTCGATGCGCTCCGGCGCCACCGCGAAGGTCGGGTCGACCGTCAGCCAGCCCTGCTCCGGAACCCAGTACTCCACCCAGGCGTGGGCATCGAACTGACGCACCGTCAGGTAGTTGCCGGCGGGGTTGAGCTCGCCTCCCTGGTAACCGACCACCAGACGCGCCGGGATGCCGGCGGCCCGCAGCACGAAGGTCATGGCGCCGGCGAAATGCAGACAGAAGCCCTTGCGACTGGCGAACAGGAAGTCATCGATGATGTGCACCCCCACCGGCGGCGGCCGCAGGCTGTAGACGAAGGCTTGCTCGCGAAAATGCCCCAGCAGGGCCTGGACCAGGGCCTGGGGCTGCGGATGCTGCTCACGCAGTTGCACCGCCCACTGGCGGGTCTGCGGATTGCCCGCTTCCGGCAGTTGCAGTGCCCGCTGGCGCACTGCCTCCGGCAACCTGGGCTCGCGCAGCGCCTGGGGCCAGGATGTGACGCTGTACAGCAGCGGCTGATCCACCGGCCGCCAGTGTTCGAGGCGAAAGTCACTGCCCTGCCGCGCGCGGGGCAGTTCGGTCAGGGCCACGTCCAGACCATACAGCCAGGTGCGCCCACTGGGCTCCATCACCAGGCTGTAACGCAGCGGCTCACCCTGCGCCAGCCACTGCGGCGACGCCGGAGCAGCAGGCACCTGGCTCCACTCGCGGCCGTCGAAGTGCTCCAGGGTCAGCGCCCGCCAGTACAACTCGCCACGGGGCGGCGTCGCCCCCTCGAAACTGACCCGGAACGCCAGCGCACTGGACTGGCTCAGCTCGACAATGTCGGCGGGCGCCATGCGGTCCGCAAGGCCGCTGACCGTCTGCTGCTTCACCTGGGGCAGCGACCACAGGGGCGCCAGGCGCGGGAACAGCACGAACAGCAACAGCAACAGGGGAGTGGCTTGCAGCAGCAGGCTGCCGACCAGGCGCAAGGTCGCGGCCGGCGTTTCCAGCAGGCGGCTGCGCTGTAGGCCGATCAGCGCGGCCAGCAGCGCGGCAATGGGCACCAGGCTGTACAGGGCGGCCAGCAGCCCGGACTCGAACAGATACCCCGTGGCCAGTACGAAGAAACCCAGGAAGATCACCACCAGCGCATCCTTCTGGCGGTGCATTTCCAGCACCTTGAGGATGAAGGCGGCAACCAGCAGTGCGCTGGCCGCATTCAGGTTGAAGCCCGAGCTGGACAATCCCAGTCCCAGCACCACCGCCAGCAGCAGGAGCGCCTTCAGCCAGGCGGGCGGCAAGGCGACCCGCATGCGATAGGCCTGCACGCGCCAGGTCGCGCAGCCCAGCCACAGCAGTGCGAGCCAGGCCGGCAGATGGATCACCAGCGGCAGGATGATCAGCAGTTGCGCCACCAGCAGCCAGCCGAGGGCGCCGCGGGGCATTTCCCCGGCGCCGGTCATGCTTCGTCCTCGAGGCCGTACAGGGCCAGGGCGCGCAGGCAGGCATCCCGGTGGGCGCGGCTGCTGGCGGGCCCCAGCCGCTCCGTCGCCAGGCGCAGCTCGAACGTTACACCCTGTTCGGAGAAACGCAGTACGCCGGCACATAGGTTCGCCAGGCGCTCTTCCAGCGGACCGGCCAACTGCGCCAGGTCCAGCAGGCACCGGTCTCCGGCCTGAGCGGCAAAGTCCTTCACGCGCAGGCCCTGGCCCCGGGCGTAGGCCTTCCAGTCCAGTCGCCGCCGACCATCGGCGGGCTGATACGGGCGCAGGCCCCGGAAGTCATCCAGGCCCTCGCCGACCGGTCGGGCCTGCCCCCCTTCCCCACCCTCATGGCTGAACGTCGGCAGCCCCTCGGCGGGCCTGGGGTACACCAGCGCCCGCTGCCGCAGGTCCACCCAGCTCCAGGCCACCCAGAGCCCCAGCGGAAAGCGGGTCTCCACACGCAGGCGCGGCGCCCGCAGCCAGCCACGGCGACTGGCGGCCAACGACAGGGGCACGTCGAGGGCCCCACCGGCAGGCACGTCGAGCAGGGTGCTCGGCTCTCCCACCCAGCCCAGGGCGATGGCCGGACGTGGGCGCCGACTCTCGAGCAGCACATGGAAACCGGCCGACTGGCCAACATGGACCGCCTCGGCGGCGGCGGCGCGCAATTGCAGCCCCGCCAGGTTGCGCCAGGTATGCAGCAGGGTCACCAGCGCCAGGGCGATCAGCAGGAAAGCCAGGGCGTAGGCCAGGCTGTTCTGGTAGTTGATCGCCAGCAACAGCAGGAACACCAGCAGGATGCCGAGGCCCAGGCCGGCACGGCTGGGCAGGATGAGCACCTTGCGGCGGTCCAGACGCACCCGCTGGCCGACCGGATAGCGCCGGGCCAGCCAGCGGCCGGGGCGCAGGGCAGCCATCACGGCACCGGCACCTCGTCGAGCAGGCGTCGCGCTTGTGCGTTGCCCGTGGCCACGTCATGGCCACCCAGGCGATGGCCCGCGACCGCCGGCAGCACGGCCTGCACATCCTCGGGAATCAGATAGTCGCGGCCGGCCAGCCAGGCCCAGGCCCGCGCCGCCGCCATCAGCGCCAGGGTGGCGCGGGGCGAAAGGCCGCCGCCGTACTGTTCCGCGCGGCGGGTGGCGACAGCCAGGCGCAGCACGTAGTCGACCACTGCGCCGCTGGCATGCACCTCACTCACCGCCTGCTGGGCCATGGGCAGTTCGCCCATTTCCAGGATCGGCCGCAAGCTGGCCAGCACTTCGCGGCGCGCCTTGCCCATCAACAGGTCCCGTTCGGCGACAAGGGCCGGATAGCCCAGCGACAGACGCATCAGGAAGCGGTCGAGCTGGGATTCGGGCAGCGCGAAGGTGCCCCCCTGGTTGGCGGGATTCTGGGTGGCGATGACAAAGAAGGGCGATGGCAGGGCGTGGGTGGTGCCCTCATGGGTCACCTGCCCTTCCTCCATGGCCTCCAGCAGCGCGCTCTGGCTCCTGGCCGTGGCCCGGTTGATCTCATCGGCCAGCACCAGCTCGGCGAAGATGGGCCCGGGATGAAAGGTGAAGCGGCCGCTGCGCGGGTCGAACACCGAAGTGCCGAGGATATCGCCCGGCAGCAGATCGGCGGTGAACTGGATGCGCTGGAAACCCAGCCCCAGCACCCGGGCGAGGGTCTGGCTGAGCGTGGTCTTGCCCATGCCGGGCAGATCCTCGATCAGCAGATGGCCTCTGGCCAGCAGGCAGGCCATGGCCAGGCGCACCTGGGTTTCCTTGCCCAGCACCACCTCGTTGATCACCGAAAGACAACGTTCCAGTTTCGCGCGCATGCCGCCTCCTCCGTGAGCGGGGAATGCTCACGGAGCCCTGCCGCAGGGGCAAGATCGGACAGGTCGGTTCTGTGAACTGGCCTGCGCTTGGTCCGACCGGAAGCACCGTTTGGAGCGGTGCTTACCGGTGGTCGAAAGACGGCCTCCCCCTGCCCTGGTGGAAGTGCGACACGCTAGAGGCAGGTCAGGCGCGAGAGGTAGTCGATGACCGCGGCCTGGTCGCCGGCAAAGATCACCCGCTCGCGCTTCTTCTCGTGCTGGAAGGCGTACATGGGATCGTAGTAGTCGCGCAGCAGACCCTCGATCCAGGCGCGATGCAGTTCCACGGCACCCGTGCGCGCCTGTTCCTGCAACGCCGCGTCCATCAGCGTCATCAGCCGCTGGGCCCGTTCGCCGCCGAGGCGTCGCTGGATGTTGGCCAGGCTCTGGCGCAGCCGCTCGGCAAAGGTCGGGAACCCCTGCTCGACGCCATGCAGCGCGACGAACTCGGCGAGCAGGTTGACGACGTAATCCTGGAGGATGCGCTCCACCCGGTTGGCGAAGCTGTCTTCCAGCCAGATCAGCGGATAGGTCTGCATGCCCCGGTACAGCGACAGCGGCAGCGAACAGCTGCCGACGATGCGCCCCTCGTCCTCCAGCACGAAATGCTCGATGCCGGCGGCACGCTTCTTGAGCAGGTCGATGGCCAGGCGGTTCTCGAAATCGATCTGCGCCGGTTGTGGCGTGGCGTGGCGGCCGAAGCTGGAGCCGCGATGGTTGGCATGGCCTTCCAGGTCCAGTGCGTTGGGCAGTCGGGCCAGCACTTCGGTCTTGCCGGTGCCGGTATACCCGCCCAGAATCACGAAATTGCACTGCGCCACCGCCTGCTCGGTGGTGTCGATCAGGAAACTGCGCAGCGCCTTGTAGCCACCCACCACCCGCGGATACTCGATGCCCGCCTCGGTTTTCAGCCACTGCTGGACGATCTGCGAGCGCAGGCCGCCGCGGAAACAGTACAGATAGCCCTCCGGGTTGGCCCTGGCGAACGCGGCCCAGGCCCGGAGACGTTCCTCCTTCACCGCCCCGCCGACCAGCCGGTGGCCCAGCTCGATGGCCGCCTGCTGGCCGTGCTGCTTGTAGCAGGTGCCCACCTTCTGGCGCTCGATGTCATTCATCAGCGGCAGGTTCACCGCGGTGGGGAAGGCGCCCTTGCGAAATTCGACGGGCGCCCGGGCGTCCATCAGGGGCAGATCCTTGAGGAGGATGTCCCGGTAGTTACTGCTGTCGGCGCGCATCAGACCACCTGGACCGCGTACTGCCGGCGTTCGGTCAGCTCACCGATGGGCGACAGGCTCAGGCCCAGCTCGGCGGCCACGGCGAGGAACTCATCCTCCCCTTCCGGCGCCACCGCCACCAGCAGGCCTCCGGAGGTCTGCGGATCGCACAGCAGCAGCCTCTGCGCCTCGCTCAGCGGCGCGGCGCGCTGGCCGTAGCTGTCGAAGTTGCGATGGGTGCCGCCCGGCACGCATTCCCGCGCCAGGTAGTAATCCACGCTCGGCAGACGCGGCACCTGCTCGAAGACCAGCTCAGCGCTCAGGCCGCTGCCCTCGGCCATCTCCAGCAGGTGACCGAGCAGGCCGAAGCCGGTGACGTCGGTCATGGCCTGTACGCCGGCCAGGCGCCCGAAGCGGCTGCCTGCCCGGTTCAGGGTGCACATCAGGTCCCGGGCCACTCCGACATCCTCGTCGCGCAGCCGGGACTTCTTTTCCGCGGTGGTGTAGATGCCGATGCCCAGTGGCTTGGTCAGGTACAGCCGCGCACCGGCCCTGGCGGTGTCGTTGCGCTTGAGGTACCGCTTCTCCACCAGGCCGGTAACGGCCAGGCCGAAGATCGGCTCCGGCGCATCGATGGAGTGCCCGCCCGCCAGCGGGATGCCGGCCGCCTCGCAGGCGGCCCGGCCGCCGGCCACCACCTCGCGGGCCACTTCCGGCGGCAGCAGGTTGACCGGCCAGCCGAGGATGGCGATGGCCATCAGCGGGTCGCCGCCCATGGCATAGATGTCGCTGATGGCATTGGTGGCGGCAATACGCCCGAAGTCGAAGGGATCGTCGACAATGGGCATGAAGAAGTCGGTGGTGGATACCACACCCCGCTCACCGTCAATGCCGTACACGGCCGCATCATCCCGCGAGGCATTGCCGACCCACAGGGACGGGTCGAGTCCCTGGGCGCCGCTGCCGGCGAGAATCACGTCCAGTACCCTGGGGGAAATCTTGCAGCCGCAGCCCGCTCCGTGGCTGTACTGGGTGAGGCGAATGGTCTCGGGCATGGGGTCTCCGCTGAATGTTGCAATCAAGGAGTGATTCTAGCGCTCGGCGAGTACCGCTGTCCGCGCGGACAGGTGCTTGGCGACGACTGCGGCGCCGCGCTATCGTCTGTCGGTTGCACGGGAGGATGGCATGGGCAAACGGGTTGCACTGGTGTTGGGTTCAGGCGGAGCGCGTGGGTATGCGCATATCGGCGTCATCGACGAGCTGGAGGCGCGGGGCTACCAGATCTGCTGCATCGCCGGCTGTTCCATGGGGGCGGTGGTGGGCGGCATCCATGCGGCCGGCAAGCTGGCCGAATACCGCGCCTGGATCGAGAGCCTGGATTACCTGGACGTGCTGCGCCTGGTGGATGTGAGCTTTTCCCTGGGCATGATGCGCGGCGAGAAGGTCTTCGGGCGCATCCGCGAGATGCTCGGCGAGGTGAACATCGAGGACCTGCCGATCCCCTTCACGGCGGTGGCCACCGACCTCACCAACCAGCAGGAGATCTGGTTCCAGGAGGGCGACCTGCACCAGGCCATGCGTGCCTCGGCAGCCATTCCCAGCATCTTCACACCGGTGCTGCAGGACCAGCGCACCCTGGTGGACGGCGGCCTGCTCAATCCGCTGCCGATCGTGCCGGTGGTGTCCAGCCACTGCGACCTGATCGTGGCGGTCAACCTCAACGCCGCCGGCACGCGCCACTACCAGCTGCCGGACATCGAGCGTCCGCCGGCCATGCGCCTGAGCCTCGACGGCCTGCTCAACCGCCTGCCGTTCAAGCGCAACGGCAATGGCCAGGTCCAGCTGCCGAGCCCGCCCGAAGAGGCCGAGCCGGAAGCCCAGCAGCCGGTGGCCGCGCCCCTCAAGCCGGGCTCGCCCCGCTCGGCCAGCGGCGCCCGGGTCATGGATCAGGTGGGCCCGGCCTCGCTGCTGGAGCTGGTCAACCAGAGCTTCGAGGTGATGCAGACATCCCTGGCGCAGTACAAGATCGCCGGCTACCCGCCGGACGTGCTGATCAACGTGCCGCGCAAAGTGTGCCGCTTCTTCGACTTTCACCGTGCCCAGGAGCTGATCGCCCTGGGCCGGCAGATCGCCAGCGACACCCTGGACAGCTACGAAGCCAGCCAGTGACGGAGGCGCCGGTCAGGACGGCCGGTCAGGACGCCTGGTCAGGGCGCCCGGGGCCAGGCCGCTCGGTCGCCTTGCCCACCCAGTCGTTGAGCAAGCTATAGGCCACCGCCAGCAGCGTGGGCCCGAGGAACAGGCCCATGAAGCCGAAGGCCAGGATGCCGCCGAACACGCCCAGTAGCACCACCACCAGCGGCATGTTGCCGCCGCGGCTGATCAGATAGGGCTTGAGCACGTTGTCCACGCCGCTGATCACGAAGGTGCCCCAGATCGCCAGGAAGATGGCCATGCCGTAGGCTTCCTGCCCTACCAGCCAGATGCTGGCCGGAATCCACACCAGCGGCGGACCCATGGGGATCAGACTGAGGGCGAAGGTGATCAGCGCCAGCAGCAGCACACCGGGCACCCCGGCGATGGCCAGACCGACGGCCGCCAGGGCCGCCTGGGCCGCCGCCGTGCCGATCACGCCGTTGACCACCCGCTGGATGGTGCCGGCCACCAGCTCCAGGTAATGCTCGGCGCGTCGGCCGATCAGACGCTCCAGCACGCTGTGCACGAACGCCGACAGTCGCGGCCCGTCACGGTAGAAGAAGAACACCAGCACCAGGCTCAGGGCCAGCTCGATCATGCCGCCGGCGATCTGCGCGCTGCGGCCCAGCAACCAGTTGCCCAGGAAGCCCAGGTGCGGACGCACGGCATCGAACAGCGCGGCACCCTGTTCATCCAGCTCGCTCCAGGTCTCGCGGGCCCAGTCGCCCACCAGCGGCAGCGCCACCAGCCACTCGGGTGCGGGCGGCAGGCCGGTATTCTGCAGGTCATGGATCAGCGCGTTCAGGTCGCGCAGGTAATCCGCCATGTTCAGGCCCAGCAGGGTCAGAGGCACCGCCACCAGCAGCATCCAACCGGCGGTCAGCACGGCGGCAGCCACCGTCTGGCGACCCGACAGCCAGCGGGTCAGCAGGCGCATCAGCGGCCAGGAGGCAAAGGCCAGCACGGCCGCCCAGAACAGGGCGGAGACAAAGGGTGCCAGTACCCAGAGGCTGGCACCCAGCAGACTCAGCAACAGAATCTGGATCAGCAGGCGGTCGGTGCTCATTGCGGATCAGCCGCTCCTTGCGGACAGATAATCGGGGAGTGCATCGCTTCAGCGCAGCAGCTGGACGCGCAGGCCGTCGGCCTCTTCGGCACCCAGTTCCAGCCGCCCTGCCCTCAGGCGCTCGGCGACCAGCGCGTCGCGCCAGGCGGCGGCATGGGGACCCGACAGGGCGACCCGCAGGGTAGTGTCCAGGCTCAGGGCGCGGACCAGCAGCCGGGTCCATTCCGACTGCGGCTCGCCCAGCCCGTGCAGGTGCAGCTGGCCATCCTCGCGCAGCTGACGCAGCAACGTGGCGGCGCTGGGCAGCAGCTCGCCCAGTGGCGCGTCGGCATCCAGCCGCTCGGCGTGCAGGTAGGCGCGGCGATTGCCACGGGTGATCATGTACAGCGCCAGCAGGCTGTCCGCTCGGGGCTCGGCCAGGCGCAGCAGCATGTAGCCCTGCTGGTTGTCCGGGCCATACAGCCGGGCGTTGCCGAACACGCTGTTGGCCCACAGGCTGCTGGAGCCGCAGTCACGACCCTCGCACCAGAACAGCAGGCGGGCATCCTGCTCCAGCAGCGCCAGCCGCGCCCCGGCAAAGGCGTCGGCCAGATGGCGTTCGTCGGGCAGCTCCCAGGTCACGGCGGTGAGCCTGCCGCCGGCCTCGACGGCCTGATCCATGCGCAGGCGCCCGCTGATGCGACTGATCGAGCTCAGCGGATACAGGCGCTGGACACCCTCGAGTTCCTGCCCCTCACCGTGCTGGGCGTGCTGGGGCGCCGGCAGCTCGGGCAGGCGCGGCTCGGCCTGGGCCACGGGCCAGGCACACAACAGCAGCGCGGTAATCAGATAACGATGCATCCGCACCTCACCGCGTCAGGATCGACTGGGCGGACTGGATCTGCTGGGTCTCGTCCTGCTGGCTGGGCGGCACCTGCAGGCCGCGCTG